>JAFTJI010000071.1 GCA_017456495.1 Lentisphaeria bacterium | reverse complement strand
CTTCAGCCAGAGCCGGTTTGACGGCATACTCGCACATCTGTGAATGACATGCACCGAACAGCAGCAATTCTGTTTCCGGCAGAAGATCTTCGCCGGACGTTTTCGTCTTCAATATGTTCCGGAGCTGTTCCGCCACAGCGGTTCCCCCTGGGGAACGCAAAAGAAGGACTGGATATCCGGCGTCTTCCAGAGCTTTTGCCAACAATGCTGCCTGGGTTGTTTTTCCGGTTCCTTCGCCACCTTCCAACGTAATAAATTTTCCTTGCTGCATATCGTAAATTCCTTGTACTTTTCAGTTATCTCAAGCAATATAGCACTGTTCCGGCGGAAATCAATGTTTTTCAGTGAATTTCTTGGCAAAAAAAAGGACGGCGATCAAGCCGTCCTGTGAATCGGTAAAGGAAATCTCTTACTTGATTTCGATTTCTTTTCCTGCTTCAGCAGCATCATAAAGACCGTTCAGGATCTTCTGGATGACCATACCTTCTTCAGCATCAGCCAGAAGCGGTGTGCCTTTTGTTGCTGCGTTGATCCAGTTCTGGAGCTTGTTCTTGAAGAGAACTGTCCAGTTTGCATCGGGGTTGGGGAGGAATCCGGGGGCAATGTTTACCATTGTACCGTCCTGGTCAGTGTAAATCGCTGCCGGACGGAAACTTCCGCCGCCTTTGGTTCCCATGAAAGTAACATTATGAACGTCTTTTTCAATGTGAGCTGCAAAGGAGGATTCGATCTGCATGATCGCACCGTTTTCAAAACGGACCTGACCGATTGCGAGGTCTTCCACCGTGTAGGTCTTGTAATCCCAATCGGGCCACGGACAAACGGTTTCAGCTTTCTTGTTTCCGAGGTAGGTCCAGACATTGCCGCTGATTGCGACCGGTTTGGGCTGACCCATAATGAAGTGAGCCAGTTCGATCATATGAACACCGATATCGATCATGGGACCGCCGCCCTGAAGTTCTTTCTGACCGAAGACACCCCAGTTGGGAATCCCTCTCCGGCGGAGAGCCTGAACTTTGACGAATTTGATTTCGCCGAATTTTCCTGCTTCGCGGGCACGGATCAGGAATTCTGCATTGTCATGATATCTCTGCTGGAAACCGACTGCCAGTTTGACTTTGTTTTTCTTTGCGGCGGCAACCATCTTTTTGCATTCTGCAACATTCATAGCCATGGGTTTTTCGACCATGACATGGAGTCCGGCATTACAGGCATCAATCGCGGGAGCGCAGTGAACACCATTGGGGGTACAGATATCAACAGCATCCAGCTTTTCTTTCTTGATCATCTCTTTCCAATCTTTGTAAAGAGACTTGACGGGGACTCCCCATTCTTTATTCATACGGTCGAGGCATTCCTGTTTGATATCGCATCCAGCCACGATTTCAACTTCGGGGATCTCCTGATAAGCTCTCAAGTGAGCCTGAGAGATTCCACCGCATCCGATGATCGCAACACGGAATTTTTTGCCTTTGAATTTCTTTTCTTTCTTCATACCGAGAGATGTTGTGTCATTTGCCATGATAAATCATACTCCTGTTTTTGGGTTATCATAGGAAACTCAGGCTAATATAACCGTTAATAATAACTTTGCAAGCGAAAAATACCTGTGTCATGAAAGAAAATGATAAAAAAATCAGTCCGGCATGGCAATGGAATCTTCCTGAATGGATTTTTTCCGGTACTGCAGCGGCGCAATGCCGGTCATCCGTTTGAAAAAATCTGAAAAATGAAATTGATTGGAAAATCCCATTTCCGCAGAAATTTCACTGATCCGCAACGAGGTGAAGCGCAGATATCTCTGCGCTGTTTCCAGACGGATTTTGTTCAGATAATCTTTCGCCGTCATACCGGTTTGCTGACGGATCAGAGCGTTGAACCTGTTCCGGGAATAGCCGCATGCCTCTGCTGCCTCTTCAACAGAGATATAACGCCCGTGGTTTGAGGCGATCGTTTCGTAAACGGTAGAAAGCTGACCGGAGAGTTTGCTTTCCTCCTGAAACAGCGTTTCCAGAACTCCTGCAAGAAAATATTCCATCAAAATCTGATAACGGTCCTCTTTCAGAACAACAGCTCCTTCCATTGCCCCGAAAAATTTCGTCGGAAATGTTGTCTCCATGATCGTTTTGATCGCTTTTGAGATTCCTTCTGTAAAATCATTTGCATGGATCAATTGAACCATATTTTTTACGCGGTGATCAGTTTTGAACTTAAATGAATAACTCAGATAAGGTTCCGGATAATTCAAGCCGTGTCTGATCCCCGGCGGAAAAATCACAAGATCCCCGGCTCCGGCAGTCAGTTTTCCATCTTCTGTCCGGAAGATACATTTTCCGGAGATCCCGAGATTGATCTGCCAGTAATCATGGCTGTGCATTTCGATTGTCTGTCCGGGCTCACCTTCAGCATAGCCCCAGTAATAAAGCTCAAGTTTCGCCATCATTTCCTCCTGCAATAAAATACAATGTTTTTTTCTGATTTCAAATATTTTTTTTCTTGAGGTTCAGTTTTTGCTGTTTTTTTTGAAAAAAAATAAAAAATCAACTTGATATTTTCATAATATGCAGTAAGTTATTCTTTGTTAAATATTTTACAATTCCGGAATGTTTTTAATGAACAAACTTGAGAAAAAAGCATTTTTACTGATCCGGCGGAATCTTGCGGGAACCCGAGCGGAACTTGCCAGGGAGCTGGCTGTCAGCCGCCCGACGGCTTCTTCTGTTGTGGAACGATTGATGGATCGCGGGCTGATCAAGGAATGCGGAAAAGGGAAATCTACCGGGGGGACAACTCCGATCCTCCTGACCGTCAACAGCAAATCGGCCTATTATGTCGGAATTGATCTCGGATATACTGACCGCATGAGTGCTGTGCTGCTGGATAATGCCGGAACGATTACTGCTGAGGCTGAAACTGACTTCAACCGTGCCGACCTGAAAGACCTTTCCGATAAAGCCGTTCTTCTTATCAAAAAAGTTTCCGGAAGAAAAAAAATCAGCGGCGTTGCTGTCGCTCTATCCGGCATCGTTGACGAAAAAACAATGTCTGTTACAAAAAGTATCAATCCCTATCATTGCGGCAGAGTTGTACCGGAACTCCTGGAACATGCGACCGGGTTGCCCGTGACGATCTGGAACCGATCCCGTGCTGCGGCTGTTTCTGAGGCGTTCGGCGGGGCAGGGGACAAGGAAAAGGATTTTGCCCTGATCTCTCTCGGTGCAAGTATCGGTTCCGCTTTCTGGTGCGATGGCAAAATTTTTGAAGGGCGTCACTCCTCTGCCGGTGAAATCAGAAATTTACGTTTGAACTGCGGTTTGAGATTTGAAGATGCTCTTTCGCTTACCCGTATCAAAGCCTGTGGGACAGACAGCATTCTTGCATTGTGTGCCGATGGCTTGGAGCAGGTGCTTTCCATTATGGATTTTGAACTTCTCATCCTGTCCGGAAGATTTGCTGATTTTTCACCGGATTTCGCCGAAAAACTGGAAGCTGTCCTGAAAAAAGATTATCCTGTCCGTGTACGATCCGCCCGGTTCGGCAGAAACAGTGCCGCCCGCGGTGCCGCGTTCCGGATGGGGGAAATGATGATATAAAACCAAACCAATCACATAAGGAGAAAAAAACAATGAATCTCATGATCTGCAAAGACAAGCAGGAATGCGGCGCAGAAGCTGCAAAGTTCGGTGCAGAACGCATCCGTCAGGCTATCGCTGAAAAAGGCGAATGCCGTATCATCCTCGCAACCGGTGCAAGCCAGTTTGAAATGCAGGAAGCTTTGCTGAAAGAACCCGGAATCGACTGGTCAAAAGTCACGATGTTCCACCTTGATGAATATGTCGGACTTCCTGTGAGCCATCCCGCAAGTTTCCGCAAGTATCTGACCGAACGTTTCGTGGAAAAACTGCCCGTCAAGATGAAAGAGGTCAACCTTGTCAACGGCGAAGCGGAAGACCTCCGTGCATTCTGTGATGAACTCGGTGCAAAACTTCAGGAAAAGCCCATCGACGTCGCTTTCATCGGTATCGGCGAAAACGGTCACATCGCATTCAACGATCCCCCGGCTGATTTCGACAACGAAACTCCCTATCTCGTTGTAAATCTCGACGAAGTCTGCCGCAAGCAGCAGCTCGGCGAAGGCTGGTTCCCGACCCTCGAAGATGTTCCCAAACAGGCGATCTCCATGAGTGTCCGCCAGATCATGAAGGCGAACACCATCGTTAACACCGTCCCCGATGCACGCAAGGCTTACGCAGTCAGAATCACATTCGAAGGCGAGCTCTGCACCGAACATCCCGCATCTGTGATCCGTCTGCACAAAGATTGCCGCACCTTCTGTGACGTTCCTGCTGCAGCTGAACTCAGCAAATTTACACGGGATCTCTGCACCAAAAAGTAAGGTGAATCATGTCAGATAACATCCGTTATGTTGATCTTCAGATCAACGGCTACATGGGAGTGGATTTTTCCGCTCCCGACCTGACTGAAGATCAGTTTCTGAAAACAGCCGATCATATTTTTGCATCCGGAACTTATCTGTTTCTGCCCACGATCGTGACCAGCTCCCGGGAAGTCTATCTCCGGAATCTGGGCGTGATGTACCATGCCGCTGAAACTCACGGTTTGCTGGATCAGATCCCCGGCGCACATCTGGAAGGACCGTTCATCTCCCCGAAACCGGGAGCTGTCGGAGCCCATATCCCCGAATATGTACAGACTCCCAATGCAGCATTTTTTGATGATATCATGGAGCGTTCCAACGGTTATGTTCAGCTTTTGACCGTTGCTGCAGAAGTTCCCGGCATGGATGACTTTATCTCCCATGTCGTCTCCAAAGGCGTGGTTGTCTCCTGCGGACACCAGCTTGCAGAACTGGAAGATATGGAACGTGCTGCCAAAGCCGGTGCAAAACTCCTGACTCACCTCGGAAACGGCTGTCCGAATATGATCAACCGTCATAAAAACATGATCTGGTCCGGAATGGCTTGCGATGATTTGACCGCAATGATCATTACGGATGGACACCATCTTCCTGCGGAAGTGATCAAGTGTATAGTCCGTGCCAAAGGTGTGGATAATGTGATCGTGACCAGCGATGCTGCACCGATTGCCGGCTTTGCTCCGGGACGTTACAACTGCTGGAACAACGATGCGATTCTGGAACCCAACGGAAAATTCCACAATCCGGAAAAAGGATGTCTTGTGGGATCTTCCTACTCCCAGAAAAAATGTGCTGACTTCCTCCGCACATTGGATTTTGTGACAGAAGATATTGTCAAAATGACAAGTCTCAATCCTCTGAAGATGATCGGAAGAGCATAATCACCGATTCTGAAAAAGAAAATGGAACAGTCTCCGGAAAATGGCGGCTGTTCCATTTTTTTTGAATTTTACTTCTTGTTCTCTTTGAGTTTTTGTTCCAGTATTTTCAAAACTTTAAGATACTGTTGTGTTGTCGGATGTTTTTCACCCAGACTCTTTTTGGTAATCTCACAGGCTTTTTTCAGATAGTCATATGCATTTTTGTAATCGTTTTTTCGGTATAATACAATTGCAATATTACTATAACTTTGGGCGATCTCTGGATGACTTTCAGGTAAAACTTTCTTCTGGATCGCCAACGATTTCTGGAGATTCTTCAGCGCGGCGGTATAATTACCCTGACTAGCATACACAAGCCCGATATTGTTATAACTTGTGGCGATATCAGGATGATTTTCCGGCAATACTTTCTTCCGGATCGTCAAAGCTTTCTGGAAGTATTCCAGCGCAGAGGTATAATTTCCCTGATAAGAATACACGCGCCCGATATT
>JAFTJI010000011.1 GCA_017456495.1 Lentisphaeria bacterium | reverse complement strand
TGAACGCTGATTGAGTGAAGATGTGAAGGTGTGAAGAGTTTGCCTGCGGCAAACGTGAAGTGCGCCCTGACGGGCGTAAGGATGTGCAGTTTTTATGAATTTTTTTGAGGCAATACAACGGTAAAACACCTATTTGACAAGCAGCACTTACCAGTAATTCGATCAGGGTAAATGGCATTCGTTTGGAACTTACCTTTTCATTCAAATTAATTCTACGTTTCATTTTCTCTCTCTTTCCCGTTAATGTTGTTTTTCGGTTCCGTTCGTTCTGTTTAATTCCAACAATTTCAGTCTTTTCCGTTATCCTATTTTAAACTCAACGTTATCTGTTTTGTTTCTCTCCCTCTTCTTTTCATACTCCCAACTGAAAGTATTCAGAAAAGACGTGAGGTAAACCCAGCGGCGGATGGTATCCGGATCTTTCAGTTTTCCGATGATCTTTGCCATTTCCGGCATGGCTGCGCGGATCTTTTCCGGCGTTCTGTTCAGGACACCGAACTCAAGATAACGGAGAGCCAGTTCATCACCACCCAACAGCGGAGCCATGACATCTTTTGCATAATCTTCACAACTTGCCATGGGGTGACGTGAGAAGTAACTCAGGGCTTTGTAGTTCAGCTCCGCATTGGCGTGGAAATCAGAACCTTCACCGAACATGGAAACGCCCTGGATTCCGGAAGTGTAACTGAGACGGCACTGTCTGCGGATCTCGTCGATCGCCAAAGTATGACGTCCGCCAACCCACTGGGTTCCGCTGTGAGCCCGCATAATATGACGGAATTTCCGCATGGGTTCCGGAAGACGGTCTTGTTCCGTCCAAGTGTTTTCCCGCAGACGTTTATCGCATTTCCACTGCCAGAAAACATGATCCGGCATACTGGAAATCGCTTTCAATGCCGGAGACGTCGGATCGTTGAAAAATTTACAATCAAGGAAGTGAGTATAGGATTCGCAAATCACCCACGCATCAGGGTTGCGTTTGGTAATGACATCAACGGCATCAGGGTAGATTTTTGCCATATCACTCATGCTGGTTAAGGGAAGCTGCTCTTCCCCGCCGCGCATGGCAGCACGTCTTTCCCGGCATTTGTCACACATACAAATGAAAGAGTCTCCGGCTTCGATTTGAGCCCCGCCCAGTTCGGGGATCGCATGGAAAACATAGTCAAGAGAATCCATCAGGAAGTTGTGAAGCGGTTCACTGGAAGGACAACCGACAGGCTGCCGCTTGTGTCCATGGGGATTGCAGAACGTCCAGTAGAACGGCTGGCGGTCCACCCATCGAGCCATACATTCCGGATTTTTTTCAAGGAACCGGTCAAGAGAAAACTCGGAATCCCCTTCGTAATAAAGTCCGCCGTAAGAGTAAAGTCCGGTGATCAGATAAATTCTCACGCCGTGTTCCCGGGCATAACCGCAAATGCGGCGGGCAGATTCAAAGCTCCCGTGACCGTCACGGAGCATTCCAACGATCCCGATAGCATCAATGCCGTTTGCCTGACAGAAGTCCACCGCCCGTTTGTAATCCTCCACAAAGGTTTCCGATTTTTTGGTATAAACGTTTCCGACCCCGGAATTTTGTTTTCCGACCTGGTTCATGCACCAATTTGTGGAATGATCCCATGTCCAGAACACTCTGTACTGCAATGACTCCTGTTTTTTCTTCCCCATCTCAAACATCCTTTCAGTTAAGCTCTGTATCGTTACAGATTCGTTAAAAATATCTTTGATAAAAAAACAAATGTCCGGAATCATTATTCCGGTCAAAGTTCCGGTTCACCATTTTTTACTCTTTTATCCTCCTTGAAAAAATCTATTCTGTATCGTTACAGATTAGATCAAAAAAACCGTTTTTATTCATACCTCATTCGGAAAGATTTTCGTTCGACATACGTAAAATCCTCTTCTTTGTTCTCAAAAGAAGTTCTGTTCGAGGCGATCCCTTCTATGATTTCAAGCGCATTTCCCGCGATATTGCAATCAAAAGTCGTCAGAGGAACACGGAAACAGGGACACCCTTCATCATCCCCGAATCCGATGACTCCGATATCCTCCGGAATGCGGAATCCATGATCCAGCAATACTGGCATAATCCCCGCTGCCAAACTGTCATTTCCAATAAACACCGTCCGGAATGGATGCTTTTTATATAATTTGCAGAGATGCTCTCCAAAAGCAATCCCCTCTTCATAACGGTTCAATGTGAAAGAGGGATACAAAATATGCTCTTTGCACTGAAGCAGCCCCTCTTCCAGCATCTGTTCTTCCTCACCGCACCAGCTGGCAACTACCACAGGTCCCTGCCCGGAATCGTTGATTTTTTTGATCCATGCCCGCATGAATCTGCCGATATCCGTTCCCATACGAACCAATCCTTTCCGGATGCCGCCGTTCACTGGAACAGGGAAAAGATAATTGACGGAATATAACGTCATATCCTTCAACAGGGTTTCAACATACTTCCAATCATTCAAAAACTCATCAACTTTCCGGCTTGCTTCCGCATCGATCCGGCGAAGGGAGTTCGGGTGTTTTATGCTGCAAGGCTCTATCATCGGACTGAATGAGATCACATGCTTCACCTGCAAACCTTTCAGAAGACTCAAAGCATCAGAAACATGACGGTCCCTGTAAGTGAGAACCTGATAGTTGATATTCAACTCATTCAATCTGGAGATAACTCTGTTCATAGAATGAAACTGGCGTTCCATTCCGGCTCTTTCCCGAAACAGCAATCCGACAGAATTATTTGTTCCGGAAAGTCTCAGTTTCTTTGCGTTCAAGTTCGGAGTATAACCGCAGGATCTTGCATATTCCCGGATCTGTTCTGCCTTCTCCGGAAGAATTTTATAACGGGGATCATTTTCACGATTGGAAAGACAAACAGACACCGTGGTTGTTGAATACCCCAACTGTTTCGCTATTTCCTTAATGGTCATTTTCCCTTGAATCCTATTCTCTTTATCGTTACAGAGTATTATAATACAATATTGTTTTTTTGTCAAGATACGAATCCATGAATAACAAAAAAAATTCTCTCATATTTTCCTTATTTCATCGTTTGATATTTGACAAACCTGGTTGGAAACATTATATTTTAAGCGCTGTTCCCCATACAGGTTGGTAAATCCTTCTGCTATTTCAACTTTAAGATGGCATTTCGATTTTTACATCGTAAAAATCGGAATGCCGCAAAAAGGTTTGGAAAAAAGGGGTGGAGTTTGAGGAGGGGAAAAAGGA
>JAFTJI010000070.1 GCA_017456495.1 Lentisphaeria bacterium | reverse complement strand
GCAGCTCCCTCAATCAAGACATTTGAGCAGACTGATAAAAACGTCTACATTATATACAGACATGGATGTCTGCAAATGATTTCAATGCTCAAACAATAAAATAAGGGCTATTGTAAAATTTCTGGTTTTGCAACAGCCCCTGTAAGTCGGCTCAGAATTGGGTCAGGATCCGTTCGATGACCGGAGCCATCCGCTTGGAAATCTGGTAAAACCCGAGGTCTGTCGCATGACAGCCGTCAACAGTACATTCGGAGGGATCCGGACCGTAAAGAGTTGAGCCGTCGAGAAAATGGATATTTTTGTCGCCCATATCCCTGCGGCGTTTCAGCTCTGCCATGTGGATGGCGGTATAACGGAAACGGTCTTCCTTATATGCCGGAGCTTCAATGCACTCTTCTTTGAACGGCAATCTTGAAACCAGCAGGATCGGCACTTCAGGGTGAGCTTTCCGGATGATATCAATGAACGTGGGAAGCGTTGCCTCCAAACCGTCGCAATGAGCATTGGCATCATAATCCAGCACGATCATAGCGGGATCTTTGATTTGAGCGATCAGCTCAGCCATCTCCGGTTCGCCCTTTCCGCTGCCGGAAAAAGCAAGGTTGATAAATGGACGGTCAAGCATCCGGCTGATCTGGTTTGTATGGCACATTCCCGGACGGGATGCGCAGCCGCCCTGCTGGATGGAGGTTCCGTAAACCACCACCGGACGGGGATCTTTCCACGGGGTCGGCAATTCGACAACAGCCCCTTCGTTCACGCCGAGACGGAAGGATTCCACCCCGGAATAGAGCGGGAAATGAATGGTAAATTCCCGCATTTTCTTTGTGGGAAAAGGCTCAAAAAACTTGACATTATATTCATCTTTGTTATGATCGAACCGGGTGCTTCCGGCAAAAAATTTGGAAGAACCGCTGCCGAGATAGATATCAAATCCCATGCTCCCGACGTGTGCCATGTGATCCATCCGGCTGGAATGCCCGACTTTGACATTGACTTTGATTTCCTGGCTGTCTGTTTTGAACCGGAGCATGACTCCGGCGGTGTGCCATGCAAGAAAATCCACGCCATCGGACACCTTGCTGGTGAAAGGGATCCGCCGGAACGCCTCGCCGGGTTTCCGCCAGTAAAGTCCATTCAGTTCCACATTGGGGGCATCCACAGAATACCAATCCATGCCGTCAAGCGTTTCGTTCCTGTACCCCATAGCCTTATCAAATTTTGCTATTTCACGGTCTGACATATTCTGTTCCTTTTTTTGCGGATCAACAGCCTGAAATACAGCCGCCGATGATCAGTATAATAATTACGAGGGTGACACATCCTATAATGGTGTCTTTTGTATCTGTATTTTGTTTTTCTGTGTTTGCAGGCTGTTCAGCGTTAGTATTTTGCTCTTCTTTCCGCTGTTTTTCCCAGGCTTCCCACTTTGCATCTGCCTCAGCCTTGCGGCGTTTTGCTTCTTCAGCTTCAGCATATGCAGCTTCCCTCCGCTGTTTTTCCCAGGCTTCCCACTTTGCATCTGCCTCAGCCTTGCGGCGTTTTGCTTCAGCTTCAGCATATTCGGGAAATACGGCAAGCTGTTGAGATATAAAGTCTTTATAGTTTTTCAGATAATAAACAGCGACATCGTAGTCCCGGTCTGCCATGGAAAGTTCGACTTTCCGTTTGATATCCCGGTACTCTTTCGCAGTTGGCTTTCCAAATTTCAGCATTTCTTCTTCAAGCTGCTCTGTCTCAGCAAGTAAACTTTGTACTTCGCGAATGTTCTGAAAAGTGGATTCCAATCCCCCCAGCGTTGTTTTGATCTGCCGGAGCTTCTGCAGAGCATCAGTATTCTGTTCTGAATCCCGGATGAGTTCAAAATCCTGCTGCAAAGCGTTAAATTGTTTCTGTAAAACCGGATCTTCCGGAGGCTCGCTGAAAGCCTCTTCCAAATCAGAAAGCAAATCAAAATATTGAATCCGTTCTTTTTTGCTTAATGCTTTTACGGGTTCCGCCTGAAATGCTTTTTTGGGGATTGCGGGTTCAATTGTTTTTCCCCGCAGGGCATTTACAAAATCAATACATCTCTCAAATCTGGCAGACGGCTCTTTGTTCATAGCCCGGATAATTGCAGACATGGTTTGCGCAGGGAGCCCGGGTATTTTTTCGGGAGATTCATTCAACACGGCTTCCCGCAGGACAGCCGGATCTGGATTTTCAAAGGGCAGATGTCCGGCGAGCATTTCATAGGTCATTACAGCCAGAGCATATTGGTCAGCCGAAGCCCCCTGAGCGCGTCCGCGCCACTGTTCCGGAGCCATGTAAGGACCCGTCCCGGAGGTTCCGTGATAAGCATTGGAGACCCTGCTCATACTGGTATGGATCTGGGCGGCAAGACCGAAGTCCAGAACTTTGATTTTACCCCGGCTGTTGATCATAATATTCCCGGGTTTGATATCGCGGTGCAGCACATTTTCATCGTGCGCATAATCCAGGGCATCTGCGACCTGCCGGATGATGGGGATCACATCATCCAGCTTCATGGGCCCTCTCTTCTGTCGTATCAGGTGCCGCAGATTTTCCTCCTCGCAGCACTCCATGATGAGATAATAATCCCCTGACCGTTCATCCCGTTCCAGATTTTTGGTAATTGCAATATTCTGGTGGATCAGTTTCGACACGAGCTGGAAGTTTTCTTTGATATCCTCCATCTCAAGAGAATTATGACTCAATTCCGGAGGCAGGGCTTTCAATGCGATCTCAATTCCGGAGACTTCATCAAAGCATCTGTAAACAACCCCCATTCCGCCCTGACCGAGTTCAGAAAGGACTTTGTAACGTTCGATGATCAAATCACCAATCGAAAACCTTCCGGTATGCCGGGGGGTGATCCCGGACGGAATCGTTTCAGCTTCATCGAGGTCAAATGGATGAAAATTCCCTCTGGGAGGTCTGGTCACATCGTTATCCATAATCAACGGCAAGCCTCAAGGATCGCTTTTGCAGTTTTCTTCATTGCGCCTTCGGAACCGCCGCGCAGGGCATCGGTCATGGCTTTCATATCCTGATCGACTTCCTCACGACGTGATCCGCCGGGGAGAAGCATCTCCACTTCATCCGCCAGAGTTTCCGGCACAATAAAGTGCTGCAGGAACTCATGGAACACATTTTTATAAAGAATGATGTTCACCATGGTAAAGAATCCCCGGAAGAGTTTTCCGATGATCAGACGCGCCAGCATGAAGGTGATCTTATTCAGCTTATAAGCCACTACCAGCGGCAGACCTGCAATGGCACATTCCACCGTGACCGTACCGGATGCGGCAAGCCCACAGGTGCATCTCTGCTGCCAGAATGAAGTCTTTCCGGAAGTCAGCTCCAATTCCGGCAGGATCTTTCCCGGATGTTTTTTGCGGAAATCTGCGATTCCTTCCCGGATCATCCCCAGAATCGTTTCGCGGGGGGCTGAGATCACAAACGAAAGCTCCGGATGCCGCATTTTCAGGATGGAGACAGTTTCCAGGAACGGTTCCAAAAGATATTTGATCTCTTTTTTCCGGCTTCCGGGCAGAAGAAGAACCGTTTCCGGATCCCGTTCGATTGCCGGATCCGTGCGTTCCTGAACAATTTCCACCAGGGGGTGTCCGACAAATTCCACATCCAGACCGGAACCGTTATAGACTTCCGGTTCAAAGGGGAAGATAACCAGCATTTTTTTACAGTATTTTGCCAATTTTTTGATGTTTCCTTTGCGCCAGACCCACACTTGGGGACTGATATACCAAACCACAGGGATCCCCAGTTTCCAGAGAGCTTTGGCAAAACGGAGATTGAACCCGGGATAATCCACCATGACCACCCCACGGGGACGGACACGTTTCGCTTCTTTGACGAGGAAAAAGAAGATCTTGATGAATTTGAAAATGTTTTCCAGAACTTCCACGATCCCGATCACGCCGAGTTCCGTGGAGTCCACCATGATCTCAACACCTGCACGGCGCATGTTCAAGCCGCCCATCCCTTTGATCTTCAGGGAGGGATCCTGACGTTTCAATTCCTGAGCGATCTTTCCGCCGTAAAGATCTCCGGAGGATTCTCCGGAAATGATCCAGATCTCATTGGATACTGCCATAGCTGCACCTTATTTTTTCTTCCGTTTTTTCTTGGGAGGTGTAAAATTGGAACCGCGTGAGAAGGAGGGACGGAACCCGCCCATACCGCCGCCGAGACCGCCCATGCCAGCCAATCCGCCGAGATCACCAAGCGATGACGGCAGAGAGCCGGAGGAGAACAGTTTTCCGAAAATACCGGTGGATTTCATCATCTTGCGCATATTTACAAACTGTTTGATCAGCTGGCTGACTTCGTCCACATTGGTTCCGCTGCCTTTGGCAATACGTTTCCGGCGGGACATATCAAGAATTTCCGGAGTCGCGCGCTCTTTCTTTGTCATGGAACAGATGATCGCTTCCATCTGCTTGAACTTGGATGTATCAAGATCACCCATTCCGGCAAGTTTGTTTCCGCCGGGAAGAAGTTTCAGAATGGATTCGATCCCGCCCATACGGGACATCTGACGGAGCTGGGAAAGGAAATCTTCAAAATCGAAGTCGTTTTTCTTGAGTTTTTCCTGAAGCTTCCGGGCTTCTTCCTTGTCCATCTCTTCTGCGGCACGTTCCACGAGAGAAACGATATCCCCCATTCCCAGGATACGGGATGCCATACGATCCGGATGGAACACTTCCAGTTCATCCAGTTTTTCGCCCACACCCATGAATTTGATGGGACATCCGGTGACTTTCTTGATGGAAAGAGCTGCACCGCCGCGGGCATCACCATCCAGTTTTGTCAGAATAATACCGGTGATCCCGAGAGCTTCGTGGAAGTGCTTTGCAACAGAAACAGCCTGCTGACCGAGAGCGGCATCCGCGACAAGAATGATTTCCTGGGGACGGACCGTCTCTTTCAACCGGACAAGTTCCTGTACCATATCAGTATCGATCTGCAAACGTCCGGCAGTATCCAGCAGGACGTAATCGTTCCCTGCTGCGCGTGCTTTGGCGATTGCATCGTTAGCAATGGCACAGACATCCATATTTCCGCGCTGGGAGTGAACGGGCAAGCCGGTCTCCACTCCGAGGATCTCCAACTGGTCGATAGCTGCCGGACGGTAGACGTCGCAAGCAGTCATCAAGGGTTTTCTTCCATGCTTGGAAAGATGGAGAGCCAGTTTTGCGGTGGTTGTGGTTTTACCGGAACCGTGAAGACCGACGAGCATTGCCACGTTGGGGTGGATCTGCGGTTCAAAATTCAGGGGAGCCTCTGCAGGACCCATAAGTTCCACGAGTTTATCATTGACGATCTTGACCGCCATCTGACCGGGAGTGATACTGCGGATCACATCACTGCCGAGACAACTCTTCTGCACTTCGGAAATAAACTCATCAACCACCTCACGGTTGACGTCTGCATCCAGCATTGCTGTGCGGACATCATTCATCGCCTCCGAGATATTTGATTCCGAGAGAGAAGCCACGCCGCGGAGTTTCCGCAAGGCATCATGCAGCTTATCTGTCAAATTATTAAACATTTTTCACCTCTTGAGATTGTAAAATGGGAAACTCCGTGCTACATTATACCCAAGTACACAGAATGCCCCGTAAAATTCTATATATTATATACATTTTACGGTGAAATTTCAACCCCTGAAATAAAAAAAAATCATGGAAAGTCAGAAAAAAATGCGCAGCAGTATCATGAAAGACGGCTTGGAACGTGCGCCGCACCGTTCTCTTTTCCGCGCGACTGGACTCAAAACGGAAGACTTCGGCAAGCCTTTTATCGGCGTTTGCAACTCCTACACCTCAATCGTCCCCGGACATTGTCACCTGGACAAAGTCGGAAAGCTCATCTGTGAAGAGATCCGCAAAGCAGGCGGCGTTCCCTTTGAATTCAACACCATCGCGGTCTGCGACGGTATCGCAATGGGTCACTCCGGAATGAAATTTTCTCTGCCCAGCCGCGAACTCATCGCCGACTGTGTGGAATCCATGGCATCCGCTCATCCTTTCGATGCTATGATCTGCATCCCCAACTGCGACAAGATCGTTCCCGGTATGCTCATGGCAACCATGCGTCTCAACATCCCCACCATCTTCGCTTCCGGCGGACCCATGCGTGCCGGTAAGAAATTCGATGGTCATGACAGCGACCTGAACTCCGTGTTTGAAGGTGTTGCCCGTCACTCCGTCGGCAAGATGAACGATCAGGAACTGGAACAGCTGGAATGTGATGCCTGCCCCGGATGCGGCTCCTGCTCCGGTATGTTCACCGCAAACAGTATGAACTGTCTCTGCGAAGTCCTCGGGTTCGCACTCCCCGGAAACGGTTCCATTGCTGCTGATTCCGAAGAAAGAATCGAACACTGGAAGAAATCTGCCCGCCGTATCGTTGAAATGGCAAAGGCAAACGGTCCTCTTCCGAGACAGATCGCAACCGCTGATGCGTTCTATAACGCTCTCGTCATGGATATGGCAATGGGCGGAAGCACCAATACCATTCTTCACACTCTGGCAGTCGCAAACGAAGCAGGTGTCAAACTCGACCTTCACAAGATGGACGAAATCAGCCGCATGACTCCGAACATCTGCAAAGTTGCTCCCTCCAGCCACTACCACATGGAAGATGTCCGTCTTGCAGGCGGTATCATGGGGATCCTCAAGGAAATCTCCAAGATGGGTACGGTCAAAGCAGATGCCATCACCGTTTCCGGCAAGACCATCGGCGAAGCTGCTGCTGAAGCTCCCGCTCCCGATGGAACCGTCATCCGTACCGTGGAAAATCCCTACAGCAAATCCGGCGGACTTGCTGTTCTCTTCGGAAACCTTGCAGAACGCGGCGGCGTTGTGAAAGCTGCCGGTGTTGCACCGTCCATGCTTGTCCATAAAGGTCCTGCTGTGATCTTTGAAAGTCAGGAAGATGCCTGTGCCGGGATCCTCGGCGGAAAAGTCAAAGCCGGCGACGTTGTTGTGATCCGTTATGAAGGACCCAAAGGCGGACCCGGTATGCAGGAAATGCTTGCACCCACCAGTTACATCATGGGTCAGGGGCTCGGCGAATCTGTGGCACTGATCACTGACGGACGTTTCTCCGGGGCGACCCACGGTGCCTGTATCGGTCACATCAGCCCTGAAGCTGCGGAAGGCGGTCTCATCGGTCTGGTGGAAGAGGGCGATATCATCGAAATCGACATTCCGAACCGCAGCATCAACCTTGCAGTTCCCGAAGATGTTCTTGCAAAACGCCGTGAAAACTGGGTTCCCAAAACCCGTCAGCTGAACTCCAAGTGGCTCCGCCGCTATGCAAAGCTGGCAACCAGTGCCGACTCCGGCGGTATCCTTTCCGATAACTGATGGAACGGATCTCTGAAATCATTACCGGGCCGGAGGCAAATGACCTCCGGCTCGATATTTTTCTTGCAAAACGCTTCAACTACCATTCCCGTTCCGAATGGCAAAAAGCCGTTCAGGAAGGGGAGATCCTTCTTAACGGACAAAAGACGAAAGCCTCCCGTGTGCTTCATGCAGGGGAAAAAATCGCTTTTGTGCCGAAAAATCCTCTGGAAGAACCGCCTGTTGCAACCGATTATCAAATCATTGAGCGGACTTCCCGTTATATTGCCGTGAACAAACCCGGAAACCTGCCATGTCATCCATCCGGGATCTTTTTCAAACACACGCTCTGGTATCTCATGAAAGAGGATCTGGGCTATGATCTTCATATCATCACGCGTCTCGACCGGGAGACTTCCGGCGTTGTACTTGCCGCCCTTGATCCCGAAACAGCCTCCCGTATGACTCAGGACATGATGGCGGGAAAAATCGGAAAACGCTACTGTTCCATCGTTCACGGAAATTTTGACAAAGCGATCCATGCGCGGGGGTATCTTTCCAATGATCCCCATGCCGCTGTTCATAAAAAACGCCGTTTCACAACAGAAGAAGTGCCGGAGTCGGAGAGTTCTGATACCCGGCTTCTGCCCATTGCATCAAACGGTACATTCTCTCTGGTGGAAGCTCAACCCGCCACAGGGAGACTTCATCAGATCCGGGCTACGCTCTGTTCCCTGGGCTATCCTCTTGCCGGGGATAAACTTTACGGAGTGGACGAAACCTTCTTTCTCCGTTTCATTGATGATGCGCTGACGGAAGAGGACAGAGCAAAACTGATTTTGCCGGGGCAGGCACTTCATGCGGCAGAGCTGATCTGGGACGGGATCCACTTCAAAGCACCGGTTCCGGCTGTGTGGCGCGAAAAATTCCCGGATCTGTTCAAGGACGGTGAACAATTTTAAAACCGTCTGTGTCTATGAGAGAAAAATCAATTTATTGAGGAGAATAGAACTATGACTCAGGAAGATTTACAGAAATTGCAAGGGGAGATCACTGCGGCATCCGCATTTCTCCGTCCGCTGAAAGCCGAAATGAGCCGAATCGTTTCCGGACAGCACAAGCTCATTGACCGTCTTCTTGCCGCATTGATTGCAGATGGACACGTTCTTCTGGAAGGACTGCCCGGTCTGGCTAAAACACTTGCTGTCAAAACACTTGCAAAGGCTCTTGACGGAAAATTTTCCCGGATCCAGTTCACCCCTGACCTTCTTCCCGCCGATGTGATCGGAACCAATATTTACAATCCGGCAGAGCATACCTTTACAGTCAAGCAGGGACCTGTTTTTGCGAATATCGTGCTGGCAGATGAAATCAACCGTGCCCCGGCAAAGGTTCAGAGCGCACTTCTGGAATGTATGCAGGAACGTCAGGCGACCATCAGTGGAACCACTTGTAAAATGCCGGAACCGTTTCTGGTGCTTGCGACTCAGAACCCCATTGAGCAGGAGGGGACCTATCCTCTTCCGGAAGCTCAGATCGACCGTTTTCTGTTCAAGTTGAGAGTGGATTATCCTACCCGGGAAGAAGAACGGCTCATTGCTGAAAATAATGCCCATCCGGAATTTTTCCCGCAGGCGATGACGGTTGCTTCTCTGGCAGATATCACTGCCGCAAGAAAAATGGTCGATAAGATCTATATGGATCAGAAACTGTTGGAATATATTCTTGACATTGTCTTTGCAACCCGTCCGAAACATCATGCAGAACTCTCCGAACGGCAGCAGAACACCAAACTTTCCGGGTTGATCCCGCTGATCCAGTACGGAGCATCCCCCCGCGCCACGATCGCGCTTGTCCTTGCCTCCAAAGCACTTGCATTCATGGAAGGTCGCGCCTATGTGACACCGCAGGATGTGAAGGATATCGCTCACGATGTTCTCCGGCACAGGATCATGCTTTCCTATGAAGCAGAAGCGGAAAATGTGAGTGCCGATGATTTGATCACAAAGATCCTTGAGGAACTGAAAACTCCCTGATGTGAGGTGAGGAATGATGCAGACAAGGGAATTGCTGGCAAAAGTCCGGAAGATCGAGATCCGGTCCCGGCGGCTCGTGGAAGAGCTGACCGGCGGGGCTTGGCACAGCGTTTACAAAGGACGCGGGATCGAATTTTCTGAAGTCAGAGAATACACCCCCGATGACGATGTCCGCGATATTGACTGGAACGTGACTGCCAGAATGGGAACTCCATATATCAAAAAATATGTGGAGGAACGGGAACTCACCGTGATCCTGGCTGTTGATGCTTCGGCTTCTCTCTCGTTCGGAAAAGCCGGCAGCAGCAAACGGGAGGAAGCGGCGGGGATCGCTGCCCTTCTCGCACTCAGTGCCATCCGCAACAACGACAAAGTGGGCTTGCTCGTCTTTACCGATAAGACGGAACTCTGGCTCCCGCCAAAGTCAGGAAAATCTCATGTTCTGCGTCTGATCCGGGATCTGCTTGCCTTTGAACCGGAATCGACAGGAACGGATATCGGGCACGCCATGGATTCCCTTGCAAAAAATTTGAAACGGAAATCAGTGATCTTCCTGATCAGCGATTTCATTTCTGATCTCCCCTACGAAAAACAGCTGAAGATCCTGAACATACGCCACGATCTCACCGCCATCAGGATCTCGGATAAAATGGAAGTCGGATTTCCGAAACTTTCCATGCTTTCTCTGGAAGATGCCGAGACCGGGGAAATCTCCTGGTTCGATGCCGCTTCCGCCAAAGCAAGATCGCTTTTCGGAAAAAAAGTCAAAGAAAAACGGAATGCCGTTGCGGAACTGTTCCGCAGGGCGAAAGTTGACGTTGTGGAGCTGTTCTGCGGGGAAGATCCGGTCGTCCCCATCATGAACTTCTTCCGGATGCGCAGACGGAAAAACGGGTGACAGAATGAAACGGTTCGTACAAGTTATCATCATTATATTTTTGGTTCTGTTTGCCATTACCGCGATCGGTGCCGGAGTTTTTCTCGTAAAATGGAACCAGTGCACGAACACAAAATCCGTACCGGAAATCACCGGAACGCTCTTTAAGACAAAAGAAGCCGGGATCGGAGAAAAAATCCCCTGTACGTTCCTGGTCAAAACCTCCTGGAGCCTCATGCCTGTTAACGCAAATATAACCCCGAAGGAAGGCTTGCAGGAGTTCAGGGAGGCAGAAATCAAGCCCGGAAAGTGGATGTGGGGAACAAGACTCTGGAACGTCACTGTCTGGGTTCAGCCTTACCGTGACGGAGACTATCCGGCAACACCTGTCAGCATCCTCTGCGAAGGCGGACCCGACGGCAGAGCAGTTGTAAAGGCGAAGATCCCGGGGTTCAAAGTCAAACTGGCAGAAAGCGATCTCAATGAAAAACTAGATATTGAACAGCAGGTTTCTCTTTCTCCGGAAGAGAAGAAAAACAGAAGATGGATCTGGTATCTCTGCGGAGCCGCTGTTTTCGTCCTTGGCATCCTTATCTGGCTCTTTATCCGGGCAAAAATACGCGGACAAAAATCGCAAATGCCGCCCTGGGTCACAGCTCTGAATGCGATCTCAGATTTGCGGGCGACACTTAGCGGAAAAGAAATTTCCACAGAAAACGCTGTAACAAAGCTGACTTATATCATCCGTGACTATCTTGCAGAACGGTTCTCGCTTCGGGCTGAACGGCAGACTACACCGGAATTTCTGGAGTCCATGCGCAGTGCAAACAGCCCTCTGGATGTGGAACAGCGGCAATTTCTGCGGGAGTTCCTGACCTCTGCCGATATGGTAAAATTTGCCCGGATGGACACGGATGAAAAGATGTTTGAGGGAGCTGCAGAACGTGCAGAATCTCTGATCAGGACAACTTCTCAGACGATTGAGATGAAGGAGGAAAAATCATGAAAATTCCGGATCTTGCATCCCCCTGGATGTTGCTGCTGTTGATCCCTGCCTTTATCGCAGCATGGATCTTCCTCAGAAAAAAACAGCCATCGGTGATTTTCCCGGATCTTTCCGCAATCACGAACGGCAGAAAACGGTTTCCGTCTTATAAGCAATTGATCCCGTTCCTGCTGCTCTGTCTTGCTTTGATCCTGATCATCCTTTCTCTGGCGCGCCCCCAGGAGGGAACGGAAGAGATCAGACAGCGTTCCAATGGCGTGGATATCATTATCGCGCTGGATATTTCCGGCAGTATGTCTTCGATTGATATTCCATCCGGGATCAGGCACGAACCTCAGCTGCTTCAAGCGTTGAACTCAGGGAAAGTGGCACCCCGGCTGAATGTGGCAAAGCAGGAAATTTCAAAATTTATTCAGGCACGCCCCTCTGACAGAATCGGCTTGATCGTCTTCGCTCAACAGCCATATCTGGCATGCCCGCCAACGCTGGACCATGCCCGGCTGTTGGAAGATTTGAAGTCATTCCGTCCGGGAGACATCGGAAACCAAACCGGTATTGCCGGACCGGTTGCCTCCGGGATCAGACGGCTCAAAGACAGCGATTCCAAGCGGAAAATCATTGTTCTCTTCACAGATGGCGCAAACAATGTTGAAGCAAAAATCACTCCGCGGCAGGCAGCAAAAATGGCAAAAGAGTTCGGAATCATCATTTATACTGTCGGGATCGGCTCCGAACGGGCGATTTATATTGAACAAACTCCTTTCGGAACGCAGTTTGAGCCTGCACCAAACGATTTTGACGAACCGCTGCTGAAAGAGATCGCTTCCATAACCGGAGGCAAATATTACCGGGCAAAAGATATTTCATCCATGAAAGCAGCCATGGATTCCATTGACAAACTGGAAAAAACGACCTTTGAACAGCAGATCCTGATCAATTGGAAAGAATTTGCATTTCCTCTGATTACCGCAGCTCTCGGAGCGTTGCTTTTAGCGTTCCTCCTGGAAAACACCATCTTCCTGAAGGCTCCGTAAAAAGCTCTCAGCAGCAGTATTTTGTCATAAATTCCTGAATCGGCGCAGTGTCATCCAATCCGTGAGGATGATGAGCCCACGCGTTCCGGGCGATCACTTTCACTTCACCGGAGCCGTTCTGTACTTCCAAACGCGCAAGAAGCATTTCGCAATTATCTTCCGGCGGAACTGTTGTATCTGCTTTCCCGTAAATCAGCAGGATCGGGAAATCTTTCAGACGTGCGGTCAGGTTGATCGGCAGACCGGGCAGGTCAAAAAGATCTGCTTTGTTTTTCAAACTGTATTCATCTTTTACAAGTTCCCAATGCTGGAAGTGATGAAAATTGCACAGGGGTGCATCAAGATAAATACAGGCGACTTTTTCGGGATGGAATGCCGCAAAACGGCAGGAGTAAAGCCCTCCGAAACTCAAACCGATCAGTCCGCATTTTTTGGCAAATCCGAGGCCGACCAGATACTCGTGGAACGCCGCAAAAACTTTCTGGTCTTCATCATTTCCATGTCCGAAAGCCTTGATATGAACGTGGTGGAACCCTTTTTTCACCAGATCCGGCACACCTGTCCGGGGGACAAATGCGGTGGGCCACTCCATACACCATGTCCAGGGAGTTCCCGGAGCTGCCGTTTCCGGCTCTACGATCCACGCTTCATGTCCCTGAAAATCAAATATATGCCGCTTGAAACCAAGCCAGATATCTACTTTTGCATTGTCGATTCTCATTTTTTACTCCTTCTTTTTTCCTATGGTGACTTCCTGATCCGTGTTTGTGATTTCGACCCGCATAAGCCCGGTTCCATCAGCTTTTACGCGGATATAATTTCCGGTCAATCCGATTCCATCCTGTTCAGGGATAAGCGTTTGCACAGTTCCCAAAAGAGAATGCCGGAACTCCGCTGCAAATTTTTCTTTCAGCAGAGTCAATTTTTCCGCCCGTTCCCTGGCAAGCACACTGGGGACGACCGGTTTCATTGAGTATGCCGCCGTTCCTTTCCGGGGCGAAAACGGGAAAATATGAATATTGGCGAATCGGATTTTTTCAACAAACGCGACCGTTTCTTCAAAGGTTGCATCCGTTTCCCCCGGAAAACCGGTGATGATATCCGTTCCAATATGGATGTGCGGCACTTTCTCCCGGGCATACTGAACATACCCGGCATACTCTTCCGTCAGGCAGTGCCGGTTCATGAGTTTGAGGACCGTATCGGAGCCGTTCTGCAGAGAGGGGTGCAGAAATTCGCATAATTTCCCGTCAGCTTTTGCCATGACATCCACGATTTTTGCAAGCATGGGTCCCGGTTCTGTTGACCCGATCCGGATCCGGTAATTTCCATCTGTTTCCAGAAGGCGTTCCAGCAGATCATTGAGCTTTGCCCCGCGGCAGTTATAAGTGCAGGTGTTGATCCCGGTCAAAACGATCTCCTGAAAACCGAGTTTCACCAGATGACGGAAATCTTCAACGGTCTCTTCCAGATCGCGGGAGCGTTCTCTTCCGCGTTTAAAAGGGATAATGCAGTAGGCACAGAAATTGTTGCAGCCTTCCTGTATTTTCAAATTTGCCCGTGTCCGTTCAGTGGGGGCAGTCAGGATATTTTCCGCAAAGACGAGATGCTCAGCTGTATTGCCCCGCCACTCTTCCACGGCAAGGGATCTTTCCTGTTTCAAAAAATCGTCCAACTCACTTTTCCGGGCATTGGGAACAACTGTCAAACCGGGAATCTCCTGCAGAGCAGAAGTGCAGGCGCAACCGGTGAACAGGAGTTTTGCCTCCGGATGCCGTGTCCGCAGAGTCCTGATGTTCTGCCGGGCTTTCCGTTCAGCGGTGGCAGTTACGGCGCAGCTGTTGAGAACGATCAGATCCGGCTGGGTGTTCCGGTCATAGGGCACAACAGTGTACCCCATCCGTTCCAGCCGGGAGGTGATCAGGGCGGACTCAGCCTGATTAAGACGGCAGCCCAAAGTGATGATGGAAGCGATCATAAAACAGATTACCAGCCTCGGACTCTGTCGCAGATCACTCTGTATTCATCCAGAGAGAACTGCTCGCCGGAGGGCTTCCATGTTTCCAGATTCACGGTGAAGTTCTTCTGTTCCGGAATCACGGAATCCCAGAAAGAGCGCAGATCCAGACTGCCTTCTCCGATCGCCGCCATGGTAAAATATTTTCCGCAGCGTTTTTTGTCGGATCCGGGAATCTCCTGATCGGTGATCTTCCAGTCTTTCAGGTGAAAACGGACAACATAATCTTTCAGTTTTGCATAAGCATCAATTGCACTTTCTGCGGTCTCGATATTTCCGTTGTCAAACGTAAGACGGAGATCGGGAACATTTTTCAGTACTTCCAGATTTTCATCGGCAGTTGTGATGGGACTGTTGATGAAACCGGTGCTTTCAAGGGTCAGGATCACGTTTGCTTCTTTGGCAAGAGGCGTTGCCCAGGCAAAAAACTCTGTCCAATACTTTCTGCCCTCGGACATATCGGGGTGCTTTTTCAATGCAAAAGGCGGAACCATCATTACGGGTGCGCCCATGGAAACGGCTGCCTCCAGAGAGTATTTGAACTCATCTTTCCAGTTTCCTTCGCCATTGATATAAGCCTGATCCAGCGGAGTGTAAGCGGCAACTTCCAATCCGGCATCGCGGGAGATCTTTCCCAACCAGCCGGGATCGCTTTTGTGAGTGGTGATCCAGTCGATCGCGCCCATATTGCACTTGACTGCGATATCAACGATTTCTTCCGGGGTACTGTCCTGCATTGTCAGGGACATCATACAAATGTTCATTTTCAAACTCCTTTTTTATGCTTCGAAAACGGTATTTCCGATAGGTTCGTTTTCAATAAATTTAATAAAGTCAGCAAAACCTTCCCGCTGGTGTTCACGGTCAAAGTTAAAGAGGAACCCGTGTTCCATATTTTTGTAGATCTTGACTTTGA
This sequence comes from Lentisphaeria bacterium, assembly GCA_017456495.1. Taxonomy (GTDB): domain Bacteria; phylum Verrucomicrobiota; class Lentisphaeria; order Victivallales; family UBA1829; genus SIG79. The sequence continues at coordinate 28,540 of JAFTJI010000070.1, read as the reverse complement.
CGGAACCTTTCAGAGAAGCGATCTTTTTGGCAAGAGAAACTTTCTGCGGGGGCCAGAACATGTGTTCCCACTCCGCTTCCATAAAGAAGATCCGGGGCATATCTGAATGGATGTGATGATCCAGAGAGAGTTTTTTATAAACTTCCGGATTTTCCTCGTAAGGCACACGGGCGGCATTCTGCATGGAACTCCAGATATGAGGGAAAATCTCTTCCCACGGTTCAAAGCTCATGGGACAGGATTGCAGAAGCGCACATTCCGGAACGACCCAGTCGGCATCAGCGGGGAAATCTTCGCCGGATGCACCCGGTTTTGCCACAGCAAGCAGGGAGGAGAGATGCGCCCCGGCTGAACTGCCGTAAACAGCGATCTTCATGGGACGTCCGAGTTTCCGCAACTCATTGACAAAGTGCATATAAGCCTCACGGCAATCTTTCAGCTGTTCCATTGCGGAAACGGTCAGACGATAGTCGGTTGAAGCAACGATATACCCTTTTTCTGCCAGAGTTTCCATGATCGGAGTATGATAACTGATTCTGCTTCCGGCGGTCCATCCGCCGCCGTGGATCAGAAAGATCGCGGTATCGTGCTGCATATTTTCCGGAAGGAAAATATCATAGACCCGTCCAGTTTGGATCGGCTTGTCGAGATAGTGGGTGATAAGTTGATATGCCATCGTTTTTTCCTTTCATTTCTGTTACTATACATCCAGTTTCAAAAAAGTAAAAAGAAATCGGTGAAAAAGTATTGAAAAAAGTGAAAAAATATGCTATATTCTCCGGAAACAACTCAAAGGAGACCGAGAAAAAATGAAAGAAACACCTGCCTATTACCAGGAAATCCCCGTCTGGAACGATGTCATACCTTTTACAACACCGGAAGATGCCAACCGGAAAGAGAGCCGTCCGAAAGATGGCGGAATCATCCGGATCCATGATGTGACCGAAGCGGCTGTCCGTTATTTTCCGACATCCGGAACCGGACCGCACCCGGCTGTGCTTGTCTGTCCCGGCGGAAGTTACAGCTATCAGGCAGTCAATCACGAAGGTTATGACATTGCCGCCTGGCTCAACTCCATCGGATTCAGCGCATTTGTTCTGAAATACCGTTGTCCGGACCGCCGTCTGGCTGCTCATGCCGATGCTGCCCGCGCAATGCGTTTTCTCCGTGCCAACGCCGAAGCATTGGAAATCGACCCCAACCGCATCGGCTGTATCGGGTTCTCTGCAGGCGGTCACCTCTGTGCCTCCATCTCCGCTCCGGCAAATCCGGTTCCCTACGAACCTCTGGATGAAGTAGATAACCTCTCATTCCGTCCGGACTTCACAGCTTTGATCTACCCTGCTTATCTTGCTGACAAGGAAACGCTTCAGCTTGCTCCGGAGTTTGACGTCAATGCAAATACTCCGTCAACCTTTATTATTCAGACTCAAGACGATGGGATCAATGTGGAAAATGCGGTTGCCTGGTATCTTGCAATGCGGAAAGCAAACGTTCCCTGCGAAATGCACCTTTTTGCAGAGGGCGGTCACGGTTATGGACTTTTCCGCCGCGGATTCCCTGTAAATGAATGGAATACACCTGCAGGAAAATGGTTCCGCCGCGCCGCAGGCATGAAAGACTGATCCCGGATCATACAGAAAAAAGCTCCACCGGAGGGTGATAAAAACTCTCCGGTTTTTTATTTTTGCAAGAAATCAGCATAAAATAGCAAAAAAAAAGTATTTTTTTGGATAATTAAAGTATTTACAAAACACCTTTTTGAATGTATAATACTCCCAGACAAAGAAAATTGCAGAGTTTTTATCCGCAAAACTTCAATAGTTTTTCAGAGAATGCTCTGCGAAAAGAGGAGTTATTTATGAAAGACTTGATGTTTTTCGATGCAAACTGCCGGGTCGGCGACTTCGGGAACGCAAACCCCGGTGTGAAAGAATTGCTGTCGGACATGGACTACTACGGTGTCGATAAGGCTCTTGTCCGTCACAACGGTATTCCCAAGGCACCCCTTTCCACTAACCAGGAAATTGCCAGAATGCTGAGAGAGGAAGATCCGGATCAGAGATTGACCGGTGTCTGGTGTATTCTGCCGAATTCCTGTGACGAGATCCCGGAACCGGATGAATTTTTCCGTCAAATGAAAGAAAACCGGATCGGGGCAATCACTCTTTCCCCCTTTGAACACCGCTATCAACCACGCCGGATCGTGATCGGAAAGATCATGGATGCCGCCGCTGAACGGAAAGTTCCCGTGCTGCTGGATGCCTTTGCCGGACAGTGGGATAAACTCTATGATTTTCTGGAAATTTTCCCGAAGAATACATTTATTTATGCAGAGAACTGGGGAAAATGGGGCAGCGACAGAAATATCCGTCCTCTGCTCGAAACATACGAAAACTTCTATTTTGAAATTGCCCGCTACTGGGTTCCGGAAGGAGTCCGCGGACTGGCAGAAAAGTATGGAGCTGAACGGATCCTTTACGGTACAAATTTCCCTGCCGGTAATCAGGGGAACGGCATGCTTCAGCTGAAACACTCCGGTCTGGATGATGAATCTATTGCCAAAATCGCCGGAAAAAATCTGGAACGGATCCTGAAAGGAGCAGAATTATGAGCGAATGTATTTGGAATCAGCCGGGGTCTCTTGCCGAAAAGTTCTGGAAAGACGGAAAAGCAGATTTTCCGATTTATGATATGCACGGCCACATGGGCGCCCATTATGCGATCTACTTCAAGATCTGCGAAGCTCCGGAAATGGTGGCACATGTCAAAAGGATCGGCGTGAAACGTCTTGTCTTCTCCCACCACGAAGCACTGTGGGGAACATTTCGCAATGCTCGGGTTTATGAAATCTGCAAACAGTTCCCCGATACTCTCAGAATGTATCTCTCGATCGTTCCCCAGCGGGAAGATCATATCAGAGAAGATATTGCACAGTTCGACAAGTGGGCTCCCTATGCCGTCGGGCTGAAATTACTGCCCGGATATCATAACTGCGATATGATGGATCCCCGGTATGACTATGCGCTCTCCTTCGCCAATGAACGGGGGCTTCCTGTTCTGGTGCATACCTGGGGGAATGACCCGGCAGTGCTGAAAGCAATTCAGAAATATCCGAATGCCAAATTCTTTATTGCCCACTGCTGCTACGGTGCATGGGACTATGCGATCCAGTGCGTGAAAGAATCCAACAACAATGTCTGGCTGGAATTGACAGCGATCCCGGGGGACAGGGGAATCATCGAAAAGCTCGTGGAAGGAGTCGGCAGCGAACGGATCCTTTACGGAACAGACATGCCCTGGTTTGATGAATATCAGGGGGTCGGCGGGGTTCTCTCTGCCAAGATCACAGATGAAGATAAACTCAATATTTTAAGCAGGAATCCCGAACGGATTCTCGGAAAGGACTTTTAATCATGAAGTACGGTGTACAGCTTTACAACTTCCGCACAGCTCTCTCAGAAGATTTCAAAGGAACCATGAAAGAGATTGCAAAAATCGGGTTCGACGGTGTGGAATTCGCATTCAATTTCGGCGGAATGACCCCCGATGAAATCGCAGAATTCATGAAAGAGATCAAACTGGAAAGCTGCGGCGCAATGTTCCAGGGTGCAGCTCTGACAAATGCCGATGATATCGCATGGGAATACACAAAGAAACTGGCTCCCCCGGCTATCAGCATCAGCGCAATGGTCGACTTCGCCAATAAATGGCAGGAGATCCTCGATATGTGTCTGGCGATCCAGAAAAACGCCGAAGCTAAGAATGTGATCTTCTCTTACCACAACCACTGGGCAGAATATGATCTGGCTGACGGGATTCCCGCAATGTACCGCATTCTGGATGCTCCCGGCGCAGAAAAAATCTTCGTGGAACCCGATGTCTGCTGGCTGACCCGTGCAGGAATGGATCCCGCTTCTTACATCCGCAAGTATGCAGACAGAATCAAGCAGGTTCACTTCAAAGATATCGTTGTTCCCACCGATCCCGGAACGACCGCAACCCTCGGAACCGGTATTGTTGACCTGAAGAGTGCATTCGCAGCAGCAAAAGAGATCAACGCAGAATGGCTGATCTTTGAACAGGATAACTCCGCAGATCCCTTCCAGAGTGCAGCAGACAGTCTCGCATACATGAAATCACTTTGAGCAAATCAGAAAATTTGGAGAAAAAAAATGGCAAACCTCGCAATTTTGGGCGGAGACAAACTGATCAAGGAAGAGTATTTAACTCTGTTTCCGGCATGGCCTCCGAGAGATGAAGAAACTGCGGAAGTCCTGAAAAAGACTTATATGGAAGGCAACTGGTCCTTCAACAGTCCGGCTGAACAGGAATTTGAAAAGGCTTTTGCAGAATATCACGGGGCAAAATACGGGATCTTCATGGCAAACGGAACCACTACGCTGGAATGCGCGCTTACCGCACTGGGTGTTACAAAGGGCGATGAAGTCATCGTTCCCGCCCTGACATGGATGGCAACCGCTCTGGCAGCTTCCTATGTCGGTGCAACTCCCGTGATCGTGGATATCGAACCGACGACCCTCTGTATGGATCCGGAAAAGATGCGTGCAGCGATCACACCGAAAACCAAGGCGATCATCCCGGTTCACGTTTACGGTTCCACCGCAGACATGGAAAAGATCCTTGAAATCGCTGATGCTCACGGCATTCCGGTGATCGAAGACTGCGCCCACATGCACGGCGGATTCTGGAACGGACGCGGCGTCGGCAGCTGGGGAAAAGTCGGTTCTTTCAGCTTCCAGCAGAGCAAAACAATGTCCTCCGGTGAAGGCGGGATCTGTATTACCAACGATCCGGAACTGGCAGAAAAAATCTATCTGCTGAAACATATCGGTTACTCCCGCGGGATCAAGCAGGGACAGGCGATCAGAGCACCGGAAGGCTTGCTCTGCCACAACTACCGCGCAACAGCATTCCAGGCTGTCATCCTCAGCCAGCAGCTCAAAGGCTTGAACAAGCTGATCGACACCTACTCAAAGAATGCAGCATTTTTAAGAGAATCCATCAAGGATATCCCCGGAGTCCGTATGCAGGCTCCCGGAAGACTTTCCGAACCTCAGGGCTACTACAGTTTCCACCTGATCTTTGACGGCGAACCGTTCAAGGATATTCCGAAATCCATCATCAATGCAGCATGCGATGCTGAAGGTTTCGGCATCGGAAACGGAACGCACGGACCTGTCTACAAGGCAAGTCTCTTCAACCTGGATCTGAGCAAGGGAGAATACCGGATCCCCGATGGAAGATGTGCCGTTTGCGAAGACCTCTTTGACAGAACCCTCGGCAGCGCTCATTATGTTCTCACACACAGAGCAACAGTTGAAAAACTGAGTGCCGTTCTGCACAAGATCTATGATAACATTGATGAACTGAAGCAGTACGCCGCAAGCAAAGCCTGAGGAGCATTCCTGAATGGAATCAATCCGACAGCACCTGTCAAACGGTGTTAAAAAAATCATTACCCGTCACTCTCCGGAGGGAACTCCGGATGGGTGCGGGGAATTTCTTTCCAGTACCCATCCCCAGAGGGAGATCCTTTATGTTCTGAAAGGCAGCAGCCGTTATATGTTTAATGGGAAAGTCTATGATGCCGAACCCGGAACATTTTTTTTGATCGATTACTGGGATCCTCATGCTTTCGGTTATCTGCCGCAAGATCACGATCTGATCCATCTCTGGATGCAGGTCAGCGAACCGGATCAGCAGATTTCCGGAAACTTTCTGACAGTGGGAATGGGCGGAGAGTTCAAAGCATTGTGGAATAGAGTCCGACTTTCTCTGGAATACAAGATGATGCTGACCCGCCGCTGGAACGCCTTGAACGAAGAAAAAAACGTCACACAGGACATGATAGACGAATATTTGAAAGCACCGCTGGAAGCTCTGCTGGATGAAGTCCGTTTTTTTATGTCACGCACAGGACAGGATTCTGTCGCACAGGAAAACTCTGACACCGTTATCGAATCTCTGAAACGGTATATCCGCATGTCCAATGCCAGAGGTTGTTCTCTGGAACATCTGGAAAAAATTTCCGGATACAGCAGATTTTATCTTTCCCATCGTTTCCGTGAATGCGAAGGCTGCACCATCGGAGAATATATCGACAAAATCCGGATCCAATACACTGTAGAAGCCATGAAACGCGGATTGCGGCAGAAAGAAATCTCTTTTGAGCTCGGCTTTTCCACACCGTCCAATTTCTGGATCTGGCTCAGAAAACACCGGGATATTATCGACCGCTCCCTCTCAAATTAGAAAAGAGAGCGGTCTGAACCGTTATTTTCAACGGGATGAATCCCAATTATCCGTACGGAATGATGATGCCGGCAAGTCGGCAGAGTTGTAAAGACAAGACTCCGGAGCCTGTGACCAGGCATAACGGACAGCTGCCGGAACCGCAACAGATTTGCTGCTCAAGACAAGACTGTTGCCCTCGATCGTCAGAGTATCTGCCGGGAAGAACGCTCCAAGATCATTTCCGATATAGAAACTCTTCCTGAAGTCGCCCTTGACCTTCAAGCCGTCACCATGACGGAATGTGATCCGGATCCTGTTTCCCTCCACACGGTAACTCTGATAAAGGGGTCCGCAGGGAATGACAGACTGCTTGAGATAGACATTGTGCAGCGCATTGGCAGCAAGCCGCAGACCGACTGTTTTCTTGTCCTGCGGGTGAATATCCAGCTTATCGCCGTTGTCGATCACTGATGCCATAAAGACATTGGGGAGGCTTTCACAGACCAGCCGCTGGGATTCCCGGAGATATGCCCACGGAGAATTTCTGAGGAACACCCCTTCCTGAAGACGGTCAAAGTATGCCAGCTGAACCTGAATGAACGGGAAATCCCCCACGCCCCAGCGGAAACGCCAATCCCGGATCATTGTCACAAGACGCTGCTGATAAGCTTTTGCATTGTGAACATTTCCGGCATTGCTGCAGCCCTGATACCAGATCACGCCGCGGATCGCATAGGGCAAAAGCGGATTGATCATGCCGTCAAACAGAATCCCCGGTGTATTGGGGTATTCCGGATTGTAACCTGCGGAACGGGGACTGAGAATACCATAATCCACTTCAGACTTTGCTTTCCACATTCCGGCAAGTTTGATGGAACCGACGGTTGACCCCTTCAAAGAAAGAGAATAATCTTCCGTTCTTCCGTTGAGAGAACCATCATGAAGGAAAGAGTATGCACGGATCGCGATCACATTCTTTCCGGCTTTGACCAGTTTGCCGGGAATGGTGTAGGTTCTCTTCTGGTCCCAGCTCTTAAAATCCAAACCTTTACCGGTTCTTCCGATCTCAACACCATTGAAATAGGAAATATCCATCTTGTCGATCCCGCCGGTTCTGAGAATAAGATCTTTTCCAGCCCAGCTTGCTGGGATCATGACAGTTTTTCTGACCCAGACAGCACCGTTCCCGGAAATTTTCTGTACGATCCAGCTGCCGGGGACAACCATATCTTTCCATCCGGAATCGTTGAGATCGACTTTCGCGTATCCCATACCGAACCCTTTGTTGCCGGGGTCACGCTTCAAGTTTTTCTGAGCATTTTTTCTCCGTGCGGCGGCATCCCACAACCCGGGATCCTGCAAAGCACGGTCAGCCTCTTTCGCCATTGCAGCCGTTTCCGGATTGGTGAGCAAAGCCTCCCGGCTTGTCCATGCTTCCACACGGGTCCCGCCCCAGGCTGTTACGATAACGCCCACAGGAACATTCAAGTTTTCCTGAACAGCCTTTGCAAACCATGCGGCTGCAGCTGAAAATCCGGGAGCCGATTTTGCATCAACATACTTCCAGGTTCCGGGGACTGTACTTTCCCGGACACCGGTGCAGTTGTGAGGAACATAGAAATAGCGCAATTTTCCGGGATTTTTGATTCCTGCAATATATTCCCGCTGCTGACGGCGCGCCAAACTGTTGGGGTCGTTTCTGAATTTGGCGGGAAACGCCCAGTCAGAACCGATCTGATATTCCATGTTGGACTGTCCGGAGGCGACCCAGACTTCGCCCACAAGGATATCTTTGACAGTGACGACTGCCTTACTGTCTTTGTCAGTGATGGTCAGAACATAAGGTCCGCCCGCTCTGACAGGGGAAAAACGGAACATGAACTCCCCGGCAGCGTTGGATTTTGTGCGGATCTTCTGTCCGGCAAATTCAGCCAGCAAAGATCTGCCCGGCAGAGTTTTTCCCCAGACCGGAATATCTGTATTCCGCTGGAACACCGCTCCATCCTGGAAGAGACTTCCAAGCGTGATTTTCTGTGCAGCAAAGAGAAAAGCCGCACAGAAGAGAAGAACGAGACATAATAATTTTTTCATGGTTTTATTCCTTATTCATAGAAATCCCAGTCATCCGTCCGGAAGGAAGAAGCGGGAAGTCCTGCTGCATTATAAACTGTAGTGATGACCGCATCGGACCAGCCGTAACGGACAGCCATGGGGTTTGCGATTTTTTTGTTGGAAACGAGAACAGAGCTGCCTTCGACTTTAACGGATGTCGCGGGATGGAAAACCCGGTCTTTCCCGGCAATGTAAAAGCTCTGGGGACGATCTTCAAGAACGGTCAAGCCGTCAGCATAGGCAAAGTCGATCCGGATGGCATTGTCCTCGACAGAATATCCCTGATAAAGCGGACCGCAGGGGACAACTGACGGATCTTTATAGACATAACGGAACGCAGTTGCCGCAAGTCTTGCACCAACAGACTTTTTGTCCTGCGGGTGAATATCAATCAAATCACCGATATCAATGGCAGATGCCATATAAACATTGGGCAGTGCATTGCAGACGAGCCGCTGCGTGTCACGGAGGATCGCCCATCTGGATGCGGGAACAAACGGCGGATCAAAGCTGGGAGAGTAATTTGCAAGCTGCACTTGAATGAACGGGAAATTGCCCTGACCCCACCAGTACCGCCAGTCGCGGATCATGGTGCTGAGTTTCCGTTCATAGGAAAGAGAAGCCGGCACGCTATTTGCATTGCTTTCCCCCTGATACCAGATTGCGCCCCGGATCCCGTAAGGAACCAGCGGACGGATCATGCTGTTGAAGAGAATCCCGGGAGTATTGGCCATTCCGGGTCCCGGAGTGACCAGAGAAGCAGAGATCACACCAAGGTCAAGTTCTGCAGCGGCTTTCCACATACCGCCGATCTGGATTCTGTCCTCTTCGGTTCCGCCTTCAGGCTGAACATAATAGTCTCTCTTCTGACCGAGGAATGCACCATCGAACAGGAAAGAATAACCTCTGACAGCAATGACATTCCTGCCGACTTTCACCAGTTCTGCGGGGATCTTGTAAATACGGGGAATGTTCCAGAAACTGGCATCAAGATCTTTTCCCATGCCGCCGATTTCCACACCGTTGAAGTAAGTGACATCCTGTTTGTCGATCCCGCCCATGTGCAGAACAAGATTTTTTCCTTTCCAACGCGGGGGAATCGTGACTTCCTGACGAACCCAGAGCGCACCGTTTCCGGAGACTTTCTGATTGATCCAGCTGCCGGGGATATTCATTTCCACCCATTCAGAATCGTTGAAATCAGGAGCAGCCCAGCCCCATTCCACACCTTTGTTTCCGGCATCTTTCACCGCCTCAGCAGGCATGGCATTGCCAGAATCCCGGGTCCAGCTTTCCTCTTCCCGCAAAATCTGATCGGTCTCATAAACCAGAGGAAGAGTATCAGGGTTTGAGAGCAATCCGGCACGGCTTGTCCATGCTTCCGCAATGGTTCCGCCCCAGGCTGAAATGATCAACCCCACCGGGACATCCTGTTTTTCCTGAACGAACCGCCCGAACCATGCCGCAACAGCAGATGCCATATAGGCGTTATCTTCATTCATATATTTCCATTCGCCTTCAAAGGTATCCTCTTCCATTCCGGTGGCAAGTTTTTTCACAGTAATAAAACGCATACGGGAAGGATCTTTGATGGTCTTGTAATATTCATCTGCCTGTGCAGCGTTTACACCGGAAGGTTCTTTCGCTGCACCGGGAAACACGGTCCAGTCGGAAGAGAGCTGATATTCCATGTTGGACTGTCCGGAGGCGAGCCAGACTTCCCCGACAAGAATATCTTCCAGCACAACGGTGTCTCCGGTCTCAACTTCCGTGATCTTGAGCGTGTAAGGTCCGCCGGCATCCACGGGAGACAGACGCAACATGAAGTTTCCGGCTGCGGCAACTCTTGTCCAGGACTCCATACCGGCAAATTCCGCTTTCAGGAGATTCCCCGGAGTTGCATTTCCCCAGACCGGGATCGGCATTTTCTGCTGAAAAACAGCACCCGTCTGGAACATTTTGTTCAGTGTGATCATTGTTTTTTCCTTATGTTAATTGATTTCCCAATCATCAGAACGGAACGGCGAAGCGGGCAAGCCGTCACCGTTATAAAGTGTATTTGAAGGGAAGCCCGACCAGGCATAGCGCACGGCACAGGGGATTTCCACTTTTTCAGAGGAGAGGAGCAGAGTATCGCCTTCGATCCCGACCTTGTCCGCCGGATAAAAATGATGATCGTCTCCGGCAATATAAAAACTCCGGGGAAGATCTTCTTTCAGAGTCAAGCCCTCAGCATGACGGAACCGGACTCTGATGGAGTGTCCCTCCTGAACGCATCCGGCAAAACGGGGACCTTCCGGAGCTTTTTCTCTGATCCGGTAAACATTGTTCAGCGCGCAGAGTGCCAGACGGTATCCGGCAGTTTTCTTGTTCTGCGGGTGAATGTCTTTTGCTTCGCCGATATCAACGGCAGAAGCCATATAAACGCCCGGAAGATCTTCACAGATCCGCCGCTGATTATCGCTCAAAACCGACCACCAGGATTCCGGATCGTATTGAGACTCTCTTCCGAGATTATAACCGGCAAGCTGCATCTGGATGAAGGGAAAATCGCCCTGTTCCCAGACATAACGCCAATTCTGAATCATCTCAGCCAGTTTCTTCCGGTAAGCCAACGCTTCAGCAAGAGTTCCGGTATCGCTTTCGCCCTGATACCAGATCGCGCCCCGGATCCCGTATGTTTTGATCGGATTGATCATTCCCTCAAAGAGAATGGATGGGGTGCAAGTATTGCAGGGACCCAGCCGCTGCGCAGGGCGTTTCGTAAGCCCCATATCATATTCTGCCCGGAACTTCCATGCACCGCCAAGCTCAATGCGTTCCCCGGATTCCGGTTCCAGAAGATAATAAAGCTCGCCCGTTCCGCTGAATGTACCGTCATCTATATAGGAATAAGCGCGGACGGCAACGGTATTTTTTCCGGGTTTCACAAGATCGGCGGGGATGGGATAACTTCTCCGTTTGTTCCAGAAAGAGGGGTCAAGCTCTTTTCCGGATCTGCCGATTTCAGTTCCGTTGAAATAGGAGATATCCATTTTATCAACAGGTCCAAGTTCCAGCGAGAGATTTTTTCCAGCCCAGTGAGCAGGAAGCTCGACTGTTTTTCTGATCCAAACTGCGCCGTTACCGGCATATTTCTGATGCACCCAACTTCCGGGAACAGTAAAATCCTCCCATCCGGAGTCGTTGAAGTCAGAGTTTGCCCAGCCCCAGTCAACACCTTTGTTGCCGGGGTCGATAAACTCCCGCGGAACAGGGATCGGCTGCTGGGAAGCCTTCCGTTCATCCCAGAGATCCGCTTTTACAAGCTCTGCATCTCTTTGATTGATAAAATGAACCGTCTCCGGTTCGGAGAACAGTCCGGCTCTGCCGATCCAGCCGACAGCACGGCTGCCGCCCCAGGAACAATGGATCACCCCCACAGGGACATCCAGTTTTTCCTGAATATATTTTCCGAACCATGCGGCTGCGGCAGAGAGTTCTCCGGCAGATTCCGGTGTTACGACCCGCCAGTTTCCGTTGAAAGTTTCTTCCGGACAGCCGGACGCATTGCGGGGAATAGTAATGAACCGGAATTTTTCGCCGTCCGGGATCGTGGAAATATACTCCTGCACCTGAATTTCGGAAAGGGGAGTTTCATCCCCGGCAGACGGACGGGAAAAACCTTTTCCGGAAAGGGGATATTCCATATTGGACTGACCCGAAGCGAGCCAGACTTCCCCGACAAGGACATCCTGAAGAGTGATTTGTTCGCCGGAATCCAGATCTGTAACAGTAAAGATGAATGGTCCGCCAGCCGTCATTGGGGGCAGCCGGAGTTTAAAGGAACCTGAAGCGGAAACTTTTGTAAAAGCTGTTGTTCCGGAAAGCTCAGCTTTCAAACGGTGTCCGGGTTCAGCCTTTCCCCAGACCGGAACCGGTATTTTCTGCTGAAAAACAGCATGATCCTGAAAGAGAGGATTCAAAGCAAGCATTGTAAAATTCCTTTTTTTACTTCTGTTTTCTCTTGAAATTCAAAGAAAGCAACTTTAACACAACTTATTCCAAAGTGTCTTGTTATAATATCATATCCATAGTCTGAACTACCTTAATCTTATTATTTCCACTTACACTCTATACTCATTACGGATACTGGCATTCCGATAAATTGAATGTCAAATTTCAGACTCGGTTCAACTTTAGTACTGGCACTATGGATTCGGAAACTTAACTGCCAGCCATTGTTCAAATACATCTCAACAGTATTTTTACTTTCTGTCTTGAATTTCAATTCAACCAGTTCCGTAGGCAAATCAATAACAGGAACTGTAATAGCGGAAACTTTTAGTTTACCAGGTTTGTTAAGCGTTCCATGAAGATTAAATGTTTCTATTATGGTCAACCGTTTACTATCTTTGCTGACAACTTTATAATAGTCCTTGGTCCCGACCAGATATTCCACCATTTTCCGCGGTAAAGTTTTATCTATTTTATAAACTCTTTTTACTTCAGATATGAAAGCCTTAAGCAGAGGAACATATACGGTTTCATCTTTTTGTGCAATATCCGACCATTTTGTCTGTTTATCTTTTTCCTCTTTCAGTCTGTCAAAAATCGGTTTGACTTTTTTCCAATAATTTTTTCCGCATGGAACATCAAACCATTCTTGCCCAAAATCCAATGTATGACTTAAACGACTATGTTTCACGGCTTCGTGGTTGTGTTTGATACTAAAGCCTATTTCCCAGTTTACGGAATCGCATTTCACAACGATATCCCTGACATCACCTTTTACGCCAGCTTGATCTCTCTGGAATTCAAGCAGTAATTCATCAGAAGTTTCTTCGATCAGATTAGGCTCCAAATCAACAACTGTTTTCAAGGCAGCTTTTGCAGAAATCTCAAACAGTTCCTGCTTTTCAGTGTCAATCAATTTCCATGCACGCTGATTCGCCTCTAAACTTGAGTTTTCAACAATACGGACAGTGCGATATTGTTTCAACGCATTACATAATGCATTTATCCACGCAAACTCATAGGCACGACCTTGGTCATTACTGCTGTTACTCATGCAAACAATCTCCCTTCTTCGTCATTAATACCAATAACTTCTTCTCCTCTGCCTTCCAAGAACAACTTTATAGCGATAGCTACCTCGTATGCCAAATTAACAGGAACAGCATTTCCAATCATCTTATAGGCATTATTGGTATCTTTATAAATAAACTGGAAATCATCAGGGAAACCTTGAACTCTTGCCACCTCGCGAATTGTCATACGGCGGTATAAATGTTCTGCACCTTCAACGAAACGGCAATCATTCTTGTCAAACTTTACCATTTTAGGAGCTTTTGGGTGCAGCTGACATTGACGTCCGGATGCTTGTACAGTAAAAGCCTGTTCATCCCATGATTTCACGCGATTCCGGCTCATGAATATTGGCGAGAATGCCCCGGTAAAGTATTCATTATTATTTATTGCTGCCGGATTGTGATGATTTTTAGGGCCGGCCGGAACAGCCGTGCTTTGCAGATCCCAAATAATATCACGCAAAGTTATTTTTTTTTCGTCTTCTGCTGTAGAACCTTTCGGGAAACGGAAGCGGATTCCCAAATCTTTCCTGAAGCCGATATAAAACACCCTTTTTCTTTCCTCTGCAACACCATAATCTTTGGCATTGACTAGAGTCAAAGAGACATCATAACCGGACTGATTAAACAAATCCAAGATATTTTGTACTGCAACGCTATGACGGTCCGCCAACATCCCACTGACATTTTCTGCCAGAAAAAATTTTGGACGGAGTTCTTGCAAAAGTCTAATATAATCGAAAAACAATTGTCCTCTCGCATCCTCAATTCCTTTGAGGGAGCCCGCTTCTGACCAGGATTGACAAGGTGGACCGCCAATAATCCCATCTATTTCTCCATTTACGAATGGTAATATATTTTCTTTTGTGATTTGGCGAACATCCCCCTCCAGAAGATGTGTTTTTGGATGGTTTACCTTAAATGTCTCGTATATGGCAGGATCAAATTCATTGGCGACAGGGATATCAAATCCGGCGCGTTCAAAGCCTAAATCCAATCCACCACATCCGCTAAACAAACTAAGTATATTCATTATCAGATCCCTGTTAACTTGTTATTGCGGGTTACTGAGGTCTGCGACTATGCAAAATTCCCCGTTGTCCGTGCCTTCCTTATTGAACTAAAAGTAATCAGCTGAAAACACTCTGGTATATTGTATTCCACAATATAGATTACTATTTTGTTCATTGCCAACGTGAATAAAAAATATCCACAAAACGTCAAGAAGCGGATATATTCTCTTTGACGCTGGCGTTTTCCCTATAACCTTTGTAATATAACATAAAGCTGAGATTTTGTCAAATTGTTTTTACTGGATTTGATTGAGTTTAACAGAAATCGAACTGCTCTAAAAGCATTAAGTTTTCAATCTCCAGATGATTAGCATCTTGGTATTTTCTTAATCCTTGCTTATTTTTGATTTTTTAATGATTTTACTTGAAAAAATGCTCTGTTCTGCTATATTGCAGAGACGAGATAATGGAGGTTTTCGTAATGTTTGAGTGGATCGAATTGATTTTATTGATTGTCATCACAGGGTTTTCCGTCGCAGCGTTTCTTGCTGTCAGAAAGAAAAAAAATCCACAGGATGATACTCTGAAAGATGAGCTGAAGCGGATCGAAAACGCTTGCAATGAAGGTTTTCAGAGAAGCCGTCAGGAGTTGGGCGAAAATCTCGCAGCAGGAAGAACCGAACAAGGCGGGAATTTCCGGATCTTTACAGAGTCCAATACAAAACTGCTCACAGAATTCGGACAGAATCTCTCCGAGGAAAGCCGGAAAAACAGACAGGAAACGCTCGCAATGCTGGAACGGATCCAGCAATCAAATAATTTGCGGTTCGCTGAAATCCGCGAAACCATGGATAAAAAAATACAGGAGATCCGCGATCAGAACGCTGAAAAATTGGAAGAAATGCGGAAAACTGTCGATGAAAAACTCCAGAAATCCGTACAGACCCACTTTCAGGAGTCCTTCAAACTCATCGGCGAACGGCTGGAACTGGTTCAGAAAGGGCTCGGTGAAATGCAGAGTCTGGCATCCGGCGTGGGCGATCTGAAAAAAGTCCTTTCCAATGTCAAAACCCGGGGAAATATCGGTGAGATCCAGCTTGCGGCGATCCTGGAACAGTATCTTGCAGCAGACCAATACCTCACCAACGTTTCCACCGTTCCCGGAAAACTGGACCTTGTGGAGTTCGCAATCCGTCTGCCCGGGAAAAAAGATGATGAGCCGGTTCTGCTCCCTGTCGACAGCAAGTTCCCGGTGGAAGATTATCAGCGTTTGCTTGAGGCATACGAAGAATATCCGAAGATGTCAGCAGAGCTGAAAAAAGCACAGACTGCCTTTGAAAGTGCTGTCAAGAAGTGTGCAAAGACGATCCGGGAAAAGTATGTCAATCCTCCGCTGACAACCGATTTTGCTTTGATGTTTGTTCCCAGCGAAGGGATCTATGCGGAGATCCTGCGTCTGCCCGGGCTGGTGGAATTTTTACAGAACACATACCACATTTCTGTCGTCGGACCTTCCAATCTTGTGGCGTTTCTGAACTCCCTGCAGATGGGCTTCCGTACACTTGCCATTGAAAAGCGGTCCCACGAAGTCTGGACGATCCTTTCCGGGGTAAAGACCCAGTTCCAGAAGTTCGGCGATGAAGTGGATTCCACGAAAAAAAGTTTGATCGCAGCGATGAATCATATCGAAAAACTCGGGACACGTTCCCGGGCATTGGAACGGGAACTGAGGGATGTTCACGAACTTCCCTCAGACTCAACACCTGCGGCACTGGATGAAAATTTATTAAACGGAGGAAATTGATCCATGAGCAAAGTAATTTTACCCGGCAGTACAAAACTGGCACCTGTCCCCGCGATCCTCGTAGGAACCGGCGGAAACGGATTCAAAAACAACCTGATCACGCTTGCATGGGCTGGTGTTATCAACAGTGAACCGCCCATGCTCTCCATCTCTGTCCGCCCCGGCAGATACAGCTATGAAGCGTTGGAAAAGACCGGTGAATTTACCGTAAACATTCCTGCGGCGGATCAGGCGAAAGCTCTTGACTGGTGCGGGATCGTCTCCGGAAAAGATCATGATAAGTTTGCAGAATGCGGTTTGACTGCGGTTGCCGGAAGCAAAGTTGCAGCCCCCATCGCAGAAGAGTGCCCCATTGCGCTGGAATGTAATGTTACACAGAAGATCCCTCTTGGAACGCATGACATGTTCCTTGCAGAAATCGTTGCTGTTCAAGTCTCAAAAGAATTTCTCACAGAGGACGGCAAGTTTGACTTGAGCAAAACGAACTTGCTCGCTTATGTCTGCGGACAATATTATGCGCTGGGTGAGTTGATCGGCTCATTCGGGTTCTCCGGTAAAAAATAACAATTGGGTGGCGATATGGAAAATGATGATAAAACAACAGTAACTGAGCCGGAAGCCGCAGTTGAAAACGCTGCAGCTCAAGATAATCATGAAGTTTCCGGTTCTGCGCCGGATGGAGCAACTGTTTCAAATACGGATTCCGCTCCTGAACAAAAGAAAGTTCCTGATTTTTTCAAACGGCACAAAAAATTATGTACCGTTCTCGGTTGTATTGTCCTTGGGCTTCTCCTTCTCCGGCTTTTGCTTTCTCCGATTATCGTCTGGGGTGTCAATAGCTTCGCATCCGGAATTGCCGGGATCCCCGTAAAATTGGGTGATATTGAACTGGGACTGCTGAGCGGGTACGTTTGTATTCAGGATCTCAAAATCGGAGATTCCAAAGACTTGAACACCGATCATTTGGCAAAAATCCAAAGAATTGAGCTTCATCTTTGGAGCGGAAATGTGAATGTCAGCGGGATTTCCGCAGCCAATCCGAAAGGATTTCAGGATAAAGAGATGCTGACCCTGAAGCAGATCGCTGTAAATTTGAACATCAGTTCCCTCTCGAAAGAGACGATCGTCATCAATAAAATCCTTGTTGACGGTCTGGATTTTTACTTCGAACCGTCTTCCGCAGGAAAAAATAACGTTGAAATGCTTGTGGATCACGTTACAAAGCTGTTCCCGGCATCTGAAAAAAAGGAAGAGCCGGGCGAACCGAAACAAGTTCAGATCGGTCATATCTCCCTGAAAAATATTGTTTTGCATGCCCGAATGCCGAAAGAACTAAGTGCGCTCAACGAAGGGATAGCCATCACCTTGACAGAAATTGATGTTTTTCAGCAGAGAGGTGAAGCTGAGATCAAAAATATCATCATCTCCAACCCCGCCGGATTTTTTGAAGAGAATATCCTGACTCTCAAGCGAATCAAAGCCGCTGTTGATCTGAATACTCTCGGCAAGAAAAAAATCACAATCAGACAGTTTCTCGTAGATGGTCTGGACTTTTATTTTGAACCGGAAGCAACTGGAAACAGCAATGTCGGACGGCTTCAGGATTATATCAAGATCGCATTCAAAACGCCGGACAGCAGCACCCCGGAAGATGAAACGAACAGTGAGACAAAAGTTCAGCTCGATGATCTTTCTCTGACCAATATCAATGTTCATACAGTTGTTCTGAAGCAGAAGCTGACGCTTCCGGTTCTTGATATTGAACAGAAAGATCTCGGGACATCTCAGGAAGGCATCACCGGATCGGAAATCTTTATCATTGCCCTTGATGAACTTACGAACGGTTCTCTTCTTGCCATCGGAAAACATGCAAAAAAATTTGGCATGGACTTGAAATTGAATGCGACAAAGACCTTTGAAGAGGGGTCAAAAAGCATAAAGGATCAGTTCAACAGTCTGAGGTCACTGTTCTGATCAAAGGAGTTTATATCAACTATGACAGCAGGAAACGAACATTCATTGCTCAAAACATTTGTAAAGCGGTTTTGTCAGGACAGGATCGCCGTAGCAGGTTTGTCTTTTGTTGTTCTGCTGGTCCTTATTGCGATTTATGCACCGCTTCTGGCGAACGGGCAACCGCTCATGGTTCTATCCGGCGGGAAACTCAGTTTTCCGGCATGGAGGGCTTTTTTCGCTCCGGATTCCCCGGAAATGATCATTGAACGGTTCTTCAACTATCTTGCATTGTTCCTCCCTCTGACCGGTTTGATCTCTCTGATTTTCAATAAGAAAAGAGTTCTTCTCTGCGGGATCGCCGGAGTTGTTCTGCTGATTCCGTTTCTGACAGTAAAACCGGTCATTGATTCCCAAAACTGGCATGAGCAGGTTCAGGAGATCCGGGCAAAGGGCGGAACTGTTGTAACCGCACTGGTTGCTTACGGTCCATTTGAAACGAAAGCAGCCCCCTACCAGCCATCGTCGAAAGAACATTGGCTGGGAACGGATCATGCAGGACGTGACGTTTTTGCCCGCATGGTGTTCGGGGCAAGAGTTTCTGTGATCGTCGGGCTCGCCGCCACGGCAATTTCCATGATCATCGGGACATTGGTCGGGCTTCTGGCGGGGTACTGCGGAGGGCGAACCGATTTGTTTGTCATGCGGCTTGTTGAGATCGTGATCTGCTTTCCCCAGTTTCTGCTGCTTTTGATTCTGATGTCGATCATGCTGGATTACGGTTCCAGACAATCGGTTCTTCTGGTGATTGCAGTCATCGGTCTTTTCAACTGGACGGGACTGTGCCGGCTGGTGCGCGGTGAAGTTCTGAAACAGAGGAGCATGACCTACATTTCTGCGGCGGAATGTCTTGGAGTGCCGCGCTGGAAGATCCTTCTGAAACATCTTCTTCCCAACGTTTCCGGACCGATCATTGTGATTTTTTCCTTTGAATTTGCCAGTGCGATCCTGGTGGAAAGTTCCCTGAGTTTTCTCGGGTTCGGAGTGCAGGATCCTGTTTCCAGCTGGGGGGAACTGATCAGTCAGGCGGAACCTTCACCGATGATCTATTGGCGGTTGATCCTCTGGCCCGGGCTTGCTATTTTCCTTTCAGTATGCGCCTTCAATTTTGTAGGAGAGGGTGTCCGGAAAGCGATCAATTGACAGGAGGGACAACAGAATGTGGAAAGCGTATTTGGAAAAGCTGTTTCTCTGGCTGTTCAAGCCGGAAATGAACAAAATGTACTTTATCCGGGTAGCAGTTCTTGCAGTTGCGGCATTTGTCTTTTTCGGCTTTATCTGCGAACCGATGTTTTTGAACGGAGAGAGTATGGAACCGAACTATCACAGCGGCACTTTGAATTTCTGCTGGGCACCGACTTACTGGTTCCGGAAACCGGAACGTGGGGACGTGGTTGTTCTGCGCTATGCCGGAGACCGTGTTCTGCTCCTGAAACGGGTGATCGGACTTCCCGGAGATACGGTTGAGTTCCGCGACGGTGTTCTTTACTTGAACGGCGTTGAACAGGAAGAACCTTATGTAAAATTCAAACGTGCCCGCTGGAACTTGAAACCACGGAAAGTCGCGGAAGGTCACTACTATGTCGTGGGAGATAACCGTTCCATGCCGATGTATCAGCATAAATTCGGAGAGATCCGTCAAACCCGTCTGGAAGGAGCGTTGCTGTTATGAACAAAAAAATCTGGATGATCGTTATTCTTTTCGTGATTGCCTGTGCTGCCGGCTTTTTTGTCTGGAAAGCTGTTTTCGGCGAAAATGACAAAGAAATTCTGGAACGGCGCATGAATGAACTTGCACTGGCAATGGGAAAAAGCGGACAGGAAGGTTTCGTTGTTCAGCTGGAACATGCCCGCACCATTTCTAAATATTTCGATGAAATCTGCGACATCCGGCTGCCGAAGTTCCACAGGGAAGCAAAAATGACCCGACAGAACATAGAACAGAATGTTATAACTGCCCGGAACTGGACAACAACGCTTGATTTGAAATTTTATGAGATGGAATTTTATTTTCAGGAAGGCGATCCAAAACGCTGCAAAGTCCTTTTCACCGGAATGCTCAAGGCAAAAACAAAACTCGGAGAAAACTTTCAGGAGGGCTATGACCTGGAGATGAACTGGGTCAAAAAAAATGGAGAATGGCTGATCGAAGGGATCGGTTTCAGCGAAATCCTCAATAAATGACAGAAAACTTGTTAAAATCTTTCTGAAACAGACAAAAAAAATTCGTAATTTCCCGGAATGTGGTGTATATTACCCCATGACAGTTTGTAACTGAGGTAATTTCAAAAGTCCGGCAAAATTTGGCTGAAAAAAGATTGTTGATGAGTTGGAAATGGTAATTTGAGCGTGGCTACCATCCTCCTTCGCTGAAGCTATGGAGGACAAGCCGAAAACGCTCCATTTGCAGATCGCAACAAGAATTTTCTGCCATTTTTGAAGACTTTTGAAATTGCCTCAACTATTAAAACCAACACAGAAAAAGATTTTCTGAACAAAAGAAGGGATATCGCAAAATGGCATCCAACAATGCAGTCAAGGCAACGTATAAAGACGCAGGCGTCGATATTGATCTCGCAACCCAGCTTCTTTCCAGTGTGAAACAGAAACTTGCTTCCGCCAGACGGCCAGAGATGCTCGCGCCCATCGGCGGCTTCGGCGGTCTCTTCCAGCTGGATCTTTCCAAGTACAAAAACCCCGTCCTCGTTTCCAGTATCGACGGCGTCGGCACAAAACTCATGATCGCAGCTATGATGCAGAAGTATGACACCGTCGGCTATGACATCGTCAACCACTGTATCAACGATATCAGCGTTCAGGGCGCAGAACCCATCTACTTCCTCGACTACATCGGAATCGGAAAACTCCGCAGTCCTCTGTACGAGCAGGTTCTCGGCGGAATCGCGGATGCCTGTAAAGCCGCTGGCTGTGCTGTCCTCGGCGGCGAAACCGCTGAAATGCCCGGCATGTACGGCAATGACTTCGACCTGGTCGGCGTCATCAACGGTATCGTGGAAAAAGATAAACTCATCACCGGCGAAAAACTCGCTCCCGGATATGTCGCGATCGGTCTGCCCTCCAACGGGCTCCACACCAACGGGTTCAGTCTCGCAAGAAAGATCCTCTTCGAAATCTGCCACTACACCGTCGACACAGAACTCCCCGAACTGGGTGAAACTCTCGGCGAAGCACTGCTGAAACCCCATACCTGCTACTGGAACGCAATCAAAGCTGCTATGGATGCAGGGATTGCTCTTGATGGTATCGCTCACATCACTGGCGGCGGTCTCTTCGACAACGTCCCCAGAATCCTGCCCAAAAACGTGGATGCAGTCTTCCACAAGAGCACCATCAAGAACCCGCCGCCGATCTTCAAGGTCCTGCAGGAAGCCGGAAACCTCGACGACAGCGAAGCATACCGCGTGTTCAATATGGGCGTCGGCATGGTCTGGTTCGTTCCCGAAGCTGATGCAGAAAAAGCAATTGAAATCTGCAAACAGCACAAAGTTGAAGCCTTCCGCTGCGGTGAAATCGTTGCAGGTACAGGCAAATCTCAGGTTGTTGAATAATTTTAAGATCAGGAGAGAGAATTATGTCAGCAGAACTCGGTACAGCTCTTACATCAAGCGCAACAAAAGTTTTGATGCTCGGTTCCGGTGAACTCGGAAAAGAAGTTACAATCGAATTTCAGCGTCTCGGCGTGGAAGTTATCGCCGTTGACCGCTATGAAAATGCACCCGCTATGCAGGTCGCTCACCGCAGCTACACAGCAAATATGCTGGATGCCGCAGCAATCCGCAAGATCATCGAAGCTGAAAAGCCCGATTATATCGTTCCGGAAATCGAAGCGATCGCAACTTCCGAACTTCTGAAGCTCGAAGAAGAAGGATGGAACGTCATCCCCAATGCAAGAGCAACTTACCTGACCATGAACCGGGAAGGGATTCGTAAACTTGCAGCCGAAGAGCTGGGACTTCCCACGTCCAAATACCGCTTTGCTTCCACCGTGGAAGAGTATAAAGAAGCAGTCAAAGAAGTCGGCATCCCCTGCGTCGTCAAGCCTGTCATGAGCTCCTCCGGACACGGTCAGAGCGTTGTCAAAGATGAAGAAGGCATCATGCGTTCCTGGGAAATCTCCCAGAGCGGCGGAAGAGCCGGAGCAGGTCGTGTTATCGTGGAAGGCTTTGTCAAATTCGACTACGAAATCACCCTGCTGACAGTCCGTCACGTCGGCGGAACCAGCTTCCTTGAACCCATCGGACACCATCAGGTTGACGGTGACTATCAGGAATCCTGGCAGCCTCAGGCAATGAGCCCTGTCGCAAAAGCCAAGGCTCAGGATATCGCCAAAAAAATCACTGATGCCATCGGCGGCCGCGGAATCTTCGGCGTGGAAATGTTCATTCAGGGCGATGATGTGATCTTCAGTGAAATCAGCCCCCGTCCTCATGACACCGGAATGGTTACGCTGATCTCTCAGGATCTCTCCGAATTTGCGCTCCATGCACGCGCGATCCTCGGTCTTCCTGTCCCCAACATCAGATTCAACAGCCCCTCCGCTTCCAAAGCAGTTGTTGTGGACGGTGTCTCCAACCATGTCAAATTCGGTAATCTTGACAAGGTTCTCTCCAGAGAAGACACCTCCATGCGTATCTTCGGAAAAGGAGAACTCAACGGTCATCGCCGTCTCGGAGTTCTGCTTGCCAGAGGAAAAGACACCGACGAAGCCCTGCAGAAAGTTTTTGCAATGCGGGAAGATCTGACCGTCGAACTCTGAAACTGACTGAGGTGCAGGATGTTCAGGATTCTTCTGTGTACTTTTCTGCTGTTCAGCGTATTACTTCCTGCTGTCACGCTCGCTTCCGGGAATAAATTCATCCTCCCGGAAAGTGAGCGCGGAGAGGCAGATAAAGTAGAAGTTGATTCGTCCAATATTCTGATCGAAGACTTTTCCGGAAAAGAAAATTTCCGGAGGCTTTCCCCCGACTCCTTTGCAGGCGTTCTGGGTCTTCCACAAAAAAATATTCGCTGGTATCCCGCCGTCGATCCGGAAAATCTCAACCGGATGATGCTCCGGGAAACCAGCCAGAGTTTCGATAATTCTGTGATCGTTTTCACTGAATCTACAGGGAAAAAAGATGGTCCTAACGGAACCCGCCTGATCTTTGCTGATACGATCAATCTGATCGTGCTGAAACTCTATGACCTGCCGTTTTATGCTTATGAGATCCGTTGTCAGGGCAGCAGCGGAAAAGTCTGGTTCCTGCGGAAAGCACAGCCCGACACCCTGCGGGATTCCTCCGGATTCGGTATCCTTGATGCAAAAACCGGAGAGATCATTTCTGAAGTCAGCTTGAAGACTCTTCCCAAGCGTATGTACCCTCACATCACCGGAAGATTCGCATGGATCCTGGAAAACGGAAAACTCTACCGTCTTTTCACCGATGGCAGGAAAGAGCTTTATCTGGAACTCAAAGAAGAGATCAAAGATTTCAAACCCTCTCCGGATACCCAATACATCGCCGTCGTGGCAGGAAAACAGACACGTCTCTACTCTTCCGAAGATAAAACGCTCGTATATACCGTTAAAATGGTTCCGGACACCACGTTCGTCTTCCTGAACGGAGAGCCGCCCAGACTTCTGCTCGGAAGAAATCTCTCCAGCTTCGAAAGCCTCACCTGGCCCGAAACCCTTTATCTCGTGACGAAAGGTGCCCCCAGATTGATTTTTGCAAATCTCTCCGGAACTGTCGTTCCAGATCAATCCGGAAGAGCATTTTACTCAATCAAACCGAAAAACCGTATTGAAAAGCGTGACAGCGCAACAGGAAAATTTATGTCATCAACAAATGTCGGTTCTCTGAGACCGGAAACGCCCGGAAAACCGGTGATGCTTTTCAACGCGGCAGAAACAGGTTTCTTCCTGATCTTTGACTCTGTCGGCGGACTCAGCAAAATCGATGCAACTCCGCGCAGATGGCGGAAACTGGGAATCATGCGCCCCTGGACGGAGTAAAACATGGAAGAAACTTTGCAAATTGATTCCCTCGCTTTCGGCGGAGGAGCTGTTGGAACGCTTGAAAACGGAAAACGCTGCTTTGTCCGCGGCGGTGTCCCCGGCGATACTCTTAAAATCAATGTAGTATCCGACCGGAAAAAATTTGCCGTCGGAGAGATCAGCGAAATCATTACCCCCTCTCCTGACAGAATCAAACCGGCATGTCCTTACTTCGGACAATGCCCCGGTTGTTCTTATCTCAATATCCCGTACAAACTGGAACTGGAATGGAAACAGAAACAATTTGAACGGTTTCTGATCCACAGCAAACTTGCGGATCCCTCTGCAATGAAACCGCCCATCGGTGCGCCCGCACGTTTGGGATGGCGGAATAAAATCCGGTTCACTTACAAAGACGGCATCCGCGGCTATCTGGCGGAAGATAACCGTTCCCTGATCGAAATCGCTGATTGTCAGCTTGCACGGCTCGATATCCGGAATCTGGCGATCCGAACCCCCATTCCTCAGGAAGGCACTGGAAAAACAACCTTCCGCTCCTCGGAAGAGGGAGCCCGGATCGTAACAGAAGAAAACGCGGCAGAGCTGCTGCAGGAAAAAATTCTCGGACAGGAAATGTCCGTTCCGGCGGGTGCATTCTTCCAGATCAATCAAGAGGCTTTTGACCTGCTCGCTCAAGAGTTCCTGGATCTTATCAACGGATTGGAACCGGAAATTTTTGCAGAACTCTATTGCGGTTCCGGAACATTTTCTCTGCTTGCCGCTCAGACAAATGTCAAAAAAATTCTCGGAATCGAACTGGATCGTCAGGCTGTCAAAACTGCTGCCGCTAATCTCAAAGGGAAGGGGACTGCTGAAAAACGCTTCCTCTGCGGCGATGCCTCCGCGATGTTCTCTCATATCCGGAAAGAAAAGCAGGAACACATCCTGTTCCTTGTCGACCCGCCCCGGACAGGGCTTGCACCCGATCTCTGCAGAAAGATCAACCAATCCGGTTTGCGCCGCATGATCTATGTCTCCTGCGGCCCGGATACCCTCGCCCGGGATTTGAAAATACTGGAAACAGGTGAACATCCGTGGCGCGTTGTCTCCACCCGGCTGGTCGATCTCTTCCCCGCAACGGCTCATTTTGAATCAATAACTTTATTGGAACGATGAATAACAGTAATTCTGGTCACCGGAAACGTTTGAAAGAAAAATACAGCCGGTTCGGACATGATAATCTCTTCGATTATGAAAAAATCGAACTTCTCCTTACATATGCAGTTCCAAGACTTGACGTTAAACCTCTGGCAAAAGCTCTGCTGAACAGATTCGGAGGGATCGCAGGCATCCTGGATGCAAGCAAAGAGGAACTGCTCCTCATTCCGGGTGTCGGCGAAAATATCGCTAACCTCATCCTGCTTGTCAGAAATCTCGGCGCAGATTTTCATAAAGAACGGCTGCTTCACAAATCTGTCTTTGCATGTACCGCCGATGTAATTAAATTCGTCAGAATGAAACTCGCAGGTCTCAGAAAAGAGGCATTCCTTGTCATTTACCTGAACACCAGAAACGAAGTAATCGACACAGAAATCCTCGCAGATGGAACTATCGACCAAGTCTTTATTCATGTCAGAGAACTGCTGGCAGAGGCTCTCAAACGGAGCGCAAGAGGAATTATTCTCGTTCACAATCACCCGGGAGGCTCTGCTGAACCGTCACCCGATGACAGAGCATTGACTGAAAGCATCAGAAAAACCGGTCCGGCAATGAGAATTGATCTTCTGGATCATCTCGTTATCACTCACGATGCAGCCTACAGTATTACAATGGATCAGCGCATTGAGCTCGGAAATGAAGACTTCTATCGGTTCCCCGATGAAAGAAAAGCTGCAGCTGAACCAAATAAAGATAAATATGATCAGCTCCCGTTTCATCCGCGGAAAATCAGCAAACCAATGTCCGAATTAACACGGAAAACAAAGAAAAAAGGAGGTCAGGAATGATCGGTATCGGTACAGATATTCTGGAAATCGCCCGGCTGGAAAAAGCTCTTCTGAGAAGCGGAGGAAAATTCCTGGAACATATTTTGACCCCGGATGAGAGGAAAATCGCGGAAAATAAAGGCAGAGCCGTCACAGATTTTTACGCAGGACGATGGACCGCAAAAGAAGCCGTTTCAAAAATGCTGGGAACTGGAATCGGAAAAGATTGCTCCTTTCAGGATATCAATATTCTCAATAACGAAAAGGGCGCACCTTATGTGATCCTCTCCGGCGCAGCAAAAAAAACAGCAGAAACTCTCGGAATCACAAAAATCCACCTCTCCATCAGTCACGAACAGCACTACTGCATCGCAACTGTTATCGGCGAATAATGCCGTCAATCATCAAAAGAAGCCCGTCTGCCGGCTTTGATTTCTGAACGCCGGGACTTCTTTGCCAAACGTTTCTCTATGGAAGCCTTCGTCGGCTTGGTCGCTTTCCGCTTTTTAGGCTCCTTAAACGCCGTTTTAAGCAGGTTCGACAACCGCTCCCGTGCCGCTTCACGGTTCGCAGGTAAACTGCGTGATTCACGCGCTAAAATAGAAATAAAATCCTTGTCGCCTCCCAACATGTTCCGGAGACGCTCTTTTACGGTATCTGACAGGAAATCACTCTCCATAAAACGATAGACCAGACGGACTGCGGTGGAAGTTTTGTTCACATTCTGCCCGCCGGGACCGCTGGCAGTCCGCACAAAAAACTCCTGCAGTTCCTCCTCAGGAGGAAGTAACAATTTTTTTTCTGCCATAATGTGATCTCCTTAAAATAAAAGGCTCTGTTCCCAATACAGGGGCTTTTTGCAATTTCTGAACTTTTTATAATGGCATATCAATTTTTTTACAAACAAAAAATTAATATGCCGCAAAAAGGTTTGAAAAAAGTGATGGGGCTTGGGGAAGCGGAAAAGACTTTCCTCAAAAGTTTTTTCCGCTTCCCCAAATACCACCCCTTATTTAGAGCAAACTAAAAAAAAACCGACCGCCCCTGTTGAGGCGATCGGTTGTAGAAGAACAACTGATTAAGCGTTCTTTCCGGAGATAACCCCGTGTCCCTTGAATGTACGGGTCACAGAGAATTCGCCGAGCTTGTGTCCAACCATGTTTTCGGTAACGAAGACAGGGATGAACTGCTTTCCGTTGTGCACATGGAAAGTATGACCGACAAAATCCGGAATCACCATGGAACGGCGAGACCAGGTTTTAATCGGAGCCTTCTTGCCGGACTCGTTCATTCTTTCGATCTTTTCGATCAGATGATAGTCTACGAAAGGTCCCTTCTTGATAGATCTGGCCATTATTTCTTCCTCCGTTCAACAATGAAACGTTTGCTGTTCTTACGCGGGCAGCGGGTCTTCTTGCCTTTGGCGAGCTGACCCCACGGGGAGACAGGATGTCCACCACCGGAGCTTCTGCCTTCTCCACCACCCATCGGGTGGTCGACAGGGTTCTGAACAACACCACGGACGTGGGGGCGGAACCCGAGGTAGCGTTTCTTACCGGCTTTACCGAGAGAAACGTTCATATGGTCTGCATTACCGACTTTACCGATGGTTGCACGGCAGTCAAGGTGAACCAGGCGGACTTCTCCGCTGGGCAGCTTGATCTGAGCGTAGTTGCCATCTTTAGCACGGAGAACAGCAACCTGTCCTGCAGAACGAACCATCTTGGCACCCTTGCCGGGTTCCAATTCGATGTTGTGGATTTCGAGACCGACAGGAATATTGCGGATCTTCATGCTGTTACCGGACTTCGGTTCGCAAGCATCGCCAGCCTGAACCTTGTCACCGACCTTCAGACCTTCCGGAGCCAGAATGTAGCTCTTGGAACCGTCTTCATAAGCCAGCAGAGCAATGAATGCACTGCGGTTGGGGTCGTATTCAAGTGTCTGAACAACTGCGGGCAGAGTGTTTCTACGGGCAAAGTCAATTGCACGGTAACGACGTTTGTTTCCTGCACCGCGGAAACGGACTGTGATACGACCGGCATTGTTACGTCCGCCGGAAGATTTGATCCCTTTGGTCAAGCTCTTTTTGGGAGCTGTCGCGGTGAGTTCAGAGTAATCGAGAACCGTAACATATCTGCGGCTCTTCGTAAAGGGTTTGTATGATTTGATAGGCATGTCTATTCCTCTCCTCAAGCAAGCTCAATGGTGCCTTCAGCAAGGGTGACGATGGCTTTCTTCCAGTCAGCTCTTTTGCCGACGATGGGAGAACGGCCAACGCGTTTCTT
>JAFTJI010000069.1 GCA_017456495.1 Lentisphaeria bacterium | reverse complement strand
TCGGAAACTTCCCAACGGATCCGCGGATCTTCTGCGTATTTTGAAGATGTTTTTGCAGATCCTGTACCGCTGTTATCCCAGACGACCAGCTCATAGGGCGGCAATGTCTGCACCAAAGCTGATTCAATCGTTTTATCAAGAATTTGCCGTCCGATTGTCGGAATGACAATACTCAACCGTTTTCCGTTCACTTCGAGTCTCCGTTCAGAAATTTGAAAATCCCATCTTCCAGCGAAAATTTATTTTCCCAGCCGGGCAAAAGGATTCCTGTACACGTGGGATTCATTACTTCCCGCTCCCGGTACGGTCTGCCTCCCCATTCAATATTTAATTTTCTGCCGAGGATCTTCTCAAAAATTTCAGCAGTTTCCCGCAAAGAATGACGTTCCTTTGCCGAAAGGTAAAAGATTTTCTGTTCCGATATAACGGGAGCCTCATTTTCAAGAAGTTCTTTCAAAAGGCAAATCCCTGAAATCACATCATCTATATAAAGAATATCCATGATTTGCTCTCCGGGAGACATCTGCATTTTCTTCTCCGGGTGTTCGGCAAGTTCTTTCCAGAGGGGAAATATCTTTTTTCTGGTATCTCCCGGACCGAACGTGTCGTTCAGGCACAACGTGACGATTTTTATATCAGAAACATGCCGGTAATAAGCGAAGATATCTTCCAGTGCTTGTTTTGTTGCGGCATAAAGATTTACCGGATCATAATCTGCACCCTCATAGTGCTGCCAGAAAGTGCCGATATTCAAAAACCATTTTACTCCGTTTTTTACGGATGCTTCTGTCAAAATTGTTCCAAACTCAATATTGCTGCGGATCATATCCGGTATCAGCCCGGGCGAGTGAACAGGAGCAAAACAAGTGGCAAGATGAATGACTCCCACAGGGCGTTTTGTTTGAAAAAGCTCTATCATCCCGCAACAATCTTCCGGAACGGGAACGACTTCGACTCCGGCTTTGTCAAAATGTAAATCTTTTTTATGAGACAAAAGGATCAGCGGGATCTTTTCTTTCTGCAAAGCCGGGATCAAATGACTTCCCACAAAACCGGATGCTCCGGTAACAATGATCGGCTGTTTCATTTGAATGGAGACTCCTCAGGATCCCACGGCGGAAGATTCCGGTCTTTTTCAGAAATGATAATGTCTTCTTTGCGGATGTTCCAGTCAAAACCAATAGAATCATAGGCAATTCCGGTATCGTGTTCCGGATGAAATTCACAAGTCGTCTGATAAAGCATCATAGAATTATCTTCCAATGCCAGGAATCCATGGGCGCACCCCTTAGGGATGAACAATGAACGAAACTCTTCATCGGCACCCAGTTTCACACTGAACACTTTTCTGAATGTCGGAGATTCTTTCCGCATATCAAGGACAACATCAAGAACCGCTCCGGTAACAACAGTGACCAGTTTATCCAAATCGCAAGGAGGCGTTTGAAAGTGCATTCCCCGAATCACATTTTTGCGGGAGGTACTGATAAAACCTTCGCAGAAATCAAGAGATTGCAGGGGTTCCGGCAACCGGCTGCGCTGAAGAACTTTCAGAAAACCTCCGCGAAGATCCTCTGCATAAAAATTATGCAGCAGCATTGCTCCGGTTATTTCACTGACAGATTTCGTTTTGCTCATGGGATCTCTCTCTTTTATTACTTGAGGTAATTTCAAAAGTCTTCAAAAATGTCAGAAAATTCTTGTTGCGATCTGTAAAATGGGGAGTTTTCGGTGGTTACTCTTCCTCCTTCGCTGAAGCTACGGAGGACAAGCTGAGCAGCCACGCTCAACCTACCATTTTCAGCTCATCAACAATCCTTTTTCAGCCAAATTTTGCCGGACTTTTGAAATTGCCTCTACTTGTTTCAAATATAATTCCGTTTTTTGTAATTTCAAGATGTATTTTCAAAAGTCCGGCAATTTTTGACTGAAATCTGCCTTTTCTGTAAGAAACTCCTTGACAAAAGTCTGTTTCAATGATAAATTACTGAGATCAAAAATTATCAAAAAACAAACGAAAAGGATCGAAAATATGGCTAAAGTTGCAATTATCGGTGCTGCCGGAAGAATGGGCAGACTCCTCGTCTCTAACGTGCTCGAACACCCAGGAATGACTCTCGCGGGGGCTCTGGAACATCCCGCATGTCCCTTCGTCGGGAAAGATGCCGCGGAAGTCGCTGGCTATCCCGCATCCGGTGTTCTTATTACCGCATCTCTCGAAGAAGCTCTCAAAGATGCTGATGCAATTATCGACTTCTCCGTTGGCGGTGACACCGTGGCAATCGCAAGTGCAGCCGCTGCAAAAGGCTGTGCTATCGTTATCGGAACAACCGCCCTGCCCGCAGATGCTGTTCAGAAAATCCATGATCTTGCCGATAACGGAGCAAGAATCATTCTCGCATCCAACTACAGCATTGGCGTAAACCTGCTCTTCTATCTCTCCGAAATCGCCGCGAAAGTTCTCGATGGATTCGATATTGAAATCGTGGAAGGGCACCACAATCAGAAGAAAGATGCTCCCAGCGGAACTGCTGTTACACTGGCGCAGACTGTCTGCAATGCAAAAGGCTGGAACTATGATGAAGTGATCCGTCACGGCAGAGAAGGTATCACCGGTGCAAGAACAGATCATGAGATTGGAATGCACGCTGTCCGCGGCGGCGATATCGTCGGGGATCACACTCTCATGTTCTGCGGTATCGGTGAACGGTTTGAACTGACTCATAAAGCCTCCAGCCGCAACACCTTTGCAAAGGGTGCTGTCCGTGCCGTTGCATTCCTCGAAACTGCAAAGCCCGGTTTCTACGATATGCGTGATGTCCTCGGTCTGAAGTAATCAGGAAATCAACGATGCAATTATCATTTACAGATGCTCTTTCCGTCTGTGCCGGAGCTGATCTGCCGAAAAATGCAGAGCCCCTCGCCGGGATGGATTATGCAGAAGAGCTGGATTTGAAGCGCAGAGCATTTGAGATGTTCTGCCGGAGCAATATGCTTAAGGAAGTCAAACCGGCTTCTCCGGTTCCGGCAGTTCAGCCCAGAAAATACCGGGCGAACTCTAAGAGAAAAGCTGAGTTCAACAGAGGAAAATTCCGTCTGCTGAATATGGATTCATCTCTTGCCGGAACTTCTGCATTGGAACCGGATTCCCATAAAGGACTGTACGATCTGATCACTAAAACCTTTGCGGGAAAACCATATCATGTTCTTGCCGGACATGTTAATTTCTGCATTGTCCGCGGAGCCGGAGCTTATCAGGCTCTTGTTCTGAATGTTGACCGGTTTGACGGCAAGGTGATTCATGCTGCGAAGAATTTTGCCAATGTCCTGAAAAAAGAATCACCGTCGACCGGAGCATTTTTCCTTTATCTTGACGAAACCGATTCCAAATATTATCTGGAATCCAAACGTCCGGAAGGAAGAATGGGAATCAAAAAGATGTTCGGTCCGGAAAATCTTTCCGTGAAACTGGACAATCTGAAACTCATGTATCCGCCCATCGTGTTTTCTCAGGTGAATGAGGCAATGCTGCCCATGTTTGCCCGGATTGCACGGGAGATGTTGAAGCCGGGAAAAGATGATGTCCTGCTCGATCTTTACTGCGGCTACGGTTTGCTTGGTCTTTCCATGGCAGACGCAGTTAAAAGTGTCATCGGTGTTGAGATCGACGGTCCGGCGGTAAAAGCTGCCTCTGCGAATGCCTCTTTCCTTTTTAAGCAGAAGAATATGCGTTTCGTCAAAGGGGAGATTTCCCCTGCACTGCTGCGGAATAAATTGCCGGCACGGGATTTTGACAGAAACGAGCTGATCGTCCTTGATCCGCCCCGCATGGGAACCGCTGGCGGGGTTGTCAGAGAGTTGGCAAAACGCGCCCCCGAACGGGTTCTGCATATTGTTTGCGGAACCGATGAGATCCCACGGGAAGTGGCAGAATGGAAAAAACACGGTTATCAGCTGAAACAGATCCGTCCTGTCGATATGTTCCCCGGAACCGCAGGGCTGGAAACGTTCCTGCTCTTTGAACCGAAACAAGACAATAATATATAAGGAATAGAAATATGGCGATCGAAGTAAAATTCACAATGGCTCCCGGCTGCGAAGATTTGACACCTGCAAAGGCTCATCCCGATGATGCCGCATTTGACTTGCGCTCCAGAGTCGACTTGATCCTTGAGCCCGGAAAAGCTGCAATCGTCCCTACCGGACTTTTTCTGGAATTGCCCGTTGGTTATGAAGCTCAGGTAAGACCCCGCAGCGGCTTGGCTGCAAAACATTATATCACAGTTCTCAACAGCCCCGGAACGGTCGATGCCGGATATCGCGGTGAAGTCGGCTCCATTCTCTTCAATGCAGGAGAACAGCCCTTTGAAATCCATCGTGGGGATCGCATTTCCCAGATGGTCATTGCCGCCCTGCCCGATGTTACAATGACTCTCGTTGACAAGTTGTCTGACACTCAGCGCGGTGCGGGCGGCTTCGGCAGCACAGGAAAGAAATAACAGGATTTTTTATCATGGAAGCACTTGAAACTATTTTGGAACGGAACCAACAGACCATTCTGCTGGATCACCTGAAAACTCTTTCCGGCGAAAAACTGGAAAATTTCAAAAAACAACTGCAGGCAGTCGATTGGGATTATATCACAACTCTGACCAAAGAGTATGTTTTACAGAAACCTGTAACAGCGATTCCCGATGATCTCTCTCCAGCCCCGTTCTTCCCCCTCGTTCCTCAGACCGATGAACAGAAAGAACTTTACGCAAAGGCTAAAGAAACCGGAAAAGCCCTGATTTCCGCCGGTAAAGTCGCAGCTCTTACCGTTGCCGGCGGACAGGGAACACGGCTCGGATACAATGCTCCGAAAGGAACGTTCCCCATTACTCCGGTCAGAAAGAAAACTCTGTTCCAGTACTTTGCAGAAAGTCTTGCAAGAGTCTCTGAAAAGTATGGATTTCAGATTCCCTGGCTCATTATGACCAGCGAACTCAATGATGCCGATACCCGGGCATTTTTCAAGAAGAACGACTTTTTCGGTCTGCCGGAAGAGAGCGTTCATTTCTTCACCCAGGGAACCATGCCCGCGATCCGTTACGATGGAAAATGTTTCCCGGCGGAACCCGGTTCTCTTGCATTGGCTCCCGATGGTCACGGCGGAACCCTGCTGGCTCTCCGGAAATCCGGCTTGCTGGATGCAATGAAAAAAGCCGGTGTGGAATATATCTCCTATTTCCAGGTGGATAATCCTCTTGTCCCGGTAGTGAATCCCTTCTTTATCGGACTGCACGCTCTGGAAAAATCTGAGATGAGCAGCATTATGCTTGCCAAGACAAATGCATTTGAGAAACTTGGCAACTTCTGTATCACCAACGGAAAACTCCAGATTATTGAATACAGCGATATGCCGGAAGAACTGGCTGAACGGACAAATCCGGACGGAACACTCGCATTTCTGGCTGGCAGTCCTGCGATTCATGTCATCACTCTCGATTTTGTGGAACGGCTCACTGCAGCCGGAAGACTTGAACTCCCATGGCACCGTGCGGATAAGAAAGTGGCTTATCTTGAAAACGGTGAGATCATCACTCCGGAAGAGCCGAACGCTGTCAAACTGGAAGCGTTTATTTTCGATGCGCTCCCGCTGGCAAACCGGACAATGATTCTTGAAGCGGACCGCAAAGAGTGTTTTGCTCCTACCAAGAACAAAACAGGTGTCGACTCTGTTGAATCCTGCAGGGAAATGCTGGCTGCCAGAGATGCAAGACGTTTGCGCCTTGCCGGGATCCAGGTCCCTGAAGGGGCTGTCGTCGAACTCTCTCCCAGAGATGTTTTTGATGATGAAGATGCTGCAAACTTCTTCAGAAATCTTGTGCCGACTGCTTACGGAAGATGAAGAACCATCCCTTAAAAATCGTCAGGATCGAAGTGGAAGACATTATCTTTGATCCTGAAGCAGAGTCTCTTATGCTGAAAAATGCCTGTTCCCGGAACGGAGTGATCCGGAAAGTTGCAGGAATTTGCGACAGCGGAGACGGCACGATTGTTTTGTTTTTGGAACTGGCGGAAGATGAAGATAAAATTCCGCTGGGATACCGTTTTGCTCCGCTGCCGGACACCAGTTTTGAAGGTGTGGCGGCAGAGTTGCAAATCCGCCATGCTCACGGGCTTTCCCTGATCGGAACATTCCGTCTGGATGACAAAACTATTTGGGGATTATATGCCCGTTACTCTCAAAAAGCGTAAAGCTGAGCATCTCCGACTTGGCGAACTTGGCGAGAAAATAGCCGCCCGGTTTCTCAGTTCACAGGGAATGGAAATCTATTTCCGGAACTTGAAACTGGAAGCGGCGCAAATTGATATTGTTGCCCGTGACGGCGAAGCTTTTGTTATTGTTGAAGTAAAGACGTTGCGGGCAAGAAAAGATGTGGAAGTAAGACCGGAACTTCAGCTGCATCAGGCACAGAAAGACCGTTTGCTTGATGCAGTTTCTGAGTTCCGCAGGAAATATCATGCGGAAGATTTTCCCATCCGCTGTGATTTTGTAGAGGTCGTTATGGGACGTTTTGTTCCGGTAAAAGTGATCCGTCATGAAAACTGGTTCTCCCATAAATCATTCCGGAAGCGGAACAGTGTTCCATTTTCATTGAAAACACAAAAAAGGATTATAGGATAATAATGAATCGTTTTTTGAAAATTATTTTTATTGCAGTATTTTTCTCTGCTTTCTGTGTTTCAGATGCCAAAGGTATTTTTAAAGGCGGTTGGATGAAAAAGAAGATCCCTGCTGAGATCCAAAACAGAATCCCGGAAGATATTGACTATATCGGAAGATTTGATGGTACAGGGACCTCCGTCCGGTTGCTGAAGAAAACTATCATGAAGGAGGTAAGCCGGTATTATTTTCTGCAAGGTGTCGAGTTCCTTGATTTGCGGAACAGATATTATTTTTTCGGGTCAACCACACAAGGCTACTGCGGAATTCTTGTTCAAGGAAAAAAGAAGTCAGCAAAAAGACTTTTCAATAATCTGGTAATTCAATTAAAAAAGAAAGCTCCGGATACTGTTGTCTCAAAAAATTATGCCGTTTCCAAAAAAGAACAGTTGCTTTTTCACCTTTTCTCCGATGATCTTTTGCTGATTTCGATTGATGATATAAAATTGGCTAGATACCAAAGCCAAACCCCGCCACAGATCTTGAAAGAGCTTAACACATCTGTTCTGGTCTCGATCTATTGCAAAGGGGATCCCCGAAAAATACCTGGTCTCCGCGACTATATTTCCGGTATTCCCGTTATTCCCGGATTCAAAGAAGTCAGAATGGTATTAAAACTGGTGAATCTGACCTTGTACTTTGATTTTGTTTTTCCAACAGCAGGGGAAGCTGAAAAAACATCGCAGCAAATGGACAACATCCTGAATAAAGTAGCAGCCAGACATCCGAAATTCCCCTCAACTTTTTCAAAAAGATTAATAAAAAGCACAATCCATCTGGCTTTGCCAAGAAGATTTTTCAAGGCTGCAAAGACCGTGTTGAAAGATCCCGAATATCAAGAAGTACTTCATCAACATGGATTCTGAGAAAATCTTGCTTGAAAAAATGCTGATGGATACTATATTACAAAAAGTTAACCAATATTAAGAAAGGTAAAAAAAATGAAGAAAACATTTTTGATCATGACCGTTTTTCTGTCGGCAATGATCATATTTTCCGGTTGCGGAAAATCAAAGTCCTCAAGCCTTGGGGAATCAGAAACTGATACCAGTGCAGAAGTGCAAGTTCCTGAAAAATTTGTGAGCAAGCTGCCAAAGGATATCGAGGCGGTTGGTTATATCGACGGGAAAGAACTCGTATCAAGCAAGAGTTCCGCAGAATTGTTAAAGATGTTGTTCGGAGAAGATTTCGATATCAATATGCTGAACAACAAATACTATCTTGCAGGATCTACTAAAGGAATGTTTCTTGCAATTTATGTACAATCTGAAAATGGCAACGCAGAAAAGGTGTTCAAATATCTGAATAAAAATGTATTCAAAAAAGGTGATGGAAATACTATCACCGCGGATGGAATCAGTATTCGTCTGATTGATAATAACTCGTTATTTGCAGTTGCCGGAAATGATATTAAAGGCGATTTTGGAGAAAACTCTCCTCTGTTTGCGAAATTGAATAAAGATCAAGTGATTTCATTGTTCTTCAAGCCCTCTGACTTGAAAGCTCTTCCGGGAGTTTCCGGTGTCATCAAGGAAATGAAACTTCCTGAACTTTACCAGTTGGAATCTATTTCTCTGGATATTGCAGATGTTGCCGGAAGCATGAAGATCGTTGCAACATTTAAGGATGCTGAATCTGCCCGGAAAGTGAAAACCTTTGCTGAGAACATCATAAATGCAGAAATCCGCAAGGATGATCCGGAGTTTGCTGATGGCTTGAATCTTTCTGTCAGTGGAAACAAAATAATATTGACCTCCAAACATTCCATTATTGACATTCTGAACAATGCGTTGAAGTCAGCCAGATTATACGCACAGGCAGCTAACAGCATCGGGAATATGAAACAGATCGGCATGGCTATAAAAAGCTATTCTATTAATGATAATAAAAACCCGAACACATTGAACGATCTGATCAAATCCGGAGTGCTGACAGATACGACAGTTTTTATTGCGCCGTTTGATACAATTTCCAAGCGGGCAAAAACCGGTGAACAGCTCACACCCCGTAATACAAGTTATGCTTATCTGGGAAAAGGCATTAACACATACGACGCCACAGCTCCTGTTATGATCGTCAAGCCCTGGCTTCTTCCGAAGGGCGTTGCTATGGAGGTGTTGTATGGAGATGGCTCTGTCAGATCTTTTTTTGATATCAAAGGTCCCTGTTCTATGAGCTGCAGAGATGTCGTAGAGATGATCTGTAAGAAAAACTATATTTCTTCAGATGTAAGAGCGATTTTGCTCCGAAATGCTGAAGCTGAAGACCGCAGCAGATATTGATCAGGAAAACAAACTTTTTCCGCCGGATATTTCAAGTCTGAGATATCCGGCTTTTTTCTGTTCTCTCCGGTTGATTTTTCTGAAAGAACTGGTATAGTAATATCAATTTTCTTTAGAGGTAATTTCAAAAGTCCGGCAAAATTTGGCTGAAAAAAGATTGTTGATGAGTTGGAAATGGTAGTTTGAGCGTGGCTACCCAGCTTGTCCTCCGTAGCTTTAGCGAAGGAGGAAGAGTAACCACCGAAAACGCTCCATTTGCAGATCGCAACAAGAATTTTCTGCCATTTTTGAAGACTTTTGAAATTGCCTCTTAAACAAACAGTCCCGGGAGGATAAAAATGATCAGAATCGGTGTTGTCGGTTGCGGTCTTCAGGCTGCAACGATTGCAAGCTATGTCGGCGTTTATAACGATGAATATGAAGTTGTTGCTGTTGCTGACGTGAATTTGGAAAATGCGAAATCCAGATTGGCAGAAAAGAAAGTTTGTGTTTCTGAAAGCTGCCGTTTTTTCAATAATGTTGATGAGTTCATCGCAGCAGCTCCGGAAGTTGACGGAATCATTATCGGAACATTCTGCACCTATCATACGGAAACAGCGTGCAAACTGGAAAAGCTGGGCGTGCCGCTCTATATTGAGAAGCCGGTTGCAATCAACCTTGAACAGTTGATGCAGCTTTACAACACATTCAAAAATTCCAGAACACCCATTGAAGTTTCTCTGCCCATGCGAATGTGCGCGCTGACTCAGAAGGCAAAAGCTCTTATTGATTCCGGAGCCATCGGTCCGGTCCATCAGGCTGTCGGCTATGAAGATACACCGGGTGAAATCTATTTTTCCACCTGGTTCCGTGACTTTGAAAAAACCGGCGGGATGTTCCTTCAAAAGGCCGTTCATGACATCGACTATCTTTTTTACCTGACCGGAAGTATTCCGACAGAAGTCTGCGCCATGCGGGCAAAGACCTATTATCAGGGAGATAAGCCTTACGACATGACCTGCCGCGAATGTCCGGATCAGGCAACCTGCCCCGAAGGTCCTGTGGCGCAGTTCCGCGAAATGGGCAGATATAACAGCGTTGCAGAAGCAGTTAATGCCTGCTCTCTGCGGATGAATCCCGATGGAAAAGTCGGAACAAAACGCCTTTGTGTGTTCTCAAAAGATATTGCAATTGAAGATATCGGAGAGTGCATTTTCCGGATGGAATCCGGCGCACATGTCACTCATACACAGAATTTTATTGCCCGTGGTCATGCCTGCCGCCGCGGTGCCAGATTCTGCGGAAGCAATGGAACGTTGGAAATTGATTTCAATAATGGCACACTGGCTGTATCTTCACACCGGAACAGCAGTCAGGAAAAATATCAGGTCGACCCCGGAAAACTCAGTCATTACGGCGGCGACAAAGAGCTGATTTATGATTTTATCCAGTGCATGAAGACCGGCAAGCGTGCAAGAACTGACCTGATTACCGGAAACGGAGTCATGAGCACCCTCGCCTGTATCTGCGCCAGAGAATCCGCTGACAGTGCAAAATTCGTCAAAATCAAACTGGACTGATCCCATCCACCTTATAAGGATTGGTCAGGACAAATTTCCTCTCTTTTGATATCTTCCCGGTGTTTTTTCATCCAGAGCCAGAAATTCGAAGGAGAGGAAAATCCCAATTCGAACGCGATTTCTTTCTGTTTCAGTCCGCGCTGCAAAGCCTTTACAGTATAAGCAACACGGACTTTATCAATATAATTTCCAAGGGAACAACCGGCGTATTTCCGGAAACGGTGTGCGAGATGTGATCGGCTGTATCCGGAGACCTGTTCCAGTTTCTGATAAGAACAGCCTCTGCCGTTTGTGGTTTGAATATATTTTTTCAAAGATTCAAGGATCGAATCTGAATTTTCCTTTTCGCTGCTGCTTTCATTCTGAAGCTGAAATGCGATTTCATTGAACAGCATTTCCAATGGAAGTTTCATGTAATCCATGACAATTTCCTGTGTAACCTCTTTCAACGCCATCAAACGGTCCCAGCGGCGGGTGATCAGCATTTGAAATTCCGGAGGGAACGTCAAACGTCTGGTTGAGATCCTGTAAACGCCATTCTTTTCCACATGCATCGCGTAGGCGGACATGTGTTCGTTTGACCAGATATTGATCCAGAAGTGCAGGAGATTGCAATCATTTTTCCGGTAACCGAAAGCATGAGATTCCCAATGGTTGATCAGACAGACCGTCCCGGGAGGAACAGGATAGACACTTCCGTTCAGCATGTAACGGCTGTCGCCGTCGATCACAAAAAAGATTTCACGCTGCAGATGAGTGCTGGCATCGAACTTGTTCGCCTCTTCCTGACATGAGGGTGCAGAAAAACTGGAGATT
Organism: Lentisphaeria bacterium; assembly: GCA_017456495.1. Lineage (GTDB taxonomy): Bacteria > Verrucomicrobiota > Lentisphaeria > Victivallales > UBA1829 > SIG79. The sequence continues at coordinate 11,223 of JAFTJI010000069.1, read as the reverse complement.
ATATTGGTAATCCCCTGCCGTAAACGCTGGATGATCAAGTTGTTCATCAAAAAGGCCTCAAAAAAGCATAATTCAAGCATTTTTTCTACAAAATAAGCATTGTAAAAACGAAACAATGCACTATAATATAACGTGAAGTCGAAAAAATGCGAACTGTTTTTTGAAAAAAAAACATAAAAAAGAGGTTTCTATTATGGAAAAGATGAATGAATTATGGGGATCAACGGCAAGCTGTCTTTCTGCGGAATCCCCCAAAGCAGCATATTTCCGGCAAAGCAAATTTGCCATGTTTGTTCACTGGGGGCTTTATTCTCAAGCCGGGGGGCAATGGAACGGAAAAACTTATCACGGAATCACCGAATGGCTCATGTGTACGGCAAATATCTCTGCCAAAGATTATGCGGAATTGGCAAAAGAGTTCAATCCATCAGAATTTAACGCCGCCGATTTTGTGGCGACTGCGAAAGCTGCCGGAATGAAATATATCATCATTACAGCCAAGCATCACGAAGGCTTTGCGATGTTCAAGTCGGCTGATCCGTTCAATATTTATGATGCCACTCCTTTCAAAAGGGATCCCATGGCGGAGCTGGCGGAAGAGTGCAGAAAACAGGGACTCGGGCTTGGGTTCTATTACTCTCAATTTCAGGATTGGCAGGCGTACAACCGCTGGGATGAATCCCTGAAAAATGCCGATTTCAACGATTATTTCCAGAATAAGTGTCTGCCGCAAATCAAGGAGCTTCTGACAAATTACGGAAAGTTGGCGTTGATCTGGTTCGACACGCCTGGCGCAATGACGGAGGAACAATCCCGGAAAATCGTGGAACTGGTGCATGAGTATCAGCCGGATGCACTGGTCAACAGCAGGATCGGTAACGGGGTCGGTGACTATTCCAGCATGAACGATAATGAAGTTCCGGCTGAACGGATCCCCGGTTTGTGGGAGTGCATCAGAACAAGCAACAACAGCTGGGGGTATTCCGATATCGATCAGGATTTCTGTTCCGGTAAAGAGATCCTCCATGACCTGATCAGCGTTACAGCCCGGGGCGGAACCTTTATGGTAAATGTCGGACCAGACCGAAAAGGACGGATCCCTGCACCGTGCCGCCACGCTCTTCTGGAAACCGGAAAATGGATGCAGAAGTATGGCGAAACTGTCATTTATGGAGCCGATTCTTCTCCATGGAACGCCGCCCGTCAGTGGGGCGACTGTACGCGGCGCGGCAATAAAACCTACTTTATCCTGAACAACTGGACTCCCGGTGGAACGATCACAGATTACGGTTTTCCGGGAAAAATCAGCAAAATCGTCTGGCTGGGCGGAAACAAAACGGTTGAGTTCAAACAGGATGATGCTTTTCTGAAACTGACACTTCCTTTTGAACGCGGCGAAGAGCTCTATGAAGTTCTTGAAGTCCATTGCAGCGAACCGATCCCGGAATTGAATGAAAATATCCTTGTCGTTACGCCGGAAAATCCGTGCCGTCTTCCCGCAGAACAGGCGGTTCTGACCGGAGCGGAACTGAAGCACGACTTCTGGGCGGAACGGTTCGGAGAATTTATTTATGTGAATATCATCCACAACTGGCAGCCGGGCGGAAAAGCGAAATGGGATTTTGAACTCTCCGAACCGGGATATTACAGAATTTCCATCCGGTATCAGAAAGTTGATCTGGCAAACCGTGTCTGGAAAATCTCGGATGAATCGGGAACTGTTATTGAACGCTGGCTTCCGGATGCGCAACAGCTGCCCCCTCCCCCGCTTCAGACAGAACCGACGGCACGGATGCACACAGCCAAAGCCGGTGTGATCTTTTTCCGGAATGCGGGACATCATACTTTGTCACTTGAATCGACCCGACCGGAGCTTGGTTCAGAGCTTCAAGTCGCAGAATTGATTCTGGAGCATTTTTAAAAACCGTTTTAAAAAAGGCATAAAAAAGATCTTTCGAATCGAGAAAAATGCCAATTATTGCATGATTTAAGTATTTTTCTCCCGATTGCAGTATTTACAAACAGAATTTTTTCTGCTATATTTACAACAGATTGCGGAAGTTGTGTATTATTCTGCGTGTGAAAATATAATAAAAAAATATTCATGAGGGAGAGAAAAATTATGAAGAGAGAAACAAAAAACTGTTTCACATTGATCGAGCTGCTGGTTGTTATTGCTATCATTGCGATCCTTGCAGGGATGCTGCTGCCGGCATTGAACACATCCCGGGAAAAAGCCAGAATTTCCGGATGTACGAACAATTTGAAGCAGTTGTATCTTTCAGTCAGCCTGTATTGCAGTGATTACGGTATGGAACGTGTCCCGAATTACATGTCTCAAGGCGGAACACAGGCCGGAGTTTCCGATTTCTGGAACGTCCTGCTGATTAAGACAGGATATATTGCTCCGGGAAAAGGAAGTTCTAAAAATGAAGAAGAACCCGCCAATACACCGGAAATTTTGAAATGCCCCTCATTCCAGGGGAGCTGGAACGATATTGCTCATACAAGCAGAGGGCGTGGATGGGCACAAACAAAATCTACCGATTACTATATTAACGGATATCTCTCAAGAACGAACTATAAAACATTGCCCAAAGAACATATTTCCGACAATCCCAGCGGTACGATGTATTTTGCAGATTTCAGCAACGGAAACACCGGCGCTGTATGCGGAGCTGCTGATGCTTGGGATGAACAGATAAAACTCCGCCACCAAACAGGGGCAAATTTTATTTTTCTGACCGGAAATGTAAGATATCTTCAAAAATCCAAAATTCCTTATTCTGCCAACCCGGCTTATGCGGGAAAGACACCGAATAAAACATATTTCTGGCGTTATAAACTCGGAGCAAACGCAACTCCGCCTTACTATGACAACTGGGAATAACAACCAAACAAGTCTCAAAAGCAACTGCACGATGTGGATCAACCTGCCTCTTTACGGCGGTGTGACCAAACTGGAAATCGGATTGAAAGCCGATGCGGAACTTCTGCCCCCTCCCCCGCTTCAGACAGAACCGACGGCACGGATGCACACAGCCAAAGCCGGCGTGATCTTTTTCCGGAATGCGGGACATCATACCTTATCTCTTGAATCGACCCGACCGGAGCTTGGTTCAGAGCTTCAAGTCGCAGAATTGATTTTAGAACGCTTCTAACATAAATAAAAGGAAAATTGTATGAAAGATCTGTTCTTCTTTGATGGAAATTGCCGGATTGGAGACAATCTGGAAAAAATGCCCGGGACAAAAGAACTTCTGGCAGAGATGGATCGCTACGGTGTTGATAAAGCTCTTGTCCGCCACAATGCGATCGCTCCAGGCGGTGCCGCTTATACAAACGAAAATATTACAGAACTTCTCAAAGAAGATGTTGAAAAACGTCTTGTCGGGGTTTGGAGCATCCTTCCGGATACCTGCGGGGAACAACAGGAGCCGGATCAATTTTTCAAAGAGATGAAAGAAAACCGGATCGGTGCAATTACTTTGTCTCCTGTGCAGCATCATTATATTCCCCGTCGCAATGTGATTGGAAAAATCATGGATGCCGCCCGGGAACGGAAAGTTCCTGTCCTGCTGAATGCTTTTGCTGAAAAATGGTATGAACTCTATGATTTTATGGAACAGTTTCCTGATAATATTTGCATTTACACAGAAGCCTGCGGAAAGTGGGGATATGACAGATATATCCAGCCTCTGCTTGATTCTTACAGCAACTTCTATTTCGGAACTGCCGGCTATTGGGTACAGGATGGAATTTCCGATCTTGTCAAAAAATACGGGGCAGAGAGATTCATCTACGGAAGCAATTTTCCCCGGTACAATCACGGAAACGGAATGCTTCAGATCAAACATGCCGGACTGAAAGATGAAGAGATCCGGAAGATCGCCGGGGAAAATCTGAACTCATTACTGAATGGAGCTGACTTATGAAAAGATCAATCTGGGAAAAGGAAAATTCACTGGCTGCGGCGATGTGGAACAACGGAAAATTGGATTTTCCGGTTTATGATATGCATGGTCACATGGGACCGCATAATGCAATTTGTTTCAAACATTGTTCGGCGGAAGATATGGTTGCCCATCTGAAGCGTGCAGGAATAAAACATCTTGTATTTTCACATCATGCCAATCTGCTTGGTTTCATGAAAAATGAGTCTGTTGTGGAGATTTGTAAGGAACATCCCGACTTTCTGCGGATGTATGCCGGGATCATTCCCCAGCAGCAGGAAACGATCAAAAGCGATCTGGCAATGTTTGATAAATGGTCTCCCTATGCAGTGGGACTGAAGATCCTGCCGATTTATCACAATCACAAACTGGAAGATAAAGAATATGAGTATGCATTGAGCTTTGCGAATGAACGGAAAATTCCGGTTTTGATCCATACCTGGGGAAATGCTCCGGAATGCGGGATCTATGAAACGATCTGCAAGTATCCGGATGCAAAATTCTTTCTGGCACATTGCTGTTTCGGGGCATGGGATTATGCAGCCCGCTGTGTAAATGAAAGCAACGGCAATGTTTGGTTGGAGCTGACTGCGGTTCCGGGAGAGCGCGGAATTATCGAAAAACTGGTGGAAATGGTCGGAAGTGAAAAGATCCTGTTCGGGACAGATCTTCCCTGGTTCGATGAGTACCAGGCAATCGGCGGTGTTTTATCTGCAGACATTACAGAAGATGACATCAAAAATATTCTTTACCGGAACATTGAAAAACTTCTTGGAACAGATTGGTGAGTTTTTATCGACTTTTTGTAAAGAAAAGCAAAAAAAAGAACATCTGAACAGGAGTAAATACTCTATATTGCACGATTTAAGTATTTTTCTCCAGATTGCAGTATTTACAAACATAAATTTTTCTGCTATATTTACTGCAGATTGCAGAAACTGTGTATTATTCTGCGGGTGAAAATATTATAAAAAAATATTCATGAGGGAGAGAAAAATTATGAAGAGAGAAACAAAAAACTGTTTCACACTGATTGAACTGCTGGTTGTGATTGCGATTATCGCAATTCTTGCAGGAATGTTACTTCCGGCATTGAACAATGCCAGAGAAACATCCAGAAAGACAACGTGCATGAGCAATATGAAGCAGTTGTATCTTGCAACAAGATTGTATGGCGATTCTTTCGGTGTGGAACGCGTGCCGAACAAAATGTCAGAAGGTGGATCTCAGGCAGCCATCAATGATCGGTGGAATGTCCTTTTGATCATGACCGGCTTTATCGCTCCGGGAAAAGGAATGGCAGTAACAAACACGGAACCTGCTGCAACTCCGGAAATTCTGAAGTGTAAATCTTACAAAGGGGAATCTTCCGGAAATCAAGATGGCAGAGGCTGGGCAACTTCAAGATCAACAGATTACAAGATGACATGGTATTTTTCTACTTCTTATAAAAGTGCGTGTCATCAGCCGAATGAAAAGATCATGGATAATCCCGGACAAACAGTCAATTTTGTAGAGTTTAACGGCGGTTATGATCATGTAAGTTCAGCGACTTCAAGTTGGGAAAGTACCGTACGGAAACGCCATCAGACAGGCTTGAATTTCCTGTTCCTTGACGGCAGTGTAAAGTTTGTCAGAACAGGCAGAATTCCTTACAGCACAAATCCCGCGTGCAGTTCCCTTGGCAGCGAAGGTATCGGAAGACTCTTCTTCTGGAGATACAAAGGTGTCCGGAATGCAACAGCTCCTCACTATAACAATTGGAATTTCTGACGAATGTAATATCGCCCTGCAGCCGGCAGAGAATAACAACCAAACAAGTCTCAAAAGCAACAGCACTATTTAGTTGACTCAAAATGAAACTGACAGATATTGATAAAAATTTCAGGTCGTTGGTCCCCGACGATCAAGGGTTCGTCTATCGTAATGTTCTGGATGGAATCTTCTCTCTGGAAGGTCTCGCATGGAGACATTGCAATAAAGAACCGTACTACCGTCTTCCCGAAAGATTGACAGAACACGATGTCAACAAAGGCGCATTGGAACTGGCTCATAACACAGCCGGTGCATGTGTCCGGTTCATAACGAACTCCACAGAAATCATCCTGAAAGCTGATATCGGATGGGATCTCGGGGTTCGCCACAATGTCGGGCGGCGCGGGTTCGATTGTTACTTCAGAAAAGATGGCTTGCTCCGTTTTCACCGGCTTGTCCGCCCTGAACCGCAAGACGACAGTGTCAAGGGAACCTGTGCCCAGAATCCTTCCGGGGAACTGCGGGAGTGGTGGATCAACCTGCCTCTTTACGGCGGTGTGACCAAACTGGAAATCGGATTGAAAGCCGATGCGGAACTTCTGCCCCCTCCCCCGCACAAAATCGGAAAACCCATTCTGTTTTACGGTTCTTCCATCACCCAGGGCGGCTGTGCCTGCAGACCGGGGAATGCTTATACATCCATGCTCTGCCGTACAGTGGATGCCGAACAGATCAATCTCGGTTTTTCCGGCTGCGGCAAAGGGGAAATCGCTGTTGCAGAAGCCATTGCAGAGTTGGATCTTGCGGCATTTGTTATGGACTATGATCATAACGCGCCATCCGCAGAACATCTGGAAGCGACTCACAGCAGATTTTTCCGGGCTGTCCGGGAAAAACATCCGGAGCTGCCCATCATCATGATTTCCCGCCCGGATTTCTATGCCTCCGAACCAAGTATTGTTTCCCGTCGGGAGATTATCCGGAAAACATACACCGATGCGTTGGCTTCCGGTGACAAAAATGTATATTTCATCGACGGTGAAACGCTCTGGGGAACGGAAATGCGGGACTGCTGCACCTTTGACGGCTGTCACCCAAACGACCTCGGATTTTACCGGATGTATGAAAATATTCTTCCGACACTGAAACAAGCGTTAAATATCAAATAAGAAAGGAAACTCTATGAAAAAATTCACCACCTGCCTTCTTGCAGCGGCAGCAGTCGTCACCTCTGCATGGGGACAAATTTTAACGATCCCTTACAAACAGGACCCTCCTGTCAGTGTTGACGGAAGTCTGAACGACTGGAACGATGCAAAATGCGGCATTGTGAAAGTCAAAGGGAAATCGAATCTTCTGAACGGGTTCAAAGCTGTCCCGACAGAAAAAGATCTTTCTGCAACATTTTATTTTTCCTGGAAACCAGCCGGACTTTTCTTCGCCGCAGCGGTCAAAGATGATAAACTGGTTCAAAACGGGGAAGATATGGCATTCTTCGACGGAGACCACATTGAATTATTTCTTGATGTTGCTCCCTCGGAAAAAGATGCAGGTGCAGGATTCGGGAAAAAGCAGTTCCAGATCGGATTCACCCCCGGCAACTTTGCAAATCTGAAGCCTGCAATTTATATTCCCTACCCCAACGGGAAAAAATTGGTTCATGCACTTTGTGCCGCAGAAAGAACAGCTGACGGTTGGAATCTCGAAGCCTTTATTCCCTGGAAAGAACTGGCTGGAAAAGGGATCAACCGCAATGATGTGATCGGCTTGACCGCATGGGTCAGCGATACAGATATCGACAGTGGAAACCAGTTGAGGCCGGAACATATTCTGACAACAGGAAAACCAGATGCACAATTCCGCAGCCGTCCGGATCTTGCCCCCGCCGTCTTTGCTGATTCCAACGGTGGACATGACGCAGTTTTTTCTACGCAGAAACCGGTAGTCCTCAGTAACGCATCTATCCCGGCAAAAGGACAGAAAAGTTTTGAATTTACTCTGAAAAAACCTGCCGAAAGCTATCTTACTCCGGTACTTCGTTTGAATGCAAACATCCGGACAACAGGGGTCTTCAGCGGATACGCCCGGGTGCTTCATATTTATGTCAACGGAAAAGAACTGACTCATTACAATCTTCTGAAACCTGAAAATGATTTTTACACCAAAAATGGCAATAAGGGACAGATTTTCCAGAAAGGGTTTGGTTATCTACTGCCTTACACCAATGATGGAAAAGCAGGAAATCTTCCGAAACATACACTGCGTTTCTTTGCCCAGCACTACAACATGCATGAATTTGTACTGGATCTGACCGGAATTGTCAAAGAAGGTAAAAATACGATCGTTATCAAAAACACTCTTGATAAAAAGTATGCAAAATTTATGGATGTTACTGATATCAAAGTGAACTATGAGGTCGTAAAAGAACGGAAGAACCGTAAACCTGCTCCGACAGGAAAGATCCCTGTTATCAAGCTGAAAAGCAAGATTCCCCTGCCCGATATCGTCAAACTGGAAGGCAGCAGATTTGTTATCACAATGAAGGACGGACGATATATTGTTACAAGCCGTTTCTCCACCCCGGACGGAAAGTGGGTGTACGGTTCCAACAAGTTCTTCAAACACCAGCGCAAATTTGAAAAGAAAGGGGAACTGATCCTTGTCAGCGATACATTTACAAATCTGACAAATGAAAATCTTCCGTTGAAACAGGAACATACGATCAAAGTCCCCAGCAACGATACAGTTCTGTATCTGAACGGCATCGAAACCAAAACCGGAAAAAATATCCGGAGATCCATCGGCAACTTCTCTGTCTTTGCCGGAAGAGGTGTTGGCGGAGGAGTCGGACTTTACGCCATCAACCCGGAATTTCAGATTCATTCCGGAACCTATATTCCAGCGCCCCAGCATGCGACACTCTGCGATGACCAGTTTGTATTGCCTCCGGGCAAAACATTCACACAGCAGTTTGTTATGGTTCCGCTCACAAGCGGCAGCTATTATGATTTTGTTAATGTTGTCCGCCGTTATCTCAACATAAACCGGACGCTCAAAGGTCCCAGCTGCGGTTGGGCTCAATATAAATGGATCGAAGGGTTCTACAACCGGCTGGCTGTCTACAATATAAATCAGATCATTGTGGACTTGGCACAAATCGGAACGCCATTTCTGACCTCACCGGATATTCCTTTCATCAAGAAAATGATAACGAAACTCAGAAAAGTCAGACCTCAGGCAAAAATCTTCCGTTATTATCATTCACAGATCGAATCTGCTTCCAATGTTGATCATAAAGGCGGAAGACTGATGATGAAAAACGGACAGCAGGCCCGTTATGGACATAAGAACAAACTGTATCTGACACTGGAAGGAACGGATTACGCCCAAATGATGGAAAAAGTAATTGACGATCTTCTGGAAAATTGGGACATCGACGGCATTTACTGGGATGAATTTTCCTCCAGTGGACCGGATTATCATTACGGGCAGCCGTGGGATCAGTGCTCCGCAGATATTCACCCGGTGACCAATAAGATCATTACATTGAAATCCAGCTGCTGGATCTTGCAGAGACCATGGAAAAACCGGATGGCTGACAAGATCAAAGCCAAAGGAAAATTGCTTGTTGCAAACGGCGGTGATGCTCTGATGGGAGAATTTGCAAACAAGGTTTATCAGACCTTTACCGAAACCCAGTTTGATTACAATAACACAAGAGTTCATTTCAGCACGCCGATCTCCTATGCTAACTCGGAACACATGGACCGCAGCAAATTCTCCGAATGGTATGATAAACACCTTGATGCAATCAAATACGGCTGTCTCTTCACCTATGCGTTCCCGTCACAGCCCCATACAGGAGCGATTTATCCTACGGTCACAGATCATCTTTATCCTTCCACACCAATGGAAATCCACAATGGTTACATGATTGCCAAAGAGCGTATCGTCACCATCCGCAGCGGCTATTTCGGCTGGGAAGACAACTCCGGACATACCATTTATGTGTATGATCACACCGGCAGAGAGATAAAGAATCACAAACTGAAGACCGTGAAGATCAACGGAAAAACATATTCAGAAATCAGATTGCCCCAGGATTGGACCGCAATCATTGTACGCAAGAAATAAAATAAAAGGATTTTATCATGCAGAAACTTGCTTCACTCGGCGGAAATAAAGTCGTTTCCGGAGATAGAACTGTAAAAGTTCAACCATGGCCCCCGCGCAACGAAGAAACGCTTGAACTTCTCAAAGAGGTTTACCTCAGCGGAAAATGGTCCTTCAACTCTGAAGCTGAACAGGCTTTTGAAAAAGATTTTGCAGAATATCACGGTGCAAAATATGGAATTTTTATGGCAAACGGAACCACAACACTGGAATGTGCCCTGACTGCGGTCGGGGTCAAACCCGGTGATGAGGTGATCGTCCCTGCCCTGACATGGATGGCTACGGCTGTCGCGGCAAACTATGTCGGCGCGATCCCTGTCTTTGTTGATGTTGAACCCACAACGCTTTGTATGGATCCGGTCAAGCTCGAAGCTGCGATCACTCCGAAAACCAAAGCTATCATTCCTGTTCATGTCTATGGTTCCATGGCTGATCTGGAAAAAATCCTGCAGATCGCAGATGCCAAAGGGATCCCCGTGATCGAGGACTGCGCCCACATGCACGGCGGATTCTGGAATGGAAGAGGTGTCGGCAGCTGGGGAAAAGTCGGTTCTTTCAGCTTCCAGCAGAGCAAAACCATGAGTTCCGGCGAAGGCGGGATCTGTATCACCAACGATCCGGAAATGGCGGATAAACTTTACCGTCTGAAACATATCGGCTACTCCCGTGGATTGGCGCAGGGTCAGGCGCAGAAAGCTCCGGAAGGCATGGTTTGTCATAACTACCGCGCAACAGCATTTCAGGCTGTCATTCTGCATCAGCAGCTGAAAAATCTTCCCGGACTGATCAAGACTTATGCAGAAAATGCCGCATATCTGACGGAAAAGATCAAAGATATTCCCGGTGTCCGGATCCAGGCTCCCGGACGCCTTGCAAATCCTCAGGCTTATTACTCTTTCCATTTGATCTTTGACGGTGGAGAGTTCAAGGATATCCCCCGCTGGCTCATCAGCAAGACCTGTTACGATGAAGGCTTTGACATCGGAAACGGCACGCATGGACCGGTCTACAAGCACAATCTTTTCAATCTGAACAAAGAAAAAGGAGAGTATCGGATTGCTGAAGGCTCCTGCAAGGTTTGCGAAGAGATGTGCAATCATACACTTGGAATCTTCCATCAGCCTCTGCTTTATCGGGAAAACATGGATATTATCAGCGATATTCTGCACAAAGTTGCTGATAACATGGATGGACTCAAAGAATTGGCAAAGGACTGGAAATAAGAGAAGTTCATTTGTCAAAAAAAAGCTCTGTTCCCAATAAAGGTTGTTACTTGAGGAGGGGAAAAAGCCCTTTTTAGGAAAGGTCCTTTTTCCCCTCCTCAAACTCCACCCCTTTTTTC
>JAFTJI010000068.1 GCA_017456495.1 Lentisphaeria bacterium | reverse complement strand
TGTTGATGAGCTGAAAATGGTAGGTTGAGCGTGGCTGCCATCCTCCTTCGCTGAAGCTATGGAGGATAAACCGAAAACGCCCCATTTTACAGATCGCAACAAGAATTTTCTGACATTTTTGAAGACTTTTGAAATTACCTCCATAATATCAAAGATATTAACAGTGTTTTCCGTTCAAAAGAACGGTTGCTGACGACAAAGTTGATTGACAGCTGTGTAAAGAACTTGAAAAATACCCGAAACGGGTGTACATTACCTGATGAATATAAAACTTTTTCATGGAGAATATAAAATGTCTGAACAGAAAAATCAGCCGGAACAGGTACAGGAAGTCAAGCCTGAAGTTATTTTTGAACAGAGAAAGGCAAAAATCGCAGAATTTGAAGCTGCCGGTTTGAAGCCCTACGGAACCCGTTATGATGGAGCGATCTTCACCGCAGATGCAAAAAAACTTTATGTGGAAGATGCTGAAACACAGGCAAAAGTGAACGTTGCAGGACGTATGACCGCGTTCCGCGCAATGGGAAAAGCTGTTTTTGCTGATGTGAAAGACTCTTCCGGAAGAATCCAGCTCTACGTCTCCCGAGATGCTGTCGGAGAAGAGTTCTTCAAGCTCTTCAAGAAGTTCGATATCGGTGACATCATCGGCGTGGAAGGGGAACTCTTCAAGACCCGTACCGGTGAAATCACCATCAAAGCTGAAAAATGCACTCTGCTTTCCAAGTCTCTCCGCACTCTTCCGGAAAAATATCACGGTCTTGTTGACCAGGAACAGAGATACCGTCAGCGTTATCTTGACCTGATCATGAGCGAAGAAAGCAAAGAAGTGTTCAAGAAACGTTTTGCCATCATCCGCGAAGTCCGCCGATTCCTGGAATCCAAAGGCTTCATGGAAGTGGAAACCCCCATGCTCCAGAACATTTCCGGCGGTGCAAATGCCCGTCCGTTCATCACCCGTTACGAAGCACTCAACAGCAATATGTACATGCGTATTGCTCCGGAACTTTTCCTGAAACGCCTCCTCGTCGGCGGTTTCGAAAAGGTCTTTGAACTCAACAGAAACTTCCGTAACGAAGGTGTCGACCGCCGTCACAGCCCCGAGTTCACCATGATCGAAATCTATCAGGCTTACGGCAACTGCGAAGTCATGATGGATCTGATCGAAGAGATGGTCACAACCGTTGCCATGAAGGTGAATGGAACTCTTGAAACCACCATGCCCGACGGCACTGTGATCAACCTGCAGCGTCCCTGGAAACGCGCAACCTACCGCGATCTCGTCAAGGAAAAAGCCGGTGCTGACTGGTTCGATCTTTCCCGCGATGAAAAAGCAGCCCGCGCAAAGGAAATGGGTGCTGTCATCCTCGATGACTTCAACGATCTGGAAATCACCCATGAAGTTTATGAAAAGCTCATCGAACACACTCTGATCCAGCCCACATTCGTGCTGAGAATGCCCGAATATCTCGTTCCGCTGGCGAAGAAGTGCGAAGATGATCCCACTGTCGTGGACGTCTTTGAACTGGAAATCAACGGTCAGGAAGTCTCCCCCGGATACTCCGAACTCAATGACCCCATCGAACAGCGCAAACGCTTCCTCGAACAGGCAAAGCTCAACGACCGCGAAGGCGAACTCCAGAAAACCATCGACGAAGACTTCCTCTGTGCGATGGAGTACGGTATGCCTCCCGCAGGCGGTATGGGAATCGGTATCGACCGTCTGGTCATGCTCCTCACAGGAAGAGATTCCATCCGCGATGTGATCCTCTTCCCCCACCTCAGAGGAAAACAGTAATTCTCAAGGATTGCATTCTCAAGGGATTGTCGAAAGGCAATCCCTTTTTTTATGCCCGGATTATCATTGAATCAATCTTCAGCTGAGTTCCGGATAAACAGCTTTTCAAGATCATAATTGACGGCTTCAACAGCCTTGCGGGGGATAAAGAGTCCACCCTCTTTGAACACACCGCCGGAACGGAGAAAGACTGCCGCATTCCGCTGAAGCGTGGTCGGATTTTTTATGGTGTCCGGATCAAAAGAACCGAAAACGCGAAATTTTGTATCAGCTTTGATATCAACGGGATATGAACACCCAAGAGCATGGAATTTCAAAACATTGGAATGGTTCGGGAACATGGGGAGCAGCTGCGGATCAAAAAGCCAGCTGACACAGGAAAAGCCTGCCCAATGATAATCCGGACGGTATTGTGCAAAGAACTCACTCATACGCTTCATGGATCTCCCGCAGGAATCCAGATCCATGGGACCATCTTCCGGAATATGCAGCTGGATCACCGGATCATCTTTTTTCACAAGAGCAGAACCGCTTTCATCCGTCAACTCCGGACCGTCATAGAAAGACTCTGTATTACATTCCAGCCTGCCGTGACGGGTAACTTCCCCATGCCACAGCATGACCTCCCATGAACGGGCATGACTTAAACCAATGATACCATGATTCCGTTTGGAGTTCCTCAGCCATGCGGTGATATCAGTCATGGTCTCGTAAAGAACTTCCACCGGCAAACCTTTTTTCCGGTAATGTTCCTTCGCGGCATCTGCGCCGAAAAATGCAGCGGCAAACCATGCTTTTGCCAACTGTTCTCCATCAGGAAGATCAGGTGCGTTCCCGGCTGTCTCCGGGATAAAGCATTGATCTGCAATCAGATGCGCCCATTCAACCAGTTCCGGATCGTTCAAGATTTCAAGCAGAGCCTTAAATTCTTCCGGAGATAATTTGCAATATTCAGAAAATTGAGCGGGAGTCATAAATCACCTTTTTATCGTAGCTCTGTTCCCAATAAAGGTTGTTACTTGAGGAGGGGAAAAAGCCCTTTTTAGAAAAGGTCCTTTTTCCCCTTCTCAAACTCCACCCCTTTTTTCCAAACCTTTTTGCGGCATTCCGATTTTTACGATGTAAAAATCGAAATGCCATCTTAAAGTTGAAATAGCAGAAGGATTTACCAACCTGTATGGGGAACAGCGCTTTTTCTATTCCCAATCGAGGTTGCTTCGTGATCGGAAAGACAAAAGAAAAAATTTTTCTCAAAATTTTTCTCTTTTCTCCCCGTCCCCCTCTTTTCTCTTTTCGAACTGTTTAAGATGGCATATTAATTTTTTGATCACAAAAAATTGATATGCCGCAAAAAGGTTTGAAAAAGGTGATGTGGCTTGGGGAAGCGGAAAAGACTTTCCTCAAAAGTTTTTTCCGCTTCCCCAAATACCAATGCCTGTCGGGAAACTTAAAAAAAGCCTGCTCCGTCCGGGGACGGAAACAGGCTTTGTGCGGGCAAAAGAATTATTTCTTTCCGTAGACCGGACCGTATGCGGCACATGCGCGGTAGTCTGCGCCTTCCAAATCCATTCCGAATGCGTTCCATGCTGCCGGACGGAAGATCTGGCTTTCGTCGACGTTGTGCATGCAGACGGGGATGCGGAGCATAGATGCCAGTGTGATGAGGTCGGCACCGATGTGACCGTAGGAGAATGCGCCGTGGTTTGCGCCCCATTTTGCCATGACGGTATAGACATCCTTGAAGCATCCTTCGCCGGTGAGACGGGGGACGAACCAGGTGGTGGGCCAACCCGGGTCGGTACGCATATCAAGTTTATCATGAACTTCTTTCGGAAGTTCTGCGGTGTAACCTTCAGCGATCTGCAGCACAGGACCGAGACCTTCCACGAGGTTGATACGGCTCATGGTGACAGGCATACCGCCGCGGGTAAGGAAACGGCTGGAGTAGCCGCCGCCGCGGAAATACTGACGGTTTGCGGGGACCCAGCTGACTGCATCCAGGCACTTCTGTGCTTCTTCTTCGGTGATATCCCAGAACTGCTTCATGACGGGTTTGCCGTCTGCATCGCTCTGCTGACCGGTAGCATCAGCAGTGGTTGCACCGGAGTTGATGAGGTGGATGAGACCCGGTTCAGGCATATCGTAGCCGGTAACGCGTTTGACAGCTTCCCGGCTCCAGAAGGTACGGACATCGGAGAAGCCCTGAGCTCTTCCGGTGAGCAGGTGTCCGAAAAGCATTGCAACACCGTTGAGGGCATCGTTTTCGGTTGCAAGAACCATTGCTTCGCGGATCCCGTTCCAGTCGAAGGAGGAGCAGAGGATGGTTTCCATGAAGTCGCCGTTGGGCATATGGTCCGTCCACTGACGCTGTCCCTGGAAACCGCCGGCGATGGCATTGTGTCCGCAGGATTCTTCCACGAAGCCCATTTCAGCGAGTTTCGGATTGCCGATCATGAGGTCGCGTGCGATCATGCACATCTTGGTAACATAGTCCCAGATCTCTTCATAGCGTTCAGGTGTAAGACGGTTTTCCGGAAGGTTGCAGAAATCTTCATACTGCTTGCAGTTCTTGCGGACCCATTCACGAGCCTTGGCATATTCTTCTTTGTCGTAGATTCCTTCGTTCACACGGCGGATGATTTCGACCATGTCAACAGATTCACAACGCATATTGAGATATTTTTCAAAGAAAGCGGGGTTGACGATGGAACCTGCGATACCCATAGCGACGGAACCGATGGAGAGGTAGGATTTTCCGCGCATCATACCTGCAGCGACAGCGGCACGGGCAAAGCGGAGGATCTTTTCTTTCACGTCTGCGGGGATCTCTGTATCAGCAGCATCCTGGACATCTCTGCCGTAGATACCGAATGCAGGGAGACCTTTCTGGGCATGAGCTGCGAGAACAGCTGCCAGATAAACTGCGCCGGGGCGTTCGGTTCCGTTGAATCCCCAGACAGCTTTCTGGGTGAACGGATCCATATCCATGGTTTCAGAACCATAGCACCAGCAGGGGGTAACTGTCAGGGTTGCGGTAACGTTTTCGGAAGCGAACAATTCAGCGCATGCGGCAGCTTCAGCGACTCCGCCGATGGTGGAGGGAGCAATCACACACTGAACTTTTTCCCCATTGGGATAGCGGAGATTGGATTCGATCAGTGCGGCAGCGGCTTTCGCCATATTCATTGTCTGTTCTTCGAGGGATTCACGAACCCCTTTACGACGTCCGTCAATAGTAGGACGGATCCCGATTTTCGGCATTTTTGTTTTCATAAGTAAAACTCCTGTTTTGAGTATTTTCTCGTATTCTAGCACAGAATTTCTGCTTTTTCAACTGAAAAACAAGGTTTTTTTAATAAAAAATATGGTATTGCGCCTGTTTATGCCGTGAATCAGATAAAAAAAAACGATAAATACAGCAAAACACAGAGAAGGGGAAAGATGCTGAGAATGGAAAAAAACAAAAAAAATGGCTGCCCGACCAGGATTTGAACCTAGACAAACTGAACCAGAATCAGTTGTGCTACCGTTACACCATCGGGCAGTCAGTGCTGCAAAAAATGGCTCCGGCAGCTGGATTCGAACCAGCGACCAAGTGGTTAACAGCCACCTACTCTACCGCTGAGCTATGCCGGAGCGTTCATGATAGTATGTAATATAGCACCTTTTTTTTATATTTCAAGCTGTTTTTTGAAAAAAAATCATTTTTTTTGTTCAAAAATCACAGATAAACCATAAAAAAATCGTTTTTTTAGCAGTTTATGACAGGAATGAGGGAGCAACCAAAGAAAAAAAACGGCGGATTGATAAGATATCAAAGATCAGAAAATCAAAAAAAACTGATAGAACTATATAGAAGGCAGCTTGGAATGCTATCATATTTCATTCTTAGAATGCATCCTTACAATGTTGCCAGTGTTTCCAAGCTCAAACACTGGCAACATTTTTTTAGATTTTTGATAACATCTTTTTAGATTTTTTGAACAGTCTCATCTTTTTGACTTTTTCCTTTCAGTTATTTTCTCTTAATGACTTGACTTTTTCCTATCGAAGGTTATATTACAATGTTGCCAGTGTTTCCAAGCTCAAACACTGGCAACATTTTTTGATTGTTACAATACTATACGAATTATAAATAATTGGGATTTTTCAGCTGAAAATTACTGATTCAGCAAAACTTTTACAGCTTCCAAAATCTCTGAAGCAGTTTTATATGGCTTGTCCAAAGGTTTCAATTCCTGCTCTGTACCATGTCCGGTCAAAACAAGGGCACCGGTCTGACAACCGGCTGCAAAACCTGATTCCAAATCAGAAAGTTTGTCACCGATAATAAAAGATTGTTCACAATCAATATCAAAATCTTTCTTTGCCGCCAGAAGAAGTCCCGGTTTCGGTTTCCGGCAATCACAGTCAATCGCAAATTCCGGTACAGACCCTTTCTTATGGTGCGGACAGTAATACCAGCCAGCCGGAAGAGGTGCTCCTGCATCTGTCAGGCATTTTTCAATATGCTTTTCCACCTTTTCCAGATCAGCCTCCGTAAAATATCCGCGGGCGATTCCTGATTGATTGGAAACAACAACAATATCATATCCGGCATCTTTGATCATCCGGAAGGCTTCCGGGGTTCCTTTGCAGAGAACGACCTGTTCCGGTGAACTCAGATAATTGGCATCTTCAATGATCACTCCGTCACGATCAAGGAAAAATACTTTCTTCATGCGTTTTCTCCCAACATTATAATATTTGCCCCTTCAAATTCTTTTTCGACGGGCAGTTCAGTAAAAGCATAATAAATCTGTTCCGCTTTGGAAACTCTCCGCAGAAACGCCTCTTTTGCCGGAATATCCAAATCAGAAAAGGCATCATCAACGATCACAGTGAAACTGCCGAACTGTTCGGAAATCAGTTCTAATTCCGCCAATTTCATTGACAAAGCAGAGATCCGGCACTGTCCGCGTGAACCGTAATTCCGCAGAACTTTTCCGGAAACAGCAATATCAAGTTCATCGTGATGCGGTCCGATATTCAAACTTCCGCGCAGCCGGTTCCGTTCAAAATTGGATTCCAGTTTTGACAGAAAAAAATCTTTTTCCATGAGTTTCGGATCAAAATGATAATCCATCTGAAACCCTGAAAGCTCCGGACGCATCTCTTTCAGGATCTCTGAAGTTTTCGCAGAAAGATCCTGTATGGCTTTTTCCCGCTTCGGAAGGATCACAGCAGCCTCTTCCGCCAAAATGGATGCGTAAGCCGTATAAGCCCGCAGATCCGGCACATTCTTCTTCAAAAGCATGTTGTAATGCTTCAGAGCGGTCTGATATTGCTGGATAGAGGTATAATATACCGGATCGGTCATACAGAGAAAGCGGTCCAGAAAACGTCTGCGGTAAGCCGGACCTTCTGTAATCAGATCGGAATCATCCGGCAGAAATGCGACTGTTTTGAAACATCCGGCAAACTGACTTGCTTTCCGGATCTGCTTTCCATCCATAAAGAGGGACCGCACTTCCATATCTGTGATCCGAAGTGTAGTATCCCAGCCGCCGCGGAGAGAAAGATCAAGTTCTGCCATATATCCGGGCGTACCGATCTTTTTCAGTTCAGATAGGGAAAAAGTCCGGAAAGAACGCAGGGTGGAGAAGAGATAAATCGCCTCAAGAACGCTGCTTTTCCCGGTTCCGTTTTTCCCTGTAAACACAGAAACGACAGCAGAAAGATCAAATTCTGCTGTCTCAAAGTTTCTGAAATGATGTAATCTGAGTTTCGATAACATCAGCTCTTGCGCATGGGCATGATGATATAAATGAATCCGTCACCGCTGACCAGTTCGATGGGGCTGAAAGAATCATTCATATTGAGAGTGACATTTTCCACATCCAGATGACGGAAAGGATCTGCCAGGAACTGGGGATTGAAAGAGACTGCAACTTCTTCAAAACCGTATTCGATGGGCATGACTTCGCGTCCTTCGCCAACATTGCTGTTTGCTTCGAACGTCAGCTGGTTTTCTGCAAAAGTAAGTTTGACATAGGAAGAGGAATCGGAAAGGGGAATGCTGACGATATCAAGAGCATCGCTGAAATCTCCGCAGGGGATCGCAACAGACTTGGAGAAGTTCTGGGGGATCACAGCGCGGTACTGAGGATAATTTCCTTCGATCAGCTTGGAAACGATTTCTGTATCACCGATCTTGAAAGAAACCAGGTTTTCACCGATTTCAATGAAGATTTCGCCTTCTTTTTCCAGAATTCTCTTGGCTTCGGTTGCAGACTTCAATGTAATGATAACATCGCCTTCTGTTCCTTCGCAGGGTTCTTCCAGAAGTTTTTCGGAAAGAGCAAGACGTTTTCCATCGGTTGCAACGGTTGTAAGAACGCCTTCCTTGATGGAAACAAGGATACCATGCAGAACTTTTCTGGAGTCATCAAGACTGACAGCATAAGAGATTCTGTCGATGAGTCTTGCAAAATCAGCCTGTTTGAGTTTGAATTTTCTCAAGGGAGCAAATTCCACAGCTTCGGGGAAGTCTTTGGGATCGAGTCCGAGAAGTTTGAAATCAGCGGTTCCGCAAAGGATCTTGACATTGAAACTGTCATCGGAATCCATGATAACATCTTCAGCTTTGAACTTGGAAACCAGACCGAGCAGCCGTTTTGCGGGAACGGTTGTGATACCTGCTTCCTGAACTTCAGCGGGAAGTTTTGTGGAAATTCTGAGTTCCAGGTCTGTAGTGGTCATGTGGATGAAACCATCTTTTGCTTCCATGACAATATTTGCGAGTACGGGGATGGTTGTTCTGGAACCAATGATGTTGCAGACTCTCTGAAGTCCTTTGAGAAGGACATCTCTCTTTACGTTAACTTTCATAGGTTTTTCTCCTTTGCCAGAGGCTTGTTGACATTTTGCCATCGGGCGGTTGTTATTATATCCTGTATTATATATATATTATACAGTAGTATGCAATGTTGAAAATGTCAATAAGGTTTTCTTTTTTATTCAAAAAAAAAATTTAAAGAATGTTCATAAAATGTTTTGACTTTGTCAGAAAACTGTGCTTTATTAATATAGAAAAGTTACTGACAAAATTGACAACAATCCATAAACAGAGTTATCAACATGGAAAACACAAAAGTTCAAGAGTACGCCGAAAACCTTTTTCGGAGGTTCCCGGAGTTACTTCCGGCATCTGAAAGCATTTTCCAGGCTTACAGTATCATAGAAAATTCATTTTTCAAGTCGAAAATTTTATTTATTTGCGGAAATGGCGGCAGTGCAGCCGATGCAGAACACATCACAGGGGAACTTTCCAAGGGTTTTCTTCTGAAAAGAGAACTCCCTGCCGATCTGAAGAGCAAGATGAATGAACGGCTCGGAGAAAGTATGGATGATATCACCTGTAAGCTCCAGATGGGATTGAAAGCAATGGTACTCAGTGCCCATCAGGCTCTTTCAACAGCTTTTACAAATGATGTAGATCCCATGCTCTGTTATGCTCAGCAGCTCTTTGCCATGGGATCCGAAGGCGATTGTAT
The DNA here is from genome assembly GCA_017456495.1 of Lentisphaeria bacterium. Taxonomy (GTDB): domain Bacteria; phylum Verrucomicrobiota; class Lentisphaeria; order Victivallales; family UBA1829; genus SIG79. The sequence goes on along the minus strand of JAFTJI010000068.1, from coordinate 8,083 downwards.
CCTCGGTATTTCCACTTCCGGAAATGCTGAAAATATCCTGAACGCTTTCAAAGTTGCCGGTGGAATGGGAATCAAACGGATCCTGCTTACCGGGGAAGGCAATGGAAAATGTGCCGCTTATGCCGACTGCGTGATCCATGCTCCGGCAAAAGAGACTTACAGAGTTCAGGAGTATCATCTTCCCATTTATCACACCCTCTGTATGATGATCGAAGAAAGGTTTTTCGGTAAAAAATGAATGATCTCCCTGAAGTAAAACATGTTGCCATCATTATGGACGGCAATGGACGGTGGGCGAAAAAACATGATCTTCCACGTGTGGAAGGTCACAAAAAAGGCGCGGATACTGTTGAAGATCTCCTGAATTATGTCTATAATTACGGAGTAAAATATGTTACTCTTTATGCGTTCAGTACGGAAAACTGGAAACGTTCTGAAGAGGAAGTGAATGCGCTGATGGCTTTGCTCTCTTTCTTTCTTCAGGAAAAAAAACAGAAAATGCTGGATAACAGAATCAGGCTTTGCGTTACCGGACGGATCGACGGTCTGCCGAAAGAAGTCGCAAGTTCTCTCCGGAACGTGATGGCTGAAACAGCAAAAGATTATGAATATACTCTTATTCTCGCATTGAACTACGGCGGCAGAGCGGAAATCGTCGATGCAGCAAAAAAATTCGCAAAAGAGTGCATTTCCGGAAAAATTTCTCCGGATTCACTTGACGAATCAATGTTTAAGGAGTATCTTTATTTACCGGATGTCCCCGATCCGGAGCTGATGATCCGGACAAGCGGGGAATTACGGTTGAGTAATTTCCTCTTGTGGGAACTTTCTTATTCTGAATTTTATGTGACAGATACGCTCTGGCCTGATTTCAGTGAAGAAGAATTCCGCAAGATATTAGAAAACTTTGGTAAAAGAGACAGACGTTTCGGAGGTAGAAAGTAAATGTTTTTCAAACGCCTTTTCAGCACAGTTGTTCTGTTAGCAGTTTTTTCATGTATTATTTTCGGAGAGAAAATGTTCGGAACCCCTTTGGTTTCCAATATTGCATTTTTGATCTTCGGGGGATTTCTATCCTTTTTCGTGCCTTATGAAACATGCAGCATGTTGAAACAGGGAGGAAAACCGGTATCTACAAAATTGACTTCTTTTCTCATTTTCTTTTCTTTTCTTTCCGTGTATATGTATTTTTATTCCATAGACAGTTATTTGTATGTTGTTAATAACATATCTGCTGTAATTTTATTCTTTCTGTTTTTTATTGTTTTGGCATTTCCGTGGATTTTTCTGCTTTTTATTATTGGAAAAGAAGGCGGTTTGGAACGGATTTTGAACAGTATCGGAGTCGGATTCCTCTTTATACCTGCATTTGTTATGCTGGAAAACATCTACTTTCAGCATGGTCCGAAAGTCTTTTTATTCTTTGTTCTCGGTACAAAAATCGGAGATATCGGTGCTTATGTGGTTGGCACTCTGACCCATAAACTTCTGCCGGGCGGAAATCACAAGATGATTCCCTCGATCAGTCCCGGAAAATCCTGGGAAGGTGCATGCGGCGGTATGCTGGCATCAATCGCATTTGCTGTGAGTCTGTTCGGATGGGCATTCCCGGATTTGAGTTTCGGTATCTGGCTTCCCATTGTACTGGGGATCGTTCTGTTTATTTTCGGAGCAGCCGGAGATTTGGCAGAATCCTGTATCAAGCGTGTTTGCGGCGTGAAAGATTCCGGAAAAACACTCCCCGGGATCGGCGGAGTATTTGACCTGGTTGACAGCCTGTTGCTGAACTCCATTATTTTCACTGTCTTTTTAATATTTGTTAATGCATATTGAGCTGAACAGTAAAAAGACAGTTTAAATTTCAAAATCCTTCAAAACAACTGAAAGGGACAATCAGAAATGAAACGGATAAATCTTTTTCTTGGATTCCTTACCCTGATTCTGTTGACCGCTTGTCAAAGTACCAGAAATGACAATTACAATTACAATGTCGTGCTGTTGGGCGATATTCACTATGATAAAGTGGATCTGCACGATAAGGCAGTTTACGAAAAGTTTAATCCGAAAGTCCCCATGGCAAAAGGGGTATTGAACAAACATGGTCTTTTCTCATGGAGAAACCATACGCTCTGGGCAACAGAATCCAGAGGCTGGGACCCCGGCACTCCGGCGCAGAACGAAACAATGTGGGAAATATATCTTCCCGGTTGTCTGGATACTGCTGCAAAGTCTGCGAAAACGGCGGGATCCCGTTATGTCATCCAGCTGGGTGATATGGTTCAAGGAGATGCCGGACGGCAGGATCTTCATGAAAAAATGATCTCCGGCGGGCTGAACGCCCTGACTTCCCGCTTTCCCTGTCCGGTTCTGGCAGTTGTCGGAAATCATGATACCCGCGGTCCCGGCGGTACCGAAGCATGGCAGAAGATCATGGAGCCGCACTTTGAGAAATCCGTCAAAAACATCGTCCGCAAAGGTTCTAATTATTATTTCTTTCTCGGAGATGATCTCTTTTATTTTCACGATCTTATGAATCCGGATCTTGATTTGCTGGAAGAAGCTTTCAAAAAACGCAATGTGATCCGTTATACTTTCTTTATCTCCCACGTGCCTGTGATCCCCGCTGAAAAGAAGTGGATCTCAGATATCATTACGGATGATCCGGAACGGCTGCTTGAATTGCTCCTGAGCCGGAACGCCATTGTTCTGAGCGGTCACACTCACAACACGGCTATCGTTCATTATGATGATAAAAAAAATGTACGGCGGATCACCCAATTTGTTATGAACACCACCATGAGATATCCTGAACTGCACAAAAATTTTGCACCGAAAGTGGTTTATTCCACCAAACCGGTCAAAATGAGTAAGGCCCAGGAAAGTTTGTGGAAATCTTATTTCAGTGGGAATATCAAAACTGAATTACTCTCCCCCGGAAGCGGTTATACCATTCTCCGCATCAACAATAGCGGTGTTTTTGCAGACTATTACAACGTTAATCAGAAACCCGTTACATTCCGTCTGAGATAAAAAAAATCAGTAATTTTGAACCGGAAAACTTGTTTCTTTTCAATCATTTCCTCTAAAAATTTGACAAAAGGGGAAAACGGGTGTATATTACCCAACTGTAAATAACGCAATATGAACCGAGAAGAGAAAGGTTGGATCATGCCCTCAAGTAAAGAGATGAATCTGCTCCGTTTGGAACGGACCGCCATCCCCGAAGAATTCGTCCGCGAACATCAGGGAGAGTGGGATCATCAGGCATGGCTTGATTTCTGTTCTTTTATCGAAGACCGCGGTTACACCCCCATTGATCTTGATGCAGTGGGGATGATCCTGGAACGCAAAAAAACGGAATACTGGACAGGCAAATCCAAAAAATGAGTGATTCTTCCCATACAGGCGCATTGCATATCGTTGCCACACCCATCGGCAACCTGGAAGATATTACTGTCCGCGCTCTCCGTGTCCTCAAAGAAGCTGATGTCATTCTGGCAGAAGATACCCGTCATACCCGGGGACTTTGCGCCCATTATGATATCCATACAAGATTGGAAAGTTATCACATTTTCAACGAACACGGCAAGTGTGCAGGTCTTGTGAAACGGATCCTTTCCGGTGAAAATATCGCTCTTGTGACCGATGCCGGGATGCCCTGTATTTCCGATCCGGGATTTCTGCTGATCCGGGAAGCTGTGGCAGCCGGGATCGAACCGGATATCCTGCCCGGTGCGTCCGCTCTGCTCTTCGCTGTTGCCGCAAGTGCATTGCCAAGTGACCGCTTTGCGTTTCACGGGTTTCTTCCGGTCAAATCCGGTAGACGTTCCACCCGTTTGAAAGAGATCGCAGATTCAAAACTGACCGCTGTGATCTTTGAATCCCCGTACCGTCTCTCCAAACTTCTGAATGAGATCCCGGAATATTTCGGTGCTTCTGCACCTGTCGCAGTGATCCGGGAGGCAACGAAACTTCATCAGGAGATCCTGCGCGGAACAGCTGCTGAATTGTCGGAAAAATACGGCAGGAAGAGCTGGAAAGGGGAATGTGTTGTAGTGATCGGTTCCGCTGACGGAACCATGGAAGAATATGAAGCTGAATAAAGAAAAGGAATCGGAACATGAGAAATTGCATTTTCTGCAGAATCATCGCCGGAGAGATCCCCTCCGTCAAAGTCTATGAAGACGAACTCGTACTGGCTTTTATGGATATTTCCCCCATTACTTTCGGGCATACTCTGGTGATTCCGAAAGAACATCACACCAGTACAGCAACGATTCCGGAAAATATCGCGGGCCGCATGTTCCGTGTCGGCGCAAGAATCGGCGTGGCAATGAAACGCGGTTTGGATGCTGACGGTTACAACTTCCATCTTTCCGACGGCACAACTGCCGGACAGGTGGTGATGCACTCTCATCTTCATATCGTTCCCCGCTGGACCGATGACGGTTTCCACTGGAACTGGCGTCAGCTCAACTATGAGTCCGATGAAGCCAAAATGGAGATCCTCGAAAAGATCCAGAAGCATTTCAAACTTGAAAACCAGCCCGGTGATGAACCCGCAGAGGAAGAATAATCGCCATGCTTACCATTGATAAAGTTTATGATGCACAGAACGAACTCCGCCGGGTCCTGCGGGCAACTCCGCTGATCCAGGCTCCCAGATTCAGCATTGATTCCAACGTTTATATCAAGCCTGAAAACCTGCAGGTCACAGGTTCTTTCAAGGTGCGCGGAGCTTATTATAAGATTGCAAAACTTTCTGACGAAGATAAAAAACGCGGTGTGATTGCCTGTTCCGCAGGAAACCATGCTCAAGGCGTGGCTCTCGGTTCTCAGGTCAATAAAATCAAAGCAAAGATCTTCGTTCCCAGCACGGCTCCCATCTCCAAAGTGGAAGCGACCAAAAGCTATGGCGCAGAAGTTGTGCTGGTCGATGGCATCTATGACGATGCTTATGCCGCCGCAAGAGAAGAAGCCGAAAAAAGCGGTGCTGTCTTTGTCCATCCCTTTGATGATGAAGAGATCATTGCCGGACAGGGAACCATCGGACTTGAAATCTACCAGGAGCTTTCCGATGCGGAAGCAGTTGTCGTTCCCATTGGCGGCGGCGGACTCGCTTCCGGTGTCGCTATGGCGATCAAAACCCTGAATCCCCGCTGTAAAGTTTACGGTGTTCAGGCTGCAGGTGCCGCTTCCATGAGCGAAAGCTATCATGCTAAAAAGATCCTCAACTGCAAGACTGTCCGCACCTTTGCAGACGGTATCGCAGTGAAACGCCCGGGCGATTTGACCTTTGAACTCTGCAGCAAGTATCTGGATGACGTCGTGACCGTCAGCGATGATGAGATCGCAACTGCCATTCTGATGCTTCTGGAAGGACAGAAGATGATTGCAGAAGGTGCCGGAGCGACCGGTCTTGCGGCGATCCGCTTCGGAAAACTGCCCATCAAAGGAAAGAAAGTTGTTGCTCTTGTCTCCGGCGGTAACATTGATGTGACGATCCTTTCCCGTGTGATCAACCGCGGTCTTGTGACATCCGGAAGAAGATCTGAATTGAATCTGGAACTGCTGGACCGTCCCGGAGAATTGACCCGTGTCAGCTCCATCATTTCCAGTCAGGGAGCCAACGTCGTTCATGTCAATCATACCCGCGGCAATGTGAACAACGATATCAACGCCTGTTTCCTCCATGTGACGATGGAAACCCGTGATTTTGCTCATTTTGAACAGATTTGTGCGGTTTTGCGCGAATCCGGCTATACAGTTAACCTTTGAAAAAAGGAATCAGAACAATGAAAAAAGAAATTATTTCCACAACCAGTGCACCGGCAGCAGTCGGACCTTATTCCCAGGCTGTCAAGATCGGTGATTTTCTCTATACCTCCGGTCAGATCGCTCTTGATCCTGCAACAGGCGTTCTTGCACCGGCAGAGATCGAAGCCCAGTCTGAACAGGTCATGAAGAACCTTGCAGCCGTTCTGGAAGCTGCCGGTTATACCTTTGACGAAGTGATCAAGACCACCTGTTTTCTGCAGGATATGAGCCACTTTGCAGCATTCAATGCCATTTATGAAAAATATTTTGTTTCCAAGCCTGCCAGAAGCTGCGTTGCGGCAGCTGCCCTGCCCAAAGGGGCACTGGTGGAAGTGGAACTCATCGCCTGTCATCAGAACTGATTGAATTATGAATATTGTATCAGGACAACTCAGAGGATTGCCCCTGCGGGCACCGGCAGGAATGACCACCAGACCCACAGCCGTCCGTTCACGGAAGGCTCTCTTTGACAGTCTGGGGGATCTTTCCGGAAAGACGGTTGCCGACCTGTTTGCCGGAAGCGGTGCCATTGGTCTGGAAGCTGCCAGCCGGGGAGCTTCATCTGTGTGGTTTGCCGATGCTGCCGCCGGTGCGATCAAGTGTATCAAGGCGAATACGGCAAAGGCGCAATCTCTCGGCTGTCAGAGTGAATTTGAGATCCTGAACATCTCTCTTCCAGCCGGGGCAATGCGGCTTTCTGTCCTTGCGGAACCGGATATCGTGTTTGCGGATCCGCCGTATGCGGAAACCACAGAGTATCTCTCTGCGATCCTCAGTGATGCTGCATTCACCCGCTGGTGCAAAAAAGCTGTCCTGATCTGGGAAGTCCCTGCCGACAGAGGACTGGTTCCGCCGCCGCCCGCCTGGACCCTGGAAGCGATCCGGATTTTCGGCGGTGCAAAATTTGCCTTTTTCCGGAGAACACCGGAAGAATAATCGACTATTATATGAAAGGGTTCCTGTTATGAAAAAAATCGTATTGTCACTCCTTTGTACTATGTTGGCTTTTACTCTGGCTGCAGACGAAAAGGCAGATTTGGATAAACAGCTGTCAGATCTTCAGAAAGAGCGGGCTAGAATTGAAGCTCAGCTGATCCAGCAGCGCAGAAGTGCCATCCGCAAAGATAAATATGCCGCAAAACTGGCAAGAGAGATCCTGGTTCTCAACCAGCAGCTCAGTGAATATCTGAACACCAAGCCGGAAATCAGACCCATGAATCAGAACCTGGCAAAACTTGACCGCCAGATCAGAGAACTGAAACAGCGGATAAATGACCTGAAAAAGAAAAACACGAACACCAAATAAGGATGAAAGATATGTCCGAAGCACTTATCATTGACGGCAAAACAGTTGCAGCCTCTGTTCACGCTAAATCCATTGAACAGATCGCTGAAATCAAGGAAAAATACGGAACCGTTCCGGGGCTCGCTGTGATCCTCGTCGGGGAAAACCCGGCTTCTCAGGTCTATGTCGGCACAAAAGTTAAAAAATGCGCCGAACTGGGAATCTACTCCGAAAAGATCGTTCTCCCGGAAAACACTACACAGGAAGAACTGCTTGCCGTCATTGACAGATTGAATAAAGATCCCAGGATCCACGGAATCCTCGTTCAGTCTCCCCCGCCGAAGCAGATCAATGAAGAAGAAGTTGTTCTTGCCATTGATCCCGCAAAAGACGTGGATTGTTTCCATCCTTTCAACGCCGGAAAACTCTTCCTCGGCGATACCACCGGGTTCATGCCCTGCACTCCTTACGGCGTGATGAAGCTGCTGGAATATTACAAGATCCCCACAAAGGGAAAACATGCGGTCGTGCTCGGACGTTCCAACATCGTCGGCAAACCCATGGCGGCACTGCTCTCCAATAAGGGCGTGGATGCCACTGTGACCGTTGCGCACTCCCGGACTGAAAACCTGAAAGAGCTGCTTCAGACTGCTGATATTCTGGTTGCAGCCATTGGAAAACCTGAGTTTGTGAAAGCCGATATGGTGAAACCGGGTGCAGTTGTTATCGACGTCGGAATCAACCGTATTCCGGATGCAGCGGCAGCAAAAGGTTACCGGATCGTTGGCGACGTTGACTTTGCAGAAGTTTCCAAAGTTGCCTCAGCCATCACCCCTGTTCCCGGCGGTGTCGGTCCCATGACCATTGCCATGCTGATGCAGAACGCAATCCGCGGATTTTTTAATAAGTAAGAATACTGGGAATACTGGGAATACTGGGAATACTGGGAATACTGGGAATACTGGGAATACTGGGAATACT
>JAFTJI010000010.1 GCA_017456495.1 Lentisphaeria bacterium | reverse complement strand
TGACTATATGGAAGGCAGCCGCGGCGAGCACCGGTTCACTTACAATCAGTACGATGGAGTCAGCGGAGATATTGATATCCGCACCGGAAAACTTGCCGCAAAGAAAGGTTCTTACCAGCTGCTGAGTCAGGAATTTCTCCAGCACCTCTGCCGTCCGATCGTGGCAAGAGGAAAGAAAGTTTACGGCAATGTGGGCAACTCCACCACCTCAAATATGCACGCGCTGATTTCTCTTTCCCCCATGCGTTATACGGAAGCGATTGACATGGATCTTCTCAAACGCGGTCAGCTCTATCCCTGTCCAAATGCGCTTTGCCGGAGTCCGGAAGATATGCATACCCAGGTTCTCCTTGGTTTGTGGGAAGGGATGATGTGTTCTCCGTTTGGTTTGAAATATAATCATCAGGGAGATAATCCGCTGAAAGCCATGTGGCCCATTGCCTACCGGGAAATGCGGGAAGGTGCTGTTATCGGAAAAGATAAGATCGTAACAGCGATCAGCGGATATTTCGGATTCGGCGACCGTTCTGAATTCACTTACAGATTCTTTGACAAAAAAGGCGTTCCCGGACAGAAAAAATTCAATGTCGTGGAAAAAGACGGCGCAACATTCCTTGAAGTCAGGATCGAAGTCGGGGAAGTCGTTGTCATTGAACGGAAAAAATCTCAAGCAAAATAAAAGGAACAACGTCTGAAAATGAAATTGGATTACGCAACATATTTTGACAAAGTTCTCGGATGCTGGACAGGAAAATCCATCGGCGGGATCATCGGCGCACCTTATGAGTGTCATAAACATTTCAAAGAGTGCGATCCGGATAAACTCTGGCCGAAAATCCTTTATCCAAACGATGACCTTGATATTCAGGTCGTTTATATGGAGGCCCTGCAGAAACATGGACTTTTCATTGACAGTAAAATACTTGCAAAGTATTGGAAGGAACACTGTTTCTATACCTGCTGCGAATACGGGATCTTTATTGACAACTTTGATGGCGGGATCATGCCGCCTTACTCCGGCACATTCAATAATGATTGGTATCATGAAGGAATGGGCTGTCCGATCCGTGCGGAAATCTGGGGCATCCTGTGTCCGGGAAATCCACGGCTTGCAGCAGAATATGCAGCAATCGACGGTTGTCTGGATCACTCAAAATTCAGTATCGAAGTCGAACAATTCTGGGCAGCTGCCTGTTCTATGACATTCTTTGAGTCTGATTTGTATAAACTGCTTCCCGCAGCTCTCGATGTTCTTCCGGAAAACAGCCGTGTCCGCAAGATCTATTATGAAGTCGTTGAGATTTGCAATCAGGATAAGACCCTGAAAGAAAAATGGACCGCTATCATCCGCCGGTGGGGACACCGGAACGGAACCGCAACTGAAACCAATTTTCCTCTGACGCTGATGGCATTGTATCTTTCCGACGGCGATTTCAAAAAGGCAATGCACATTTGTATTCAGTCCGGATGGGATGCAGATTGTACCGCTGCAACCGCAGGAGCAATGCTCGGGTTGATCCACGGAAGTTCTGTCCTTCCCGCTGATTACTGCGAAAAAATGGGAAAAACACTTGTCTGTGCCTGCGAAATCCCGCACCAGTTTGCAACACTTGACTCTTTTGCAAAAGAAACTTGCGCCCTGGGTGTTGAAATGTCTTTGTGCAGAAATACGCAGTTGGAAATCACCAATGCTCCGGCTGTTGAAGTAAGAATTGCTCCGGAACCGCAAGTAACGCTTACAGCAGAATATCAGGATCAGCCTGTTCTTTACTGCGGAAAACCGACCTTTGTCGATATTGTCATTGCAAATCCTTTTGATACGGAACTGAATGGCGTTCTGAAGATGGAAGCCCCTGAATATACGACAGTTGTATTCAATGAAAACGTCAATGTTCCACCAAAGGGAACTCAACGGATCGCTGTTGAAATCACCGGAAAAGAATCCATGGAGTATATGAATACAGAAAACAGATTCTTCATGGAAATCACGAAAGAGAATGGGGAAACCATTTCTGATGCATTCGGTCTGCGCGGAGCTGTCCAGTATCAGGTCTACGGTCCTTATTGGGATATGTGGGACAAGGACAAATATGAAGTCTGTCCCTATGATTGTGAGGAACTTGCGTGCAATCCGGCAAACGCCGGGTTCTGCAGAGATTCCATGGATATGTATGTCAAATTGGAAAATGAATATCTTGATGAATCGGCTCTGCTGCTTCATGATCTGCCGCAGGAAAACCCTTATTCCGTACAGAAAGCCGGATTCTTTCTTTACAGCAAAGATCTGGGCGGATTCTTCGGAACTGGATGCCATTATCTTGTGATCGATTTCTGTGGAGATCAGCCTGTTGACAAAGCATATCTCTGGTTCGGCTGCAATGTCCCTTGGAAAGCATGGGTCGATGGAAAACTGATGTTTGAACAGAAGTTCCATGCCTGCTGCAATCAGGAATTTTCCGAAGAGATGACATTTGCGCTGACAGGAAAACCTCAGAGAATGGTGGTCAAACTGGCTGCCCGGACAGAAAAAATTGAAATCGAATGGGCTCTCCGGCAGATGAATGATGTCCGTACAAGGGCAATTTCACCCTATATTCCCGGAATCCGTTACAAGGTTTTACATTGAAAATGAAAACACCGAATATTCTTCCATTATTTTGGCTCCACGGAGAGCCTTTTGATATCCTTGAACAGGAAATACGGGAAATGTATAAAGCCGGTCTTCGCGGTTTTATCGCAGAATCCAGACCTTTTCCGGGATATATGGAAGAATTTTGGTGGGAAACCCTTGAATTCATTCTTTCGCTGGCAGAAGAACTCGGAATGCAAGTCATGCTTTTTGATGACAGTCATTTCCCCAGCGGATATGCTGACGGTATCATTGCAAAAAATCATCCGGAACATCTCCGGCTGCTGCTGGAACCTGTCAAAGAGCAATTCTCTCATCCCGGAGGAGTGTTCCATTATGATCCGGAACAGTATCTTACGAAAGGGGATCGGGAAATCGCAAAAGTTTTTCTTCTGAAAATGAATCCTGATTCTTCATTCCGGGCGGATTCTGTACGAACTCTTCCGTGTGAAAAATCCGAAATCGATCTTCCTGCCGGGGAATATATGTTAAATCTCTGGAAAATAACCAGAAACGGCGGGGAAGCTCATACCGTAAATTATATCAATTTTCTTTCTCCGGAAGCGGTGCAATGTTATATTGATACGATTTACAAGCCCCATGTTGAACGGTTGAAACGATTTGTCGGGAAAAGTTTTATCGGTTTTTTCAGTGATGAACCCCGGCTTGGAAATATAGACAGTTATGATGCAGCATTGGGAAAACTGGAAATGTCATTGCCTTATTCTCCGTTGCTTCCGCTGGATCAGCTGCCCCACCTGATCATGAGATCCGATGTTCCGGAAGAAACAAGAACGGCAAGATACTGTTTTATGGATAAAGTTTCCAAACTTTATTCGGAGAGTTTCCCCCGACAGATCGGAAGATTCTGCAAAGAACATGGTTTGATCTATATCGGACATGTGATTGAAGATAATGGCGCACATACCAGATTAGGCTATGGGAACGGACACTTTTTCCGCTCCATGAAAGGACAATCCTGGGCTGGCGTTGATACCGTTCTCGGACAGAACAGACCGGGTCATACGGAAGGAATTTTATCCTCCGTCTTCGGGCAATACAACAGCGAATTTTTCCATTATTCTCTGATGAAACTCGGCTCAAGCTGCGGGGCACTGAATGGTACGCCCTCTTTTGCAGAAATCTTCGGGGCATACGGCTGGTCGGAAGATCTTGCAATGATGAAATGGCATACGGATCATGCGATCGTCCGTGGAATCAACCGGCTTGTCCCCCATGCATTTTCTCCGAAATTTCCGGATCCGGATTGTCCGCCTCACTTTTATGCAAGAGGGAAAAATGCTCAATGGAAATATTTTCCCCGTTGGCGGGAATATGCAGATCTTCTTTGCAAAATCCACTCCGGCGGAACGGCTGTAAGTCCAGCCGCCGTTCTTTATCATGCTGAAACTGAATGGCAGGATTCCGACTGTATCAAGTGCGAAGCTGTTATGAAGCGGCTGATCCGGCAGCAGATCGATCCGGTGATTGTTCCGTTGGACATGCTGGAAAATGCAACTGTAAAAAATGGTGTTTGTACCATTGAAAATGCCGCGTTTAAGATCTTGTTTGTTTCTGATTTTGAACTGTTGCCCTCATCCGGAAAAGATATTCTTCTCCGACTGGAAAAACAGGGGTTGAGGCTCCACCGCATTACCAAAGAAAATATAGATCAGCTAACCGCCAAAAGCAACTGCAGAGAATGTATTGATTTTTCTGTGGAAGATATCACTCCGGCGTTGGCAGTCCGGCATTATAAAAATGAAAAAACGGAATCTTATTTTCTGGTGAATGAATCGCCCAAGAGTTATGTAAAAACGAAAATTCTTTCTGATCTGAGCGGCTTTGAATGGTTTGATCCTTTAAGAAAAATCAGGAAAAATCCTTCGGAAATATTGGAACTTTTCCCCGGAGAATCCCTGCTGCTTCTGCGGGGAGAACTCCCGGAAGAATTGCATAATGCCGAATGGGAAGAACCCTTTCAATCTGATGGGATCGTTCAAAACTTCAGTTCAAAAGACTTTTCTGTAACCTGCAATGGAGTTCCTCAAGATATTCTCCCGGGAAAGACATTTTCAGGAACGGCTCTCTTCCGGAAAACAATCTCTTTTTCAGATTCTCAAGTTCAGTTGAGGTTCCCGGAAATCAATGGAAATGCTGTGATAGAACTTCAAATCAACGGCATGGAATCCCGGGTCAGAATCGCACCGCCTTATCATTTTCAGCTGGATCATCTGCGAACCGGAAGTCAGTTGGAGGTTGTATTCGGTTTTACAACGACTCCGGCTCCGGAATTTCAGGAGGCTGTTTTTGATAAGGATCTTCCTTTCCCGGATGATTTCTGGAACTGGAAATTGGAGATTCATAAGGGAAATACAGAGAAAAAAACATCTTTATAAAAAAACGGAGAACAGAATGAAACTTTCGGATTTGGCATTGAACCTGACCCCGTCAGAACCAAGAAGAATTTATGACGAAGCACAAAAATATACCGGAGTGATTGATTTGACACTGGGAGATCCGGATCTTCCGCCGCCTCTGAATGTTCAGGAAGCCGCATGCCGTGCCATCATGGCAGGGAAAACCCGTTACAGTGCCAATGCCGGACTGATCCAGTTGCGGGAAGCGATCGCAGCCGACGCAGAAAAAGAGTACGGCTTGAGCTTTGATCCGAAATCGGAAATTATGGTCTCAGTGGGTGCTATGGAATCAGCATATCTCTGCTTGTGGAGTTTGTTGAACCCCGGTGATGAAGTGATCATCCCGGCTCCGTTCTGGATCAATTACAGAGAAGTTGTAATCTCGTTGGGTGCAAAACCTGTCTTTGTAGAGACCTCTCCCGAAAACAAGTTTGTTGTCCAGCCGGAAGAGATTGAAAAAGCTATCACGCCGCAAACGCGTCTTTTGATTTTGAATTCACCCTCCAACCCCACTGGCGCAGTGATTCCCGGAGAGATTCTTGACAGGATTGCAGAAACTGTAATCAAACATGATCTCTTTGTGATTTCCGATGAAATCTATAATCATCTTGTTTTCGACGGGAAAAAAGCAGAAAGTATTCTGACCAGACCCGGAATGAGAGAACGGACGGCGGTTGTAAACGGTTTTTCCAAGCGTTATGCCATGACAGGCTGGCGAGTCGGTTGGACATTGGCTCCTGCGCCTATGATCCGGGTAATGACTCAAATGACTGAAAATATTGTGGCATGCGCGCCGCTGCCGTCTCAATACGCTGCCATTGAAGCTCTCTCTGATCGTACAGATGAATCATATATTCTCAAAGAATTTGAAAAACGCCGGAATTGCGTATTGGACGAATTACAGACGATTCCGGAGATTACTTGTGTCGGAATCCCGGCAACATTCTACGGTCTGCTGAATGTCTCTGCCACGGGAATGTCCGGGGAAGAGTTTGCGATGGCATTGTTGAAATCAAAACAAGTTGCTTTGATCCATGGAAGTGCTTACGGTGGAAAGGCATACAATGATTTTGTCCGCATTGCATTTACCATGGATTGCAGTTTGTTGCGGCGGGCATTTTCAAGGATCCGGGAATTTCTGAAAGAAAGGTCCCTGTGAAATTTTTTGATAAATGGAGGCAATTTCAAAAGAGTTCAGTTATACATTACCTCTGTGAGATAAGCTCACGATCAAATATAAGGGACTGCAGCAAAATGAAGTGCACTTCACAATGCTGCGGTCTGTTTTTTTCAGACAGGCCTTGCGGCATTATTTTTTTCTGACCGGTAATATCTGCTCAGTGGATCTTTTCATCAATGAATACTTCATACATTTTGATGGGGTTAAAAGTGTAATTAAATTCGTAGGCTCCACGGATGCCTGCATTTGAAGGATCCATTTCTCTCTGATATTTTTTCTTTTTCCCGTATCCTTTTCCCATGGATTTTTTGAGAGCCCGTTCATAAGCATGGATGTCAGTATAAAACCAAGTGTCAGAAAACTGGGAAAGAATTTCGCTGCGCTTGAGGTAACTGCCAAGATGATGCCAGAGACAGCCTTCATATTCAAAAACATGGTATTTTTTAAGAGTTGCCAGATATTGATTTTCGAGAGGGGGGTAGACAGGCCAGGCGCAAAGCTGTTCAGGACGGATATTGTTCATCTTCAGCCAACTGAGAACTTTGATTATACGTCCGTCTTTAAGATGAAATTCCTCGTCAAGGGAAGTTTTTTTCGGATCAACACCAGTATAACCATATTCGTAATCATCCCAAAAATCATTATAGTAGTAGAAACTGTTTGCTGTAACTTTTTCGCCATCCGGATCCAGAAGATATGTTAAGGGCTGAGATAAACGGCTGCGGTCTTCGTTCTCTGTATCGATACCGTAAAATGTCAGTTCCTCATCCGTATTCGGATAGATCATAACATAACTGGGACGGTTAACTTTAAAGATATCACGTTCTTTCAGACCTCTTCTTTTCAGAAAAGCCTTGCCTTCTTCTGTCAGAAAACGATCCTCGTAGGGACCATATTCACCTTCTTTAACAACAGCAGTGTAAAGATCTTTTACCAGCAATTTTTTTCCGTTGTCATCTTTGAGATACTGCAACATGGAGTTCGGATGTTCCGGAGGCCTGCTGATAGGGAGGTAAAAAGGATCCATAAAACCTGCAGGAAAGCAGAAGAAACCTTTTTTACATGGCGGACTGCAGGGATATATATCCTTTTCAGCTTCCTTGTAATGAACCTGCTTTTGCAGTTTTATTGCGCCAAAACGAGTAAATTTCATATCAATACCTTTCAGTCAATTTCAAACGTCTTCAAAAATTCCGGAAAAATTCCTGTTTCATCAACCGTCTTCTTTCAGTTTATTTTCTGTATAATGAAACGTTCCGGTCAGTACAATCTTTCAGGAAAATTCCGGATTTTTCAAAAAAATGGCATCTTTTTTCTATAATATAATAGGAATATTGTTGATCTTGTGCTATATTACCCCGAAAACGAAAGGAATGAAACATGAAAAAAGAAATTGCAATTCTTCTTGCTGACGGTTTTGAGGAAATCGAAGCTCTCGCACCCGCAGATATCTGGCGCAGACTCGGGCTGACAGTAAAACTTGCCGGGGTTACCGGAAAAACGGTTACATCCACACGGGGGATCCCGGTCGTCACAGATTTGATGATCGACGATCTCAAAGCGGAAGATCTTCTATTCGTCTACCTCCCCGGCGGTCTGCCCGGAGCAACCAATCTCCGCGATGATAGCCGCGTGATCGAACTGATCCGCACTGTTCATGCTGACGGCGGATTCGTTGGAGCGATCTGCGCCGCTCCCATCGTTCTGGCAAAAGCCGGACTCTCCGGCGGAAGAAAAGTCACCGGCTATCCCACAACGGAAGACGGCGTGGAAGGTCTCACCTATACCGGAGAATTGACCGAAGATTCCGGCGACCGTATTCTGACTGGAAAAGGACCCGGCGCGGCGATCCCGCTGGCGTTCCGTATCGCAGAAGCTCTCGGTGTTTCCGTTGAAACCCTTGTAAAACTCAAACAGGGAATGTTCCTTTGATATGGCTCTCTACGAATTATTGAAAAAAGATACCGGTTCCATGGCGCGTCTGGGAAAGATCCATACCGCACATGGCGATATTGAAACACCTATTTTCATGCCCGTCGGAACCCGCGCGACCGTGAAAGCAATGTCTCCGCGCGAACTGGAAGAGGAAGAAGTCCAGATCATCCTGGGAAATACCTATCACCTGATGCTCCGTCCCGGAAAAGACCTGATCCGTCAGGCTGGCGGGCTTCATAAATTTGAAAACTGGAACCGTCCGATTCTTACTGACAGCGGCGGATTTCAGGTGTTCAGTCTCTCCAATCTCCGCAAAATGAAACCCGATGGCGTTGAGTTTGCTTCTCACATCGACGGTTCCAGATATTTTCTCGGACCTGTGGAATCCATGGCGATCCAGCGCGCGCTGGGATCCGATATCGTCATGGCGTTCGATGAGTGCACACCTTATCCCTGCAGTTATGAAGATGCTGAAAAATCCCTGAAGCAGACTCTCCGCTGGGAGCTGATGTCACGGGAACAGCCTCTGGATCCCCACCAGTTCCGTTTCGGGATCGTGCAGGGATCTGTCTACCATGACTTGCGGAAACATTCTGCAGAGGAGTTGGTAAAAATGGATTTTGACGGTTACTCCATCGGCGGCTTGAGCGTCGGGGAACCGGAAGAGATCATGTTCGAGTGCGTGGAACGGGTCACACCGTACCTGCCGGAAGATAAGCCCCGGTACCTCATGGGTGTCGGTACCCCGAAGCAGATCTATGAAAATGTCCGCCGCGGGATCGATATGTTTGACTGTGTGATGCCGACACGGCTGGCGCGTCATGGTTCTGCATTCATCAAAGGCGGGATCACCCTGCCGGTCAAAGCCGGAAAATATTTCAACGATTTCACCCCCATTGACGAAAACTGCACCTGCTATGCCTGCCGGAACTTCACCAGAGCCTACATCCGGCATTTGCTGAACGTCAACGAAATTCTAGGGGTCAGATTGCTGACGATCCATAATATCCATTATTTCATGGATTTGATGAAGCGCATCCGGAAAGCGATTGCTGAAGGAACCCTTGACCGGATGGCGTCAGAGTTCGTCTGATCTTCTGTGTTTATGGAATATTTGAGAGTATCCGCCGGAAGAAATGCCCGGCGGATATTTTTTTCTCTTGAAAATCTTTTATGATATGTTATATTAAGGTATATAAAGGAAAAAGCGCTGTTCCCCATACAGGTTGGTAAATCCTTCTGCTATTTCAACTTTAAGATGGCATTTCGATTTTTACATCGTAAAAATCGGAATGCCGCAAAAAGGTTTGGAAAAAAGGGGTGGAGTTTGAGGAGGGGAAAAAGGA
>JAFTJI010000067.1 GCA_017456495.1 Lentisphaeria bacterium | reverse complement strand
TGTTGATGAGCTGAAAATGGTAGGTTGAGCGTGGCTGCCATCCTCCTTCGCTGAAGCTATGGAGGATAAACCGAAAACGCCCCATTTTACAGATCGCAACAAGAATTTTCTGACATTTTTGAAGACTTTTGAAATTACCTCTTTAAATTTTAACAAACGGCTGTGTCCAGGCACATTGTTTCGCCGGATAAAAATTCGTCTTCAATCTGGTTTCACGGTCAGAGGTTATGATCGCACGGACATACAGATCATTCTCTTTCAGCGTGTAGGATGCCGATGTTCCGTTCACACTGGAAACGACTTCTCCGATCCCCTCAGGAATCACCGGACGGGTCCGGCTGAAGATCTCATTTTCATGCGGAAACTCTTTCACTTCCATCGTACGGTCAAAATCTTTTGCAGTAGAGATAAAATCGATCCGGTATTGAACGCCCGGTTCCGCTTTGACCCGAACATTCAATGTCCCGCTTCCTGCAGAAAATTCCACATCGTCCAGCATGACCCCGCAGGAAGAGTAAAAGTCCCCGGCTTTGATCGCGGCACACAGGTTCGCCGCAGTCAGTTCATCCGGACAATCCACAACCACAAACCCGGTCTCAACCGCTGCCGGGAGCGTCAGCCGTTCCGGATCATAAAAATGAGCATCATCGGAAGCCGTGCCATACAAAACCGGATCCCCGTTCGCCAGACGGTGCGCCAAAACAAAATCCCAATACTTTTCCCGGTTGCAGATCCAATCTTCCGGCATACTTCCGGTTCCGCTGTTGCAGATCTCAAAAAGCGTGATCTCCGGAAAACCGATCAGCAGCCGCGGGTCGGCATCCCAAACATTATACCATGGATGATTCAGCATGAAAAAGGAATCTTTTCTCTCCACAGAATGATAAAGATCCAGCATTTTCTGTAAATATTCCTTATCGGTTCCCCCCGTCGGCGGCAGTAATGTTTTTGCAGCGTTGAATATATTGCAATGAATGGCATGAACTCTCCCGGGACAGCCGAAACTTTCGCCGCTGCCGGTCAATTCCAATCCCGGAACAAGCAGAAATTTTCCGGGCTCTTCAAATTCGTTTTTCAATTCGCTGAATGTTTTGAGACGGATATATTTCTTATAAGAGATTTGTTTTTCGATGATGGAACCGGGGAGCATTTCACAGCTTCTCTGATACTCTTTTGCTGAAAGCATAGGGGGCCACGCCCCTTCTTCGTCGCGCACCTGGATCCAGACTTCCGGATCTTCCTGAAACACATTATGATCGGAAAGACAGACAAAATCATAACCTGCATTTTGATACGTTTTCACTGCGACTTCCGGCAGAGCTCTTCCATCGGACCACATGGAATGACAATGCAAAGAACCTTTTTTCCAATTTCTCATCTTTCACAAACCCTTTTTTCTTATTGATTTCGTTTTTGCCGGTATTCCCGGGGGGAAAGCCCGCTGTACTTTTTGAAACTGCGGGAAAAACCTATCACAGAATTGAAATGACAGGTAAAAACGATTTCTTTGATGCGCATATCTGTTTTTTCGAGCAGTTCCACAGCACGGATCATCCGCTGGTGATTCAGATATGCCGTTGGTGTCAGATGATGCTTACCACGGAAGAGACGTCTGAAATGATCCGGAGTGATTCCCAAAGATTTTGCAGTGGCTGAAAAATTATAATCTTTAAACGGGTTGCTCCGGATATCATCAGCAATCGTTTCAAGTTTGTAATGATCATAGCCATCCGTTTTGTTATTATACTTTTCGGAACAGACATAGAACATCAGGGTTTCCAGCAACACGCCGATCTCTGCTGAATTTTGAACAGGATCTATCCGGTATAAATATAGAATTTTCCGGAAGGTTTCAAAGATTTTCTCCGGTTCAAGCGGAATCATTTTCCCGGATGGGTACAATTCATACAGAGCTTCAACCATCCGGCGTGTCCGGGGTCCGGTGAAGTCTATATAGATATGTTCGACATACTTCATCCGGGGCGATTCTTCATCGGGAATGATTGCATAATCATCCCCCTGCCGTGTCCAGAAAAATACAGGTGCGTTCAAACGGATGGTCTCTTTCCTTGTTCCGTCATCGTGAAAAAATAAAACATATCCGCATCTGATAAATTCCAGTGAATTAACTTCTGCATGAAGGTTGTTTTCTCTTTTTGTTCCGGATATAAAACGGTGGATCACATTTTGAATCTTGATATCATCAAAGTACATCCGCAAATCTCCTTTTTCTCTGAAAAATATAACAGACAAAATCTCTTTTTCAATAAAATACCACGAAAAATTTCAAAGAAAATGCGAAAAATGTCGGAAAGTGATAATTTTTCTATAGATCGTACTGTTTACAAAAGAGGAATTCCGGGTTATACTTCTTACAGAGTGAAAAGTTTGAACAACACGTTTGTAAAAAGAGAAAGGATGAGTTGTATGAAGAAGTCTGAATTTACATTGATTGAACTGCTTGTTGTAATTGCGATAATCGCGATTCTTGCCGGGATGCTTCTGCCTGCGCTGAACAACGCCAGAGAGAAAGGAAGATCCTCGCAATGCGTAAATAACCTGAAACAGTTGTCGATGGATATTATGGAATATACCGACACCAACGACAGCTGGTTTGTCCCTGTCTACTGGAATCCCACCTCTCCCTGGTGGGGCGGTTATCTTGCAAACGCGGGGATCGGAGCGTTTGCAAGAGCTAAAGCGAACAACAGTCATTGGAGTTCAAAGGGGGGTCACACCTTTCACTGCCCGTCAGAACGGAAACACGGGATGAATGTTGGAGCCCGCGGCGGTGACTATTATGCAGACTATGGGATGAATACCCATGTCAGAAAATATCAGATTTCAGCAGTAAACCAGTGGCCCAGAGCTTCGATCCTGAAACAGTCCGCTTCTTTGCGGATGCTGTTAGCAGATTCAAACCCGAATGTTTCAGGGTTCTTCCGCTTGAGCAATGCTGCAAATTTGACCGATAATATGAAATTCTCTGACCGTCATGGTACCGGATTCAATGCTTCTTTTGAAGACGGTCATGTGGAACAGGTCGGTTTGAATCAACTTGTGCCGGTTGCCTATTTTGATGGTTGGTACGGTTACAGCAATCAGGGAACAGTCAGCAAAACAGTCCGATTCCCGTTTTAAGCAAGTTCAAAGACAGGAGTTTTAAATGAAACGATTTGCTATTTTTCTTTCCGCCCTCACAGCCAATTTTCTGATCGCAGCAGAAAATTTACCTGTAGATGAAAATAAGTTTTTGAAGGGACATGTCGATTTTGTTCAGCCGCGTCATAAATCTGAAAGAGAGGCTCTTTTACGACCTCCGTCAAAAACATATCCTTTTGTGAAAAATGAGATCAAATGGGAAAACGGTTTACCTGTCATTTATTCTGATAATAAACCGCTCACCATGTTTTCCGGACAATTGATGGCTGCCACAAACGGAAACCCGCTTTCTGCTCGGAAACTCCGCGAAGCCGGTGTTAATGTTTTCCTGGTGGATGTCAACTATGTTCATTCTAAAAACATATACAGCGGGAAATATCCGAAAGATGCGTCTCCGGAAAAAATGTTTCAGCGGTTCAAAGTCAATGCTGATGCTTTGCTGAAATCAGCACCGGATGCAAAAATTATCATCCGTATCTGGGCTTCTTTTGAGGGCGATGATTTCAGAGAAAAGTATCCTGATGCACTCCTGACAGAACCGGATGGAAATACGAAATGGCGCGGTAACAGGTATCATGCAAATGCTCTGACCGAATGGAAATTATATCTTGCAAAACGGGTCAGAAGATTCCTTGAACTTGCAGGGGAATCCAATCTGGCACCATCCATCGTCGGGGTCTATATCGGCGCATTGAATACCGGAGAGTGGTGGTATCATAAATCCGGTAATTTTCACTGGGATTACAGCAGGACCCGACAGGAAGCATTCCGGCATTATCTCAATTTGAAATACGGAAAAGACGGACTGCGGGAACTGGTCAAATTCTATAAAGCAAAGGATGTGAATGACCTGTTCCGTCTTCCGTCATTACAGGAACGGGCAAAAGGAGCTTATCCCTGTACCCGCAACGGAGATTATCTGCAGGTGCTGAATCTGCCAGTGACCAATGCCGCAAAATACCTTGCCGGTGTGATCAAAGCCGTCTCCGGAGGGAAACTCCTTGCCGGGATGGAGATCCTGTCCGATATGAATGTGATGAATGTCAACGGAACTGTTTTCACTCAGCAGCTTCTTCAGTGCCCGGATATTGATTTTCTCGGGGCTCCGTCGCCTTATTCGTTACGGAAAACCGGAGGCTACTCCCCGAACAGAGCTGTTGATACCTCTCTCTTTGTCAATAAAAAAATGTTCCTGGCGGAAGAGGATTTCCGGACACATGGAACTTACGGAACTCTTGCTGGTCAGGGGTGTCCGGCTCCCACACCGCAGAAATCAGCACAGATGCTGCGCCGTCAGGGCGTTGCAGCATTCCTCAAAGGACATAATGGATATTTGATGGAATTCGGCGGACAGTGGTTTACTCATCCCGAAATCCTGCGGGAAATTTCCCGGATCAATCAAATGCGGGACGTTGTGCGGAAGTTCGCAACTCCCCGTCGGACAGAGATCGCAGTTGTGACAGATCAGGAAAGTCAGCTCTATGGAAATTATTTTGCAAATCCCACAGAATTCCGGGAAAAACAGCTGGCTTTTATCGGTGCGGATCATGATTTTTATGAACTTTCCGATTTCCTGAAACCGGAAGTCTATAAAAAATATAAACTCGTTATTTTCCTGAATATTCTAGCTCTCAGCAATGAGGAACGGAGCGGAATTGAACAGTTGAAATCTGACGGAAGGTCTCTGCTTTTCTTCTACAATCCCGGCGGAATCAATTTGAGTTCTCTGAACCATTACGATCCGGCGGCTCTTACTGGATTGACCTCTTTCAAAGTCGTAAAAAATACCAGTCGTATCCCCTGGGGAAAAGTTGTTTTGAGTGCCCATAACGGAAATATGAAGAAATATCTCGGAATTTCCGGGAAAGACTTCCATATCGGTGATATCAGGAAGATCCGGAAAAATGAGTTGGCGGCAGTGGATCAGCAATCCCTTTTTGCCGGAACCTACATGAGTGCATGGGAAATCAAAGATCCGCAAGCGGTTCCTCTTGCAGTTTTTAGTGATAAAACTGTACGGTTCGCCATGAAAAAACATGAGAACTGGACAGCATATTACTCCGCAAGCTGTCAGCTCCCGGCAAATATCGTAAGAGCAGTTGCAGAAAAAGCCGGCTGCCATATTGCCAATAAACAGGGCGACGTGATCTTCCAGCGCGGACCGTTTCTTTCTCTTCATGCAGCATTCAAAGGAAAACATATCATAACGTTCCCCTCCGATGAAAACGTTTTGGAATGTTTCTCGGGCAAGATCATTACTCCGAAAAATAAACAGTATGAATTCAATGCCGATCGCGGTCAGACCTTCCTTTTCTATCAGGGAAAATCTCTTGCTGATGTCCGAACTGCCATCACCCGGACTGCACAGGAACACAATGCAGAAATTGCAAAATTCCGTAAGAACGTATCATCCCCAAAAGCGGCTCCCGGCTGGGTGCAGTATGCAAGAAGCGTTGCCCGACCCAAAAAGAATGGACCTTTGCCGATCCGTTATTTTGTGCCGTCAGCCATGCTGCTCGCCGGACCTTTTGCCTCTTTTGTGCAGACTGAAAAAGATATGCTGAATGTCAAAGTACTGAAGCGGATGACGAAAGAACCGAAGCTGCCTGTCCGTTCCATTGAATATGCCACCCTGAATGCTTTGTTGAAGCGGATCCCGGATCAGAAACCGGGTGTGTTCCAGTGGCAGGCATTTAATACAAGTGTCTGGAACATGCTTCAATCATTTGGAATCGCAAAAGGACAGACCGGACTCTTTGCCTTTTATCTTTCTGTGCCGGAGGAGACGATCGCAACGGTTTATTTTGCTGCAGACAGCAGAGCCAGTGTTGCCATCAACAGTAAAATCCTTTCAGAAAAGAAGGAGTTTACGCAGAAAATCAAGCTGAACGCCGGATTTAATCTTGTTACGATCGCTGCAGAAAATACTACTGGAGAAAATGGATTTACCCTGAAATTTATGCAGAAAGATCTTCCGGTTGAACCAGCTTATGAACCGGCTTATGCCGCTCATGCCCTGAAAAAAGCTGCTGTCTATCTGGAGAAATAAAAATCTGATTGACCTCATGCAGCCTGTTTTTTATGATGGCATTTGTTCTTTGCGGCACATCAATTTTTGTGGGCAAAAAATCAATATGCCATCATAAAGAGTTATTACAAGAACTCCCCGTATCAGGAACGGAACTTATATATCCGTTCAACTGTGTTATTGCTCCGCCTGTTCCATTTTCTGCAATGCTTCTTTTGCAGGTTCAAATCCCTGCGCAGCCGCTTTCTGGAATAATTCCTTTGCTTTAGCAGGATTCTTCTCTACGCCGATGCCTTGAAGATAACATCCTCCGAGCAGTGCTTGTCCTTCGGCATTATTTTGTTCAGCAGCCTTCCGAAACCATTTCACCGCTTCGGCGTAATTCTTTTCTACGCCTTCGCCTTTGGCATAACACACTCCCAAGTTGTATTGAGCAACGGCATATCCCTTTTCTGCTGCTTTCCGATACCATTTCACCGCTTCGGCGTAATTCTGTTCTACGCCTTTGCTGTAGTAATAACAGTAGCCCAAGCCGTTTTGAGCATAGGCATTTCCTTTTTCTGCAGCTTTCTCGAACCATTCAAATGCTTTTTTCTCATTTTTATTAGGGAATCCCTTAAAATAAAATTTTCCAACAAAAAACATAAGATTGGACAGCTTTTTCTTTTCTGCAATCCGTTCAAGTTTTTCCAGAATCTGTTTTTTGACACCGGAGGGAATGTTTTCATAAGATTCCGGTTTTTCAGAATAAATGCTCCATAATGTGATCCCGGATGCCGGTAAAGGTTGGTCAAGAGTTCCGGCATTTACAGGAATGAGCTTTCTAGTGTCGTTATCCTGAAGAAAAACGAAATAACAGCGTTCTGCATTTACATCAGAAGAAATTTCAAAGGGAATATCTGAAAAAGATACCAACGTTCCATTTTCCCATTTCATAAGATCTCTCTGGACAACTCTATACAAGTCATCGTTGACAGCTTTCAGAGCTTCTCCGATCGTAACTGTATTTGAGTTGGAAGTATGATATTTTCTGATGTTCCAGGTGGAATAAAATCCGGGCATGGAAATCTGGACGGGGATCGTATGGACATTTCCCTTTGCAGTAATGTTGATTGATCGTTGGCTCTCTTTCATCTCAAAAATAATAGAGGAGTGGTCAATTCTTATGTCAGGTGCATGATTTCCCATAAAGGCGACCAGTTCCCGTGCAGAGGTTGTGTCCAGATTCATTCTGAAAGAGAGAACGACCGTTGTTTTTGCAAGAATTATGATTTCCTCAAGAGAGCCGTGGAACGTGGCAGATTTGATCAATTTTCCGTTCATATAAACAGGGATTTCTATTTTTTTCAGATCACAACGAACCTCTTCATTGGAATTGTTTGTAAAAGATATCGCGAATGTCAGATGTAAATTGCGAACACCGACTTGATGGATCATCTCGGTGATTTTTGCTCTTTCTTTCAAAAAGATTTCCTTGTTGCGGTCAGACCAAAGTTCAGTGCGCTGATTTGTCCAGTCTTTCCCGTAAACGTAACGAGCATGAAGCTGGATTGTACTGCCGGATAAATGATCTAACCACTTGAAAGGATTCTGTCCGATTTCAGCATTGGCTCCTGCTCCGGCATCGACCTTGTGTCTTGAAATTCTTGAACTCTGGGTAGAACTGTTGTGTTCTGATTCATTACTGCTGACAGCTTTCAAAATATCAACATCTTTAGTAGTCCCGGTGGCAGATTCCGTAATATCATACCCCAGAGACAAAGAATGGATTTCCCATGAAATCGGCTCCTGATAAATCAGCGGTTTTTCCACCTTGACAAAAGCCTTCGGGAACGCTTTCTTCAGCTTTATGATCTTTGCCTGTTTTCCGATGCCTTTTTCATTGATGATCTCATCTAATTCACTGTATTTGATCTTTATTGCACGGGAACCTTTCCGGTAATTGTTTTCGATCCAATTTTCCACTTTCCCGACAACATTTGCATAATCTTCTTCCGCCAAGGTGAAAAAACATGCTGTTAAAAGAGCGAACAAAAGATACTTTCTCATATTTTCCATTTCCTTTCGGTGTAAATTTATCAGTCTGTCTAATATACAATATTACTACTGCTTTTTCAATAAATCTTACAGAAAAAAGAAAAAATCTTTGTTATCTATGCAACTTCCCCGCAAAAAGGTTTGAATCCTCCTTCGCACAAGGCTCCGGAGGACAGGAAAAGGGACGGGGGAGAACCCTTATTTCATCACATTTTTCAGCCACATTTCAAACATCCGGGCAAGCTTTTGCTGTCCGGGGGCAATGGGATGAACAGCGTTGTTCTCCGGATAATCTTCTATGGTGTCGGTTCCGACATAAAGAGGAATGATACTCAGATCCGTTGCATTTTGCAGGTCGCTCAGCATCCGGCGGACATAAGAGAATTGATTGTAATCGTACTGCTCTTTCTGGATGGTTCCTTTGTAGTTCAACTCAAAGGCAGAGGGTCTGCTGTTGGCTGGGGATAACAATGCAACGCCGAAAAGTGCATCCGGCATGACTTTCCGCAATTCCGCAATCAGCAGATCCCGGTGTTTGACGGCATGTTCGATCCGCTTGTCGATGGTGTCCATTTTTCCGCCTGCGATATCATTGCAGCCGAGGTAAAGGATCACGATATCCGGAGCTTTTCCGGCGTTGTATTTATCCAGATATTCCTGAATCGCCAACTGCGGTTTTCCATCCACCATTTTCAGGAATTTTGAACGGCAATTGTATTCATTTCCGGGTTTCCACAAAGTCAGAAACGTGTCCCAGGTCCAGCCGCCGTAGGCTTCGACAGCAACTTTATCAAGGGCAAGGGGTTCGCCCTGTCCGCTGTGACTGCCCATGAAACGGATGTTTCTGTTGCCGCGTTCCTGAATGCCAGCCTGAAGAAAACGGGTGATCTGGGCGTTTCCGAGAATACTGTCGCCGATCATCAGAATAACTGCATTGCGGTCATTTCCGCTCTCTGCCGGAGCAACTCTGACGATCATTTCCGCAGTACCGATAACCTTTCCGGAAGCATCTTCCACGGTGATTTTCAGCAGGTTATCCCCGGCTTTCTCCGGCGTGTATGACCAGTATCTTTCATTGGAACTCCCCACCGGACAATCTGCCCGGAAACGGAGCTTTTCTTTCTCCCGGCTGTCCACAAGATTGTGAAAATAAACTCTGGTTTCTACTCCGGTCATACCGTAAACCAGTTTTGGAAGCGTCAGCTTGACAGGGCTTGCATCATCCATGTTTTTCACATCCGGGATCGCCGGATATGCGCCTGAAAAATCCTTGCCGGAACCTTTTTTCCAGACAGGTACGGTCAGGTCGATTTCTCTGTTTGGATTCGACGGATTATCGGGGATCTCAGCGTTTTTGGCTTCCTGCGAAGCAGCGCAACCGCAGCCGACAGCACTCATAAAAATAAGTCCCGGAAGAAATCTTTTCATCAAACACCTCTTGAAAAAATTATTTCCATTCATTGAAACAGCAGACCTCTTCCAACGGTTTGCGGATTTTTCTGACAGGGATATCTTCCGCTGCATAACCGATCGCCAGAACCAGACGGGCTTCGTTTCCGTGAGGGATCCCGAAATACTGCTCCATCTTCGCCTGATCGTTCATGCCGATCACACAGGTGGAAAGACCCAGAGAGAAGGCTTCGTGGCACATATTCATACAGGCTGCGCCGATATCGCCCTGAGCAAAACGCTGGGTATCGTGATAATGGTCAATGACCACCTGTTTGACATCGGCTTTCTGTTCCACGAAAATGATGAACGCGGAAACCTGATGCCGCCAGGGCGCGCCGGTAACACCGTTGCCGACGACGATGGCATCGCAAAGTTTTTCTTTTGCTTCGGGGGAATCCACCACGATGAACTTCCACGGCTGGGAGTTGCAGCCGCTGGGAGTGAGCCGTCCGGCTTCCACGATCTTCAGCAGATCTTCCCGGGAAACCTGCTTCCCGGGATCGTATGCGCGGCAGCTCTTGCGCTGATTCATGATATCAAGAAAATCCATTTTGCAAAACTCCAATTTACTTTGTCACGTTGAAAGTAACGGTCTTTGTCTGACCCTTTGCCAGCTCTTTGACAACGATCTTCCACTTTCCGAGAGGAGCGTTCACGGGAACTGTCCAGGTCTGAGTCAGCTTGCCGTTGACGATAACATTGCTGCGGGAGAGGGAGAGTTTCTTTCCGGCAGCATCGTAGATATCCAGCAGAACAGGGATCATGCCGGAACCGCTGCCGATGGTGACGTTCAGATCGACAGTATTGCCGCATTTGACAGCACTCTGGCAATCTGCGGAGAGGACACCGAGCTTTTGGGAAGTGAACAGGACGATCCTGCCGTCGCAGGGACCGAGCTGGAGATGGATCTTTCCGCCGCGGATGGGGATCTCTTTGCGAGCCATCATGTCGTAAGCATAACGGAACTTCGGATTGCGGACTTCAAAAGTCACTTTCTGGGGAAGACCTTTTTCGCGGACTTTTCCGAATTTTCCATAGATCGGTCCGGGAATACGCAGGTTGTTGACCACGAACAGATAATCTGCACCGGCAGCCTGCAGGTGGTTCCAGAAGATGGAAGTATTATTGCTTGCGAACTCCGTTTTAGCATGTTTTCTGACGAGTGCGGGCAATCCGGGGAACTGGCTTGCGGCTGCAAGCTCTTCCTGCAGAGTCTGCATTCCTTCGATGTACAGCGGAGTATTGACATTTCCGTTTGCCCGTTTCAGAAGGTCTGCGGCTTTCGCCTGATACTCTTTGGTGGAGAGCTTGTTCATGGTCATCTTGACACAGCCGGCAAGAGCGGTGACTTTGCAGCGTTCATCCACAACGATGATACCGCCTTTTTCCTTGTATGCGAGCAGATTGTTCACGCCCTTTTCCGGCAGTGCGAAAGCTGCGGGGATGAAGATCATGTCATACTTGGAAAGATCACCGGTCAGATCTTCGTCGTAAAGCACATCGTAAGGAAGTCCGGTTTCAGCGACAGCGATGGCAAGTTCTTTGTTGAAAGAACCGGGCCAGCGAACACCTCCGAAGAGGTCGGAAGCGAAACTGCGGACAATGGCAACTCTGCGGGGCGCGTTTTTCCATTTCGGGAACAATGCGCCGAAAGGATACCAGAGTTTGTCGGAAATATCTTTGAGTTCCGGAGCAAGAGCCGGATCAAAACAGAAGATTTTCAGTTTTTTCTCTTTGATTACTTTTGCAATGGTCTTCCAATCGCCATTTCCGACCAGTTTCCGGATTTCATCGGCAGTCTGCTGCTGTCTTTTGTAGATCGCAGCATTGACATTCCAGTAGGTCAGGACGCGGATCGGACGGGAGACTGCAAGGTAAGTCGCTCCACGGAACAAGTCAGCCGGGGGAAGACCGGCATAAGGAGCAACGGAACCGACCTTGAAAAGGAACTGGGGCATTGTCGTTGCGGTCATGTTGGGGAACCCGCGTGTGACAGCCTGAAGCCGTTCCATAAGGTTGATGACGGTGTGAAGTTCGATGTAATAACACCAGTCAGCGGCGTTGTTGATTTCGCGATAGGAACGCAGGTAGGGACGGCGCAGGATGGGGTCCTGTGTGACGATCACATCGGGACGGACACTGAGGATCTCTTTTGCAACGATATCATTGAGAACGACATCGGTTCCGCCGGTGGAACTGTGGCGTTCCAGATGGTAGGCGTACAGCGGGTTGTTTTCCGGAATGGAACGGCTTGCCGGAACCATTTCAGGGACAGGACCAACTCCAAGATTTCCGATGGGATTGTAGTTGTACCAGAACACTCTGGAAGCATTTTTCCCTCTGGGGATCCAGCGGTCAAGATCAATACCGAAGCTCTTTGCGATCCGTTTTTCATCGGGGGAGTAGTCATAGCCTTCGGTCCCGGCACTTCCCTGATGGGATTCAGAGTTCAGGACGATCCCCAGGAACGTGGGGGCATCTTTGATCAACGCGGCAATATTCTGTCCTTTCCGCTTCATGTCAAGCTGAACGTATTTGGAACGGGGACGCGGATAGGTGAATTTCCCTTTGTAGTTCTGTGCGCGGTCCTCAATTTCATGACCGGGACGCGGGGTTCCGTTGTAGTAGAGGTTGTAGGTTGCATAAGTTCCGTTGCGGGCTGCGTTATCAATGCCCAGCGGGTCGAGTCCGCCGCTGCCCATGGTGATACCGTATTGTGCATGAGTCGGTCCGTTTTCGTTCCAGCTGTTGATCTGGAGATTTTCTTTCGGACGGAGCGCGTTGCAGATTTCCAGCGGGAACCGGATGCTTTCGGCAGTACCGTTCTGAAGCTGACAGGTCAGATTCAGCGTGTATTTCCCGGGCATCAGTTTTGCGGGATCAAACTTACAGACGATATCAGTTCCGTTGGAAAATTCTGTCTTTACGATCGGATAAGCATTGATTTTTGCGGCAGCCTTTGAAACTTTGACCGCAGATTTGAACCGGATCGTAACTTCTCCGGCGTTCACAGGAAAGACCGTGAACGGAGATGCCGGTTTGAGGGTGGCAGAGGAAATTTTGCTTTCCAGATCAGGATTCTTTGCAAGTTCAGCAGCTTCTGCATCGGTCAGAGCTTTCCTGAAAATGGTCAGATTACGGTAAAGCATTGCAGAGTGAACCTGGATGAAACGTCCGCCGAAGTAGAAAGAATTCTTCTTGAACGGTGCTCCCTTTGCAGGTTTGGAAAGGACTTTTTTACCGTCAATATAAATCGTGACATTGTTCCGGTCATAGCTGAGAATCACATGATAAGATTCCCCGACTTTCATTTTGACAGAGGCAAACTGATTTCTCAAATCACGGAACTTGTCCAGAACAATACGGCCGCCCCAGGCGGGTCTGTAGCTCATTTCAAGTTCGTTTACCCAGTGACCGCCGCCAATTGTGATCAGAGACTGCCAGCCGCCGACAGACATCAGTGTCATGTTGAACGCGATTGCGCCTTCCACGCCCATTTCCGGAGGAAGACCGGGCAGTTTCAAACGGTCAGCATCACGATAAGCCCCATTGGGAACATAAGTGGTGGGAGACTGAATCCCGAAGTAACCGCTGGGACTTTCCACCATAGCTGCATCAATGGCTGCGTTGGAACTTTCAAACGTTGCTGCAACTGCATCGACCCAGGTTTCCGGTTTCCTCGGATTGCCGCCGTTGAATGCGATAAAATGGCGTTTCCAATCATTCGTCAGCTGGATGGTCTGAGCAGGAAGATCCTTTTTGGAACCATCTTTTGCAACATGCTGCGGGGTAACTTTCAGTGTTCCAGATCCCTTGGCGTAGAAAGAGAAGATGAAGGCTGTTCCGATATAACCTTTTTTGATATTGAGTTTTACCGGTTTCAGCGCAACTTTTCCGTTGAACTGGAATGCGGATTTTGTGAAGCCGGGAATTTCTTTTGCATCTGCACCGCTCTTGTCAAAAGGATCTTCTTTTGCAGTCAGTAGGTTGACGGTTCCGCGGTCGGCAAATTTTCCGCCGGGTTCCATGAGCAGACCGCCATTCCAGAAGCGGGGCTGGTTCAGATCCGCTTCCTTGAAATCAGGGGTGAATGCTTTGGATTGACGGCTGAAAAAGGCGTTCATGTTCCGTTCGCCGCCGGAATAGATCACAGAAAGATCTTCCTTCAACGGCATGTAACGGTAAACTTTATCTTTGATCTGCCCGCAGAGAGTACAGGCAGTCACAAACAGAAAAGCGGGGATCAATCGTTTCATTTCTTAATGACCTCAAAGTTCTTATCGGTTGCAATGCTGCCGGATTTCAGCGTTTTACCGGTACGGTTGATGATTACATAATATGTTCCGGTATCGGCTTTGATTTCCCAGACTGCAGAGAGCGGATCTGCCGGGGTGAAGGGCAGGGCTTTCACACTCTTGACACGGGGTTTTCCGCCGATATTGATGACTTCCATTGCTGCGCCGAGCTGCATGGTTTTGCCTTTCTGACGGAGCAGGAAAGCAGGTCCCGGTCCCGGACGGCTGCCGCGGGGGACACGGAACGTTGCAGCTGTTGCATCGCCCGGGAATACCAGATTCAGAACAACGCTGCGGTCTGCTTTTTTGTAAACGTTGAACGCTGTCTGCGGGGTTGCCGGAGGAATATCAACTTTCACCTGAACATTGTTTTTGACATCGGTTCCCATTGCATCGGAGACGAACTCAAGTTTATGTTTGAACGGAGTATCAAACTTCTTACCGTTCAGCAGCGTGTAAAGGAATGCGTTTTTCTTTGCCCACGGCTGCCACGGAGCATAGTAGGGCCAGTCAAAAGTATGTTCCTTGCCGTCAGAAGCTTTCTGACAGTCTCCGACAAAGAAGATACCGTCAAAAATTGCAACTGCGCGGGAGAAGCTGAAGCCATTGTAAAGGGGGCTTTCCGGTTTTTCGATGAACAGCGCACCCGGCATGGATGCACGGTCGAGAAATGCCGCAATGACAGAGGGATTCTGATTGGAATTTTTCTGGTCGACAACAACTGTATTGTGTCCCCAGGTCTTGTCCATTATGGCTGCGCCCTTCTGAGTGTAGCCGATACGGAAGACTTCATGGGAAACCATTCCCTTATCGTCGAACAGACGGAAGTGGAGACGGTCATTTTCCATGCGGTCCCAGCCCATGATGTAGTTGATCGCCAACGCGCGGAATCCGGCTTTGGATTTTTCACGCAAGTAGAGATAACCATTGTTTTTCATGTGGGTGTTGCCCAGGAAGACAGTGTCGGGAACGCTTTTCGGATCCATTCCGGCAGGGAGCTGTTTCAGAGCTTTCAGAGAGGGCAGATATTTCGGATCTTTGAAAATCCGGTACGCCTGAATATAGGTCTTCCGGAGATTCCAGTCACTGATGCCGTGAGGTGTGGAAAGCACACCGTAATCGTAAACGCGTTTGAATCTCTGATCAATGAGTTCCACTCCGGATTCTCTCATTTCATCAGCGAACTCAAGCAGCGGATAAAGCCCGAAGTAGTGGTAAACTCCGGCTTCACCGGAAGACCCGTCAGGCGTGAATCCCTGATTTGCAAAGGCATGGAATCCATTGTCGCCATAAACGGCTTCACCAAGCAGGTTCCACCAGCGGTTCAGGGCGATCACGGAACGTCCATAGGTGGAAAGATGGTGCAGCTGAATGTTTGAGAAATTATCGTTGTGTGCATAGAAGTCGGCGATCATTTCACCGATAAATTCTTCTTCGATCCGGCGGCGGTCTTCCGGTCCGAACACCGGAGAATCTTTGACTGCCGCATAAGCGGAAATTCCCTCGTAGACGAAATAGGAACCGTCAAGTGTGGAAGAAGCGATTCTGAGTCTGGCTGATGTGGAACCGGGTCCATGGGGCGGCAGGAAACGATACCAGTGAACATATTCCAGCAGGATATCGCGGATCTTGGCTGCATATCTCAAATCACCGGTTTTCTGATAAGCCTGAGCCATCCGTTTCATGGCTTCAAATGTTTCCCGGTTGTGATGATAGATCAAACCGCCCTGAACCTGGGCGTTCTTGCTCAGATCTTCGCCGGTTTTAATGTTTTTGATCCGGTAGAAAGATTCTGCTTTCATGACGCTTTTTCTGAAGAATGCGCAGTAGTCCGGGTGGATCTGCGGCTGGATCCCGAATGCAAGATCCAAATCTTTTTCAGCCTGTGCCATCACTTTCTTTTCATCTTTCGGAAGCGGTGCGGCAAGTTTCCAGTTCACTTTTTCCGGCGGAACGGTTCCCCAGATGTAACGGGGACGGAAACCCATGACCGTATAAACCTGCGGCGCATCTTTGGTGAACAGACGGGGCAGAACCCGTTCACTGTAGAGAACCGGCATGGTTTTTGCGACTTTTTCCGGAATGGAAAGAGTCAGGGGGATCTCCACCACTTCACGGGGGGCAAGAGAGAGCTTTTTCTTGTCGAAACTGACCTTGAAATGTTTCAGATCTTTGGTGTCGATCACAAGATCACATTCCAGTTTTACGCTGCGCTTGTTCTGGATGCGCAGGGTATAGGTCCATTCCAGTCTGCCATCGGAGAAAATACCGCCGGGAACTTTGCGGAAAACTGCTTTCTGTTCGTCAAAAGAGATATCAGCAAAACGGCGGATGAACTGGATTTTTTCGATTTCCACTTTGCGGACACGGGTTTCTCCCGCTTTCCGCGTGGAGTAACGGAGCAGCGTCAACGCAAGCTGTCTGTTGGGATAAACTTTGGGCGTATAACGATACCACCAGCCGTCATCATCGCGGCGGAGATCCAGGCGTTCATCCAGCATTTTGTCATAAGGAATGACGGTTTTTACATACCAGTCCCGGAGCTGATCGGTCAACGGATAGTTCCGGAGCTGAATATTCATCCCGCATTTTCCTTCCAGATTCCGGAAGACGATCTGCAGTTCATCGTAATCATGGGGAACGACTTTCAGCGCATCCAGATCAATGACGATTTCAGTATTGTTTTTATCTGTGGGAATACTCCACTCATAGTTGCCCGCCTTGTTCTTTGTGAACTGGGGGAACTTTGAGAGGTCGAAGGTGTAAACTTCCCCCTTTGCGAAGCAGAATGCCGCACAAAAAAGAGTGAGGATAGCAAGAACATTTTTCATAATTCTTTATATCTCCTTTTGTTCTATTAATGTCCGACTTTGAGCAATTCGCCGCCGGCAGAATAGCGATAGACATATTTCGGGGTCTGACGCTTCAGATACTTGGCAATATTCATTAAACCGGCAGCATCGGAAGAGCCGACATGACCATCCAGATAAACGATATTGACCCGACGGTTATGTACCAGATAGTAACTAGCATAAGTTCCATTCATGATATCAGGTTCCGTATTGGCAAGTCCATTTGCAGCCACAGCATCCACATGACCGGGCAGTTCGGAAATATGTTTTACTTTGTTGATCCGAAGCAGGGAACAGCCATCTGCTGCAACTTTTTCCATTCCCAAATTCGGATTATAATAGACTACCCATTGATCTGCAAGCAGAGTTTCCCGTCCGTACGCCTGAAAACGGTTTATGGTTGTGGCTTGAGATTCTGTTGTAATACCCTTTGTGATCGCAGGACAAAGGGTGATCAGCCGTTTCAGATATTTATTATGATATAACCCCTCCCACCAAACATAGGTAGCCTCAGAACTGTTCGGTTTTCTCAAGTTCAATGGATAGAAACCGTAATCTGAAATATAATTCTGATTTGCAGTGCCGATCTGTTTCAGATTGTTCTTGCACTGGGTCCCGATCCCGGAAGCCCGTGCATTGTTCAGGGCAGGCAGAAGCATACCGGCGAGAATTGCGATGATTGCGATCACGACGAGGAGTTCGATCAGGGTAAAGCTGCCCAGCTTTACCCACCCATGGGTGGAACGATCTTTTCTGATGAAATTCTGTTTCATACTGTTACCTCTCTTTCTTTAAGTTACATTGTCAAATTTATGTTGTTATTTCCATTTATGATTTCAGCTGTAAAACAAATCTCTTTTCCGGGATAGTCCGGTCTCAAAAGCTGCCGGACCGCCTCCATCCCGATTTCAGGCTGATTGAAGTCTGAATAGAAGGTTTTCGCATCAGCCGGAAGATCTGTTTTCTGTTTCATATCCACAAAACCGCACAGGATCCCCGGGAAGTGTTTCCGCACGGCTTCAAATGCCTGAAGCGTATTGACAAGCACGCCGTCGGGGGTATATCCGGGATGTTTTTTCAAGGTTTTCAGCAGGAGTTTTTCGGTCTCTGCAGTTGTACAGAAATCCGGAACATTCACGATCAGGGGCGAGAACTCCGGATCGATTTCTTTACAGGCAGTTATAATATCCTTCCGGATGGGAGACCTGTCTTCATCAGCAAATCTCATGAGAAAGAAGGGCTGTTTTGCTCCGTTTTTGAAAAGATGCTCCGTCAGGCTCCGGGTCGCTTCACTGGTTTTGAAATGAAGTCTGCTCCACTTTTCAATATGTTTGATCCCCGGGAAATTCTGCGGTCCGTCATCGTGGATCAACGCGACCCGGCATTTGCTTTGTGCCAGAAAATCGAAAACATGACGGAACCAGAACGAGGATAACATGACCCGGCTTTCGGAGTTCAGATTGAACAGAGCCGCCCAGTCGATATCTGTCATGTCATTGGTTGGAGAAACAGGGATCGTTTCGATCTCGCAGGCATGTTTTCTTGCTTCTTCCATTGCTCCTGCGAACTGCGCTGCGAGATACCCGGAATAGTTGCTGACACTTCCGGCACACGGCATCAGAACGGTGATTTTTGTGCGTGGAATACTTTCGCTAATAAAAGAGCCTTTTCCTTTGATCCGTTTGATGAGATGTTCTTCCTCCAGCATGGCAAGCGCATGGCGCAGCGTATCGCGGGAGACGTTGAGAGATTCTGCAAGATCGACTTCTCTTTTTGCAAGGAGCGTCCCTGCCGGAAGACGGCGTTTCAGGATATCATTCCGGATGGAACGATAGATTTTTAACGCTTTTTTCGGACGTCTCATTGAGCGGTCTCCAAAAAATCGAGTTCATAACCATACTTGTATAGCTTTCAAGTCTTAATCTAATATCTGTTTCTTGATTTTTCAAGTGCCATCACAAAAAAAAATGAAAAATCTGATCAATTATTTTTTGCATGGAAAAGCAAGAGAGGCAATTTCAAAAGTCTTCAAAAATGGCAGAAAATTCTTGTTGCGATCTGCAAATGGAGCGTTTTCGGTGGTTACCCTATGGGTAGCCACGCTCAAACTACCATTTCCAACTCATCAACAATCTTTTTTCAGCCAAATTTTGCCGGACTTTTGAAATTACCTCAAGAAATAAAAATTTTTTTTCATTTTTTTTTGATTCATAAAAAAACATGATTTGAAATGTAAAAAAAATAATGCTATATTAAAGACTGTTTTGAGACTTTATGGTTCAAGAGTTATTGGAAAGCGTCCAATAATCTGGAGAAAAAGTCCCGTTCAAACCGTCAAAATTCCGGTTCAGAAAACAAGAGAAAAAACCGGACAGCACAAAGGAGACTTTGTCAATGATGAACGAGTATGCACAGCGGGTATTGGACATCCGCAAAGCGCAAGCACCCTGGGAAGCAGAATATCTGCAGAGTGTCACCGAAGTTTTCGAATCCATCGGCAGTGTGATCGAATCCGATCCCAGACTCGAAAAAAACAAAATCCTGGAACGGATCACAGTTCCTGAAAGAATCGTCAGTTTCCAGGTTCCCTGGGTTGATGACAACGGCGAAATCCAGGTCAACACCGGATACCGCGTTCAGTTCAACAGCGCAATCGGACCCTACAAGGGCGGTCTGCGTTTCCACCCCACAGTCAACCTCTCCGTTCTGAAGTTCCTGGGCTTTGAACAGATGTTCAAGAACGCACTTACCACACTCCCCATGGGCGGCGGTAAAGGCGGCAGCGATTTCAGCCCCAAAGGAAAATCCGACCGTGAAATTATGAGCTTCTGCCGTTCTTTCATGACAGAACTCTTCCGTCACATCGGACCTGACACTGACGTTCCGGCTGGCGACATCGGAGTCGGTGCCCGCGAAATCGGCTTCCTCTTCGGTCAGTACAAACGCCTTGCCAACCAGTTCCACGGTGTTCTCACCGGTAAAGGACTCGGCTGGGGCGGATCTCTCGTCCGTTCTGAAGCAACCGGTTTCGGTGCTATGTACTTCGTCCAGCACATGCTGGCTCTCAAGAATCAGGATATCGCAGGCAAGAGAGTCGCGATCTCCGGTTTCGGTAACGTCGCATGGGGCGCAGCTCTCAAGGCAACCCAGCTCGGCGCAAAAGTCATCACCATCTCCGGTCCCGATGGATATATCCTCGACGAAGATGGTCTTGATTATGACAAAGTCGAATACATGCTCGATCTCCGTTCCAGCGGACGCGATATCGTTGCTCCCTATGCAGAAAAATTCAAATCCGGTAAATTCTTCGCCGGCAAGAAACCCTGGGAAGTCGAAACTGACATCGCAATGCCTTGCGCTATTCAGAACGAACTCAGCGGCGAAGATGCAAAGCAGCTCGTTGCAAACAAAGTTCAGCTCGTCGCTGAAGTTTCCAACATGGGCTGCCGTCCCGAAGCAATCTCCTGCTTCCAGGAAAACGGCATCAACTTTGCTCCCGGCAAAGCTGTCAACGCTGGCGGCGTAGCAACCTCCGGTCTGGAAATGACCCAGAACGCAGGTCACCTCTACTGGACAGCCGAAGAAGTCGACACCAAACTCCGCGGTATCATGACCGGTATCCACGAAGCATGTGTCCAGAACGGCAAACAGGCTGACGGCACGATCAACTACGTTGCAGGTGCTAACATTGCAGGCTTCCGCAAGGTCGCTGAAGCAATGATCGCACAGGGCGTCTGATCACTGCTGAAAAAGTTTTGATTTTAACGGGTTTTCCTTCGCGGAAAGCCCGTTTTTTATTTGCTTTTTTATAGAATTGATATATATTACAGGTATATCAATCATGGAAAAGATATATGACAGGAAAGAAGTCCAATACCCGGAACAATGCAGATCCGGTTTATCTGCAAATTTACAAACAGATCCTGCGCGGGATCCAGGAAAAACAGTGGCAGCCCGGTGAGAAATTGCCCTCGGACATGGCATTTGCCAGAGAGCTGGGGATCAACCATCTTACCTTGAAAAAAGCCTTGAACCGTCTGGCAGCGGAAGGTTTTCTGAACCGGACACGCGGCAGAGGGACTTTTATTGCCGGAAAATTGCCTGTGATCTCCGGGGCGGCGATCGGGCGGCGCGTGGCTGTCATCTATGATATGGTGCGGGAAGAATCCTTTCATGGAGATATCTTTCTGAGCATCTACAAATCCCTCGGAGAAATGGGGTTGACCCTTGAGCTTCTTTCCGCCAACAACAGCCGGACGACTCAGTTCAAACAGATCATGTCTCTGTTTTCCGATCCCGATTCAGCGGGCTGCATTGTCTGGTCGATCATGGATATGCGCCAGCTGGAAAATCTTGCTGCGGCAAAACCTGCCAATTATCCTTTGATTTTCATCAACCACAAACCGGAACTTGACATTCAGGGCATTGATTTTTCCGGCTATGACGATTACGGTTCCGGACGGAAACTCGGAGAATATATTGATTCTTCCGGGTTCAAACGGTGCTTTATTTTCCAAGCGCAGCAATTCAAAAAGAAGATCACGAACATCAACCGTCTTGCCGGTTTGCAGTCGGCGATGAGTTGTTCCACGGAAGTTTTTTCCGGCTATGATGCAGGAAATCCGGAAAAACTGGAACAATTTTTGAAAGAGATTGCCCATCAGAAAGATACGGCTGTCGTATTTATCAGTGATGCGGATTATGCCCGTGTCAGGGAACAGCTTTCGACTTCAGAACTGACTCCGTTTGTGTTTTTCACCGGAGTTTCGCCGTGCTGCAAAGGGATCCAGCTTTCCACCCGTCTCATGGGGGAAAACTCCGTCAAAATTCTTGGATCCCGCCGCAATGGAGATGACTCTTTCAGCATCACCCGCCGTATTACCGGCACGATCGTCTGATATCACCTGACGGCAATTGTTACTTGAGGAGGGGAAAAAGCCCTTTTCAGGAAAGGTCCTTTTTCCCCTCCTCAAACTCCACCCCTTTTTTCCAAACCTTTTTGCGGCATTCCGATTTTTACGATGTAAAAATCGAAATGCCATCTTAAAGTTGAAATAGCAGAAGTATTTACCAACCTGTATGGGGAACAGTGCTACTTTTTTTTCAAAAATTCTTTTTTCCCTCTTGACAAGTTATTGTTTTTATGATATAATATTACATATATCAAGTATATCAATCGTTAAATAAACAGCGATTGTTTAATATACTGTAAAAAGAAAAAATAACTATATTAAAAATAACCCCAACAAAGAAAGGGAAGAAAAGATGAAACATCATGGAAGAGAGCGCAATCTGAAGCATCAGAGCTTCACCTTAATTGAATTGCTTGTTGTGATTGCGATCATCGCAATTCTGGCAGGGATGCTTCTGCCGGCACTGAACAGTGCAAGAGAAAAAGGAAGAGCTGCATCATGTGTGAACAATGTCAAACAAATCAACGGTGCAGCCTTGCAGTACAGCAACGATAATGGGGATTATTGCATTCCGAATCACTCTAATGTCGGAGCTGAATTCTACTATGCAAAAAGACTTGTTACAGATGGATATATTTCCGGTACTGCCTACAATGTTCAGTACGCAAATACAGCCATGCAGGGAGTCTTTCGCTGTCCTTCTGTAACGAAGGAACTTGATCCTGCCAATGCCGGTCAGGGAATTGCATACAATGGTTCTACATACTATGAATTTCAGGGTACATCTTACGGGATGAGTGTATATACCCGGAATAAAACTTGCGATGGAAT
>JAFTJI010000066.1 GCA_017456495.1 Lentisphaeria bacterium | reverse complement strand
TGTTGAGGAAGTTCTGATAAAGCCCGTCATGATCGGGATCAAGGATCCGTTCTTCCCAAGCAAGAATGTCCGCCATGGCATCAAAGATCTCTGCGCCGAGTTCCAGATCGCAGCTGCGTTCCAGATAATGCAGAACCATATCGACATAAACTTCCTGCATGTCGTAAATATCTTCCATGTAAAGCATTGCGGTGAGTTTGCCATAGGAGTTCAGCAGATGATGATACTGCGTTCCTTCATGGTCAAGATCCGGGCGGTCCGCACCGTCATACCAGA
The DNA here is from genome assembly GCA_017456495.1 of Lentisphaeria bacterium. GTDB lineage: Bacteria > Verrucomicrobiota > Lentisphaeria > Victivallales > UBA1829 > SIG79. The sequence continues at coordinate 2,222 of JAFTJI010000066.1, read as the reverse complement.
CTTTTTCTTCTCCGTTCGGCTTCATTTGTGTTTTCAGGTGCGCTCGTGTTGCCATCCGGATCCGCTCAAACCATCCGGCAAGAGTTCCGCCATACCATCCGCGCCAGCCGAGGAACGGCGCATGATATCCGATCGCGCCGTGGAAAAATGTCGGTGCATGATATGCCGCATCCAAAGCGATCTGCAAATCTGTAACAGTCGCATTGAGCCGCTGATCCGGAGTTTGCATTTTGATACCGGTGTGTTTGCTGCGGATCCCCTTTACGATCTCTCCGCGGCGATCCGCATCAAGATAATACCGCAAATTTTCTTCTGTACCGTTATAGAGGACGACCAGATCGCCTTCCATCCGTTCGCCCGGAGCCAGATGCTTGATGAATTTCAAAACAGCCGGAACACCCTCGTGCGCCGGAATTGCCATTGTCGGAGTTGTTTCAAGAGCAGCTTCAGCCGCATCTGCAATGAGTTCTGCTTCAAAGTTGCAGCCGGCAATGATCCTGTCCTTTCCGGCAGTATGATTGATCCAGCCGATTTTTCCGGAAACAGAGGCTGCGGAATCCTTACAGTCTTCAAGAGAAAGCTCCCGGCGGGGATTATCCAGTTTATCGAATCTGCTGATATAATCTGTCATACCTCCGAGTACCGCACAGAAAACGACTTCAGAATCTGCAATAATATTATAATGTACAAGATAACCGTCATGCTTCTGCAGGGGGTAGACTTCCATGGAAACTTCTTTTTCAGGGAAATAGATGGAAACATCGCTGAGAGAGTATTCCATATAGCCGTGATGCCAAGTCGCAAGAACATCTCCTGCCTGATGAAACCATTTGCCGTACAGATCCCGGGCACCTCCGAAAACAACGCCGGGAGTCAAAGCGATCCCCGATTGAAGCATTCCGCGTTTTGCCTGATAGCACCAGTTGTTTTTCATGCAGTCGCTTGCCGCACCCATGAAGACGGGGGTATCACCTGCAAATGTGAAGAATCTGCCGTAACTTTCCAGATCCCGTTCATGACCGCCGTAAAGAACCCGGTTGAAATAGAGCTTTGAACCGAACTTCCGCATAACTCCTTGAGAGTCAAAATTATAACTGCAGATATCTGCCATTTATGCTTTCTCCAGATCAAGATTAAAGAAGTCAATTGCATTGTTCCGGCAGATTTTCTTCCACGCTTCGGTGGGAAGTTTTCCGCTTTCATGCAGTTTGTCGAACCAGAGTTTGCCATTGAACTGACACTCTGTTTCGCTGTTGCAGCAGTCGGTTCCGAAGAACAAACGATCCTGAAATTCACAGAGAATTTTGACAGCAAAATCTTCATCCTGCCGCAGATAAGCCATTGCATCGGAAAGTTCTGCATAGAGGTTCGGGAAGTCGCGCAGAAGCTGAAGCGCAACTCCATCTGTGTCGATTTTTCCGACGGCTCGCGGCGAACCATGCTGAAGACCATCAATGCCGAAAACCGGTTTGCATCTTGCCGGGCGCGGGCGGCTGGTACATTCAGCCCAGAAGACCGGACCGTGAGCGATAAATCTCAATTTCGGGAATCGCTGAAGCGTATGTTCCAGATAGGGAAGTCCCGGCAGATCATACAAACCGAAGTCGCCGTTCGGACGGTCTGAGCCGTCTGTTGTTACCGGCAAGCCGACTTTTTCAGCGCAGGCAAAGAGGTTCTGAACCCGTTCATCATCCATGGGCATGTTCGGCATGATCTCTCCGACTCCATAGCAGCCGAGATCTTTATAATACTGCAGCACTTGATCCAGAGGAGCATCTGCCCGGTTGATCAATGCACGGGGGTCAATGTTGCAATAGGGGAAAATGCGTTTCGGGTGAGCCTTTGCCATTTCCAGAATATCTTCGTTCGCCTGCGGAAGATAAATTTCAGAGTTTACCACCGGCAGCACAAATCCTGCTTCGATCCCGTAACGGTCATAACGATCCAACAGTTCATCAACCGTACAGAACTTCGTTACGAACGGAATCGGATAACGATAGGCATGTGCATGAAAATCAATATATTTCATCTTTCATTTTCCTTAAAATTAAAAACAGGGATTGTTTGCCGGGTGCCAAGTATTTTCTTTAATAATCTAACACTCCGGAACAGTTTTTCAAGTCACTGTTTTCATTTTTTTAGCGCTGTTCCCCATACAGGTTGGTAAATCCTTCTGCTATTTTTACTTTAAGATGGCATTTCGATTTTTACATCGTAAAAAT
>JAFTJI010000065.1 GCA_017456495.1 Lentisphaeria bacterium | reverse complement strand
GGCAAAATTTGGCTGAAAAAAGATTGTTGATGAGTTGGAAATGGTAGTTTGAGCGTGGCTACCCACAGGGTAACCACCGAAAACGCTCCATTTGCAGATCGCAACAAGAATTTTCTGACATTTTTGAAGACTTTTGAAATTACCTCATTGAAAAATAATGTTCCGGCATTATATTTATTCAAACAATAAAGGAGATTTCACGATGTTCGGTTATAACTCATTGATAAAAAATATCAAATCAGGAAAAACAACGTTCGTTTCCGTTGATGGAACGAGATGCAGACTTTCAGATTCTGACGGTTTTTGCCAGTTCGAAACAGGCTGTACCGGGATCCTGAACGGAGTTCTCAATTTTACTCTCTACCTGACGAAATGCTCCGGCGGAACAGTAGTGTCTCTTTCATTTTCTGCTGTCAAAGGGAAACAGGTCAGAGTCGGAGATATCACGCTTCTTGATTTTGCAGAAGAGAAAACCGAACCGGCACCGGATCGGGCGGTTTATTGTTTCCAGGATTCTCTCTTTGATCAATATGTAAGACGCGCTTCGGAAAATGAAGGCAAGCATCAGACCAAGCCGATGTGTCTTGTTTATAATCTTGTCCGGAAAGAAAGTTTTTTTGCAGCTCAGCTGACCTTTGACAAGAATCTCTTTGAGTTTGATCTTACATTCAACGAGACTGATTCCGTATTGAAATCTCTGGTATGCCGCATCCCTGACAGCGGTTTTGTTGCAGGGGAAGAAACTGTCTTTACCGATCAGCTGTTTTTGAAAGCTCCCGGTCCGGAACGTCCTTATGATATTCTGTGCAACTGGGGCGACAGAGTAAAAGACCATTACAAAGTCGAGCTGCCGGAAAAAATCGTTGCCGGATTCATTACCGGACTTCTTGTCAGCCCGAAAGCTGAAATTTCCACAAGTCAGATCAGACGTCAGCTGAACAGTTCTCAAGTTGCACCGCTGCGATCCCTCGGCATGGATTATCTCTGGATCAGTCTTGATAATCTGAAAAAAACTCTTCCGGGCAACTGGCTTTATCCCAATGATAAAAAATTTCCGGAAGGACTGGTGGATTTCCTGCGGGAGGTCGAGACAAAAGGGATCAAACCGGGTTTCTGGATCGGTTTGTTCCAAATGTGTGAGAGTACCGAAGACTTTGAAAAGACAAAAGATTTTCTGATCAAAACCGCAAACGGAGAACTCTCTTCCAGAGGTGAATGGTCATGGGAAGCAACAATGATCAACGGTCACTTTCCCGCGCAATACTCCCTTGACCCGGGAAAACAGGAAAGTCTTGATTATATCGGAAATGTTTTCTCCACCTATGCCGATTGGGGGATCCGATACCACATGGTGGATTTTCTTGAAACCGGACTCTATCATAAAGATGATGCAAAAGTGGGATATGACCGTGAATCATACATGAAGTTCATGCGGTCAATCAAAAAATATTGTCATCCGGAAACACAGCTGCTTGCGGCGACTGGAGCATCGCTTTCCATGGTCGGAGCCGTTCAAACCAGCCGGGTTGGTTTGGATTACGGGGAAGGGCGGCCTCTTGAAAAATTCTATCCCTCTTATCCGGCGACTTATGTGATCAACGGCTCTTTCGGCAGCATGGGCTCTCCCAACCGGAACGCGGTGAGCAATCTTGCCATGTGGGCGTTTGCCCATGGAAGATTCTTCCAGTGCAACAGTAATATGATGACCGTTGACAAGCCGATCCCGCTGAATGAAGCGCAGATCAGCGCAACTCTGTTCGGGATCTCTCCCAGCCCGGTTTTCTTCGGAGATGACATGGATCGGATGTCTCCGGATCGTTTGGCATTGATCAAGAAAGTCCTCCCGCGCTGCCCCGGCATGCCGGAACCGGTCGACCTTTTCCAACGCTTTGATATCGACAACGATTTTATCCGGACGTTTGTCCTGAAAGTGGAAAAGCCGTGGGCAACATGGTATGTCTGTGCGGTGTTCAATCTCAACAATTCCTATCGGACAATCGAGTTTGCTCCGGAAGAATGGAACCTTGATCCGGCAAAGAAGTACCGCATGTATGACTTCTGGCAGGAAACCTATTGCGGCGTGGTCGATGGCAAAAAAACGATAGAGGTTCCGGCGAACTCTGCAGTGGTCTACCGCTTTGAAGAAGTCAAAGATCACCCGTGGATTCTGTCAACAGATATGCACGTCCGGCAGGGTGATGCAGAACTGGCTGACGTAAAATGGGATGCAGAAACTCGAACTCTTTCAGGCGTTGCCAAACGCTGTCCGGGAGAACAGGGAAATATTTTTATCATTGCTGATGACACCTTTATCCCGGAAAATGCAAACCGCGGTCTGATGGTCTCCAAGACAGGTATTGATATGTCGGTCATTATCAAAAAAGCCATTCATTTTGAACATGATACAGAAGCATGGAGCATCAAGTTCGATGAGTGAGATCATTTCCGTCCGGGATTTGAAAAGAGATCTGTCCGGAGCCGGGATTTGTACCGGAGATACCGTTCTGGTTCATTCGTCAATGAAAAAAATCGGCGATGTGGAAAACAGAGCGGATGGCGTAATTTCTGCTCTTATGCAGACGGTTACAGAACAGGGATTGCTTCTCTTTCCGACGTTCAGTTATCTGTTCGTGACAGACACCGAGCCGGATTTCAATGTCAGGACCACCCCGGCGTGTACAGGGATTCTCCCCGAACTGTTCCGTCAGAGAAATGATGTTGTCCGCTCGATCCATCCATTTCATTCATTGACCGCATGGGGGAATGATGCGGAAACATTTACAGCCGGACATGAGCAGTTTGATACGGCTTTTGATCCGCAATCTCCATGGGGACGTCTGCTGGAACGGAATGCAAAAGTTTTGCTTCTGGGCGTTGATCTTACCAGTGCAACACTTCTTCATGCCGTTGAACAATGGTGCGGAGTTCCTGTGCTGTCTGAGGAACCTGTCCTGCGATATCTTGTTGATGACTCCGGAAAAAGAACGCCCCGCACTGTATATTGGCATACCGGAGCACATTCGGAAAATTATTCCCGGGCAGAAACGATCCTGACAGGGCAGGGGGCAATGAAACCGTTCCGGTTCGGCGGTGCAAATTCTTTTGTGATGGACTGCCGGAAGACCTTAGAAGTTATGAAACCGGTTCTGCAGAAAAATCCGGATTTCTTTGCCCATTACTGATTCAGATTTTATCTGCCTCGGCAAGATAACGGTCAAACAATTTTCCGGCGGCATTTTTCAATTCAGATGAACTGTCCGGAAGAGTTTTACTATGAACCATTTTTGAGATTGCATGATCCATATCCGGATAAATTTTCATTGCAGTCATCCCGATGATCGCTGCACCCAGCAGAGAGGCTTCCGTATTTTCCGGCATCTGTTTTTTCTGCGGAAAAAGAGCGGAAGCAGTCTCCCGGACAGCCGGTTCCCTGCAGGCAAGAGACTGCAACACGACAGATTCATATTTCTGTCCGGTCAACTTGGAAAGCAGGTCTGCAGATTGCCGCAACGCCGCCAGCGGTCCAAAAACAGTCGATTTACAAAGATCTGATAAAGAATGCTTTGCAGCGATTCCACTCCATTTTGCAGAGGGGATATAATCCATATAAGGCGCACCCCGTCCCAGCAGATACGGCAGATAAACCGGAAGATCTTCTTTTAATTCAGCCTCTTCAGCCAGATGGAAGAACTCTTCCATGGAGAGATTCCGCTGTTTTGCTTCCCATTCATAAGAAAAACCGCCTCCGGGAACGGAGCCTAAAAAGAGATCATACTCCGGATCAGCATGGGAAAAAACAAACAATTTTCCGGGGAGATCATGCCAATGTCCGCGAGGACCTGATGCAAGAAGCTGTCCGGCAGTTCCAAGAGTCAGAGAAAGAACATTTCCCGACGCACCGCACCCCAAGGCGGCTGTTGCCAAATCCCCGGCACCGCAAATCACCGGTAAACCTTCCGGAAGACCGGCTGCTTCAGCAATCTCTTTTTTCAATGTTCCGCGAACGTCTGCAGATTCAAGGACTTCCGGAAATTTTTCCGGATCAAGCCCCAGCTCCCGGATCATATCAAAATCCCAGCACCGTTCATCAGGAAGAAACGGCATCATTCCGGAAGCATCTGAAGAATCCGTTGCAAAAGTTCCGGTCAGAAAATATCCGATATCATCTTTCGGCTGAAGAAAAAATTTTGTTTTACCGTAAATTTCCGGATTCTGTCTGGCGCATTGAAGCATTTTCGGCAAAGTAAAAACCGGAGCAGGGAGGTTCCCGTATTTTTTTGCAAATCCGGGATATTTCCGGATCAGCTCCCGGGATTCTCCGGCGGAACAGTTGGAACACCAGAGGATCGCATCCGCAACAGGGGAACCATCATTTCCGACTCCCAGAAGCGCGTGCATATTCCCTGTGAGAGAAATCGCAAGCGGTTTGAATTTTTCTGATTCCTCCGAAATTTCTTTCAGAAGCCGGAGAGTTGTTTGCCGCCAGATAAGAGCATCCTGCGTATCGGGTGAGTTTGCCCGTTCTATCCGTTCGGAATGCGTGGCGAGCATTCCTCCCTGTTCGTCAATCAGAGCGGTCTTTATCCGGCTGGTTCCGATATCAATGCAGAGAATGCAGTTCATTTCTGATGATCTCCAATGTGTTACGGCAGAAGATATGCCTGCTGAACGGATTCCAGTTTCATCAATTCTTCATTCCACTCTTTTCCGCCGGGCGCGTTGGAGCTGAGAAATACTGGCGGCTTGATTCCGCGGGCGATCAATTTTTCGACAGCCAGAGCTGAAATCGTGTGCATGATAAAGGATCCGGCAATTGTGGAGACGGGTGCCATAGGTGTTGATTCTCCGACAGTTACAGATGTATCTCCGCAAGGCACATGGTTGTCGATCATCAGCAGTCCGGGGATTTTCCAGAGCGAGGCATATTTTGAATGGTTTCCTGTCTGGTCTTTGTATGCAGAAGATGAAATTGCAATCACTTTTGCTCCTTTTTTCAAAGCAGCATCAGCCACAGCAACAGGCGCGCCGTTTTTTCCGGAGGTGGAAAGAACTACAAGAATATCATCTTTTTTCATGCGGGAACATGCGATGATGTCATTTCCGAGAGCTTCGTTATGTTCCGCCGCACTGGTCAGAAAACCGGGAGTCTGCGTAATACTCATACCCGGTCCCCACAACGGACGCCAGAAGCAAGGCGTATTCGCCCGGTAAAAAACGTCTTCTGCCAGAATCGCTGAGTGTGTGCAGCCGAATACATAAATTGTTTTTCCGTTTGCGAAACCTTCTGCAATCAATTCTGCTGCCTGATCCATATTTTTTTCTTCTACTTCTGCTACAGTTTTCAGCAGAGCAGAGGTTCGTTCAAGATATTTTGAAATGAAATCTGACATGTTAATCTCCTGTATTTTTCCGGATACTTTACATTATTAATCAGAATTTTCAAGTTTTTCTCTGTTTTTTACTCTTTTTCCTTGAAAAAAATACAGAACCTTGATTGAAGAATAAATTTTCCGGTGTATATTACGGAAATTATATTAAAGTGGAAAGGAGGAAAAAGATGAATCCATTTTACATCACAACACCGATTTATTACGTTAATGACAAACCACACATTGGACACTCCTACACCACTATTCTCGGAGATGTCCTCAGCCGTTATCACCGAATGATGGAAGAAGACACCTGGTTCCTGACCGGTACAGATGAACACGGTCAGAAAGTTCAGAAAGCTGCTGACGAAAAAGGTATCTCTCCGATCCAGCAATGCGATGAAACTGTCGTCCGTTACAAAGAACTCTGGACCAGACTCGGAATCAAAAATGACGATTTTATCCGGACAACCCAGGAACGGCATACAAAGATCGTGCAGAAAATCCTTCAGGATCTTTATGACCGGGATTTGATCTATAAAGCTGAATATAACGGTCATTACTGCGTTCCCTGCGAACGGTTCTTTACAGAAAAAGATCTTGTCGACGGAAACCTTTGTCCGGACTGTAAACGTCCGACAAACACTATTGTGGAGTCCAACTACTTTTTCCGGATGAGCAAATATCAGGAATGGCTGATTGATTACATTCAAACTCATCCGGATTTCATCAAGCCGGCTTTCCGTGCAAATGAAACCCTCGGATTCCTGAAAAAGCCGCTGGAAGATCTTTGCATCTCCCGCCCGAAAGCACGTCTCTCCTGGGGAATCGAACTCCCCTTTGATAAGGATTATGTCTGTTATGTCTGGTTTGATGCTCTGATCAACTATATCTCCGCAATCGGATATGGAACCAACGAAGAAAACTTCCGGAAATGGTGGCCCGAATGCCATCACCTTATCGGAAAGGATATCCTGACAACTCACACCGTCTATTGGCCCACAATGCTGAAGGCTATCGGTATCGAACCCCCGAAGACGATCCTCGCTCACGGCTGGTGGCTCAGCGGAAGAGATAAGATGAGCAAGTCCGCCGGAAACGTCGTCAATCCCATGGATATGTCTGATAAATACGGAGTCGATGCGTTCCGTTATTATCTTCTCGCAGAAATGACTCTCGGTCAGGACTCCGGTTTTACCGAAGAATCCTTTATCAACCGGTACAACTCCGATCTTGCAAACGACCTCGGAAACCTTGCCAACCGGGCTATCAAAATGACTGTCCGCAATTTTGACAGCAAGATACCAAAACCGGCCAAGTTCGAAGAACTGGATATGGTTCTCCTGAACAAAGCAAATCTTACGGTCAAGACAATGGGAAATGCGATCCGTTCTCTCCAACCCGATAAGGGACTCGCAGAAGTCATGAACGTTGTCCGTGCGACAAACCGTTACATGGAGCAGACTGCCCCCTGGACTCTTGCCAAGGAAGGAAATCTGGATCGTCTTGCGACTGTTCTGTACACAGCAATTGAAGTCCTCCGTATGGTCGGAGGTGTTCTCCTCCCGGTCATGCCCGATAAAATGAAGGATCTTCTCGCTTGCATCGGCGTTTCTGATGATTGTACGTTTGCAGATCTCGAGTCCGGCGGCAACTCCACTCCGGGAACTCCGATCAAAGATATTGATGCGCTCTTCCCGCGTATCGTGGTCGAAAAAGCTGAAGCAGCTCCTGCAGCTGAAAAACCGAAAAAGCAGGAAAAGAGTGTCAAAGAGAAAAAGCCTGCGCCGGTTATTCCGGAAGGCTGCATCTCAATTGAAGATTTCTTCAAGACTGAACTCCGGACTGCAAAAGTCATTGCTGCTGAACCGGTTCCGAATACTGAAAAGCTGTTGAAACTTCAAGTCCAGGTCGGAGAGGAACAGCGGCAGATCGTTGCCGGTATTGCTCTGTTCTACAAACCCGAAGATCTGATCGGAAAGTTGGTCGTTATCGTGGCAAACCTTGCACCTGCAAAACTTCGCGGAATCGAATCAAATGGCATGCTGCTTGCTGCCAGTGCCGGAGATTCTCTGAAACTTGTCACGGTTGATGCACCCGACTTCCCGAGCGGTGCAAAAATCGGCTGATTTGCAGAATATCAAGCAACTGTACTTGAAAATTCTGAAAAAAAGATTATTTTACTGCTTTGTTTGTCTTTGTATGAGCAAAGCAGTTGTTCTTATAGATTTGTCAATGATTGATGAAGGAGCCAGTGAATTATGAAAAATTTTTATGTTACCACCCCGATTTATTACGTTAATGCCCGACCTCATATTGGTCATGCCTACACAACCGTTTTGGGCGATGTCCTCACCCGTTATCACAAAATGATGGATGAAAACACCTGGTTCCTGACTGGAACTGATGAACATGGCGCAAAAGTGCAAATTGCTGCAAATGATTTAGGTTTGACCCCGATCCAGCATTGTGATAATATTGCTGCGGACTATCAGAAAACATGGAAAAATCTGAATATTGCAAACAATGATTTCATCAGAACAACGCAGGAACGCCATATCAAAATTGTAAAAAAAGTCCTTCAGGATCTGTTTGACAGAGGTCTCATCTATAAAGGCACATACGAGGGTCATTATTGTGTTCCTTGTGAACAGTACTGTTCAGAACAGGAGCTTGACAGCGATGGACTTTGTCCGTCTTGCGGACGTCCAACCGAAACCCGTTCTGAAACCTGCTACTATTTCAAACTGAAAGACAGCCGGGAATGGCTGATTGAGTATATCAAAACACATCCGGATTTTATCAAGCCTGCATACCGGGCGAATGAGACTCTGAAACATTTGGAAAAAGAGATGAATGATCTCTGCATTTCCCGCCCGAAATCCCGGTTCGACTGGGGAATCGAACTTCCTTTTGATCCTGATTATGTCTGTTACGTCTGGTTCGATGCTCTTTTGAATTATGTCACTGCAATGGGATTCGGAAGCGATGACGAACGATTCCGCGAATGGTGGCAGGAAAGTCATCACCTGATCGGAAAAGATATTCTTTTTACCCATACAGTCTATTGGCCGATCATGCTGAAAGCTATGGGGATCCAGCCGCCGAAAACAATTCAGACTCACGGCTGGTGGGTTGTAAAAAAAGACGCCCACGCAGATGTTGCACCGGATAATGCTGATGTTTGCCCGGAAGTTGAAAAAATGAGCAAATCAAAAGGTAATGTCATCACGCCGGAAACAATGATTTCTACGATCGGAGTCGATGCATTCCGTTATTTCCTCATGGCAGAAATGAATGTCGGCTCCGATATGGTCATTTCCATAGACTCGTATATCAACAGATATAATACAAATCTGTCAAATGACCTCGGCAATCTTCTGAATCGGGCAGTCAAACTAACCGCAGCAAATTTTGATTCAAAAATTCCAAAACCGGGAAAATTGGAGAATATCGATGCAGTT
>JAFTJI010000064.1 GCA_017456495.1 Lentisphaeria bacterium | reverse complement strand
GCTGAAGCTATGGAGGACAAGCCGAAAACGCTCCATTTGCAGATCGCAACAAGAATTTTCTGCCATTTTTGAAGACTTTTGAAATTGCCTCCGTTATTTCAGATAAAAAATAACAGGGAGATTTCCGGTATGAACATCAAAACGATCTGTTTGGCAGTAACTTCTTTTGCCTGTGTCGTACTTTTTGCAGCATTTGAAACACCCCAGCAGGCAATCAATGCTTCCAGAAAAGCAATCCAAAGCAAAAATTATGCGGAGGCTCACAAGAATTTGACAGAAGGCTATAAATTGGCTGTCAATCCGACCGAACGAATCCTCGTTCTCAATCAGCACGCCAATTTATACGCAATGCAGAGAGATTGGAAAAATGCAGAAAAGATGATCATGATGATCATCAATGACAAAGCTGCTGTTCCTGCTCAAAAAGCAAGTGCATGGCTGACCATTGCCCGCTTCAGAGAGAATCAGAGAAAATATGAAGATGCAGTTGAGGCATACCAGGCTTCTCTGGAGCTTCACAAGGAAGGAAATCAGGCCCAGGAAGCTCTCAATAAATGCGGTCTTGCTCTGATCCGTTTGAAAGATTATACCGCAGCAATCGAATGTTTCAAGCAGGTTTTTTCCGTCCCGAATAAAGACCTCAAACGCAGCAATATGATGAAACTGGCTGCCTATAATAATATCGCAACTGCTTACATTGCAATGAAGCAGTATCAGAACGCAATCAAAACGCTTGATGATGCCGCAAAACTGCCCGATTTCAAAGATGCGAAATCTCAGGAAGCTATCCGGAATACGATCGTCAGGATTTATGACATCCAAATCAGCGAAGCAATCCGTTTCAAACGATTTGACGATGCAGAAGCCTCATTGAATCTCCTGAAAAAGAATTATCCTGCTTCCAATATCATTGCAAAGAAAGAAATCGCTATTTTAACCGGAAGAGCTGCTCTTGCTGCCAGAAAACGGGATTACGCTGCTGCTGAATCTTACTATAAGAAGGCATTGACCGTCAAGGGCGCCGAAGCCAATCAGCTCCGCAGTGTTTATAATGATATGGCAAACTTCTATTTCAGATTTAATAAAAAGGCTGAAGCGGAAAAAGCTATGCAGGCTATGATAGCACTGCCTTGCAAAACAGCAGAAGAACAATACCAGACGAACTTCCTCAGAAGCCGTTTTCTTTCCCTTAACAAGAATTTTGATGAAGCAATCAAAATCATGGAAGAAACTGCAAAACTGAAGGGATTGACACCTGCCCGCGTTGCAAGCTGTTATGGTAATATCTGTTCTTTGTATTTTAACAAAAACGATTATGAACGGGCACGGGAATACTACAAAAAAGCCAAAAGCGTTCCCAATGGAAATTGGAAATATGAATATTTGAGAAAAAAACTCGGATTTCAAAACTGAATAGAATCGGGGAATATAAATGAACAGAAAAAATTTTACATTGATCGAATTGCTTGTTGTTATTGCAATTATCGCAATTCTTGCCGGAATGCTTTTACCGGCTTTGAACACTGCAAGAGATAAAGCCAGAGGTTCCGCCTGTACTAATAACCTGAAGCAGCTCTACACCTACTTTGCAATGTATTCCGGTGATTACAATGGTTTTATGCCCTACGGAAACTATTTTAATTCCGACCGTTTGAGCTGGCAGGAATGGTTTTTTGAAGCGGGTTACAGTAAAGTTCCCAAAAATCAGACAGTCGAGAAAAACAGCATTTTCGGCTGCCCGGTCAACTGGCGAACAAAGAGCAATGAAGTTCTTGGGATGGACAGAAGTTACGGCAGACTCAAATGGTATGCTGCCGGCTGGAAATCACCGGTCCTTGATACTACCAATGAAACCAAAGCTGTTATCTATGTCGCAAGTAAAATGAAACAGGAGGCACCTTTGCTTTTTGACTCGGTCAACAGAGTAAACAGTGTAAATTACGGGGCGCAGATTACGAAACTCTCTCCGACTGATGCCGGAACAGGCGGCAATACGGGAAATGTTGCTGCAAAACATGGCAACAGAATTTCTCTGCTGACCTTTTCCGGAAGTTCATCCATTGTTACAACAGCCGATTTGCCCAACTATTTCCTTGCTTACTACGGGAAAGAAGCAACCACAGCTGCCAGAGATGTTCCCGTATATTATGTCGAACGGGGCGGTGTCCTGAAACAGCTTAAATAAACAGAAAAGAAAGGTTTGAAAGTTGAAACAGTTTTTTATGATTTTTCTGTTTGCAATGACGGCGATCGTCTGCGGACAGGTGACAGTGAACAATCAATTCAGCGTGAAGCTTGATATTTCCGATCCCATTCCGTCAGAACGGTTTGCGGAAAAAGAGCTGAAACATTATCTGGGAGAGATTTTCGGAACGACAGATGCAGTTCTGAACAGAAAAAGCGGTCCTTCCATTATTCTGCGGCATGACAAATCACTGGGCTTGGAAGAGTTCAGGATCACTGCTGATAACTCCGGAAACATCGTCATTACCGGAGGACGTATCCGCGGAGTACTGTACGGAACTTATTATTTCCTCGACAGAAAGCTGGGCGTTCACTGGTACAGTCCCTATGATGAATATGTCCCCACTGCGAAATCCATTACAGTGACGGGGCTTCCCTATATTGGAAAGTCGATTTATGAAGCGCGTTTGATGCTTGGACATCAGGACAGAGCTTCCAAACTCTGGCAAACACGGAATTTGCTCTCAACAAATGCCGTCATCAATAACCCGATAGAAGAATTCGGTGAAGTTTCTATCTTTGCACCTCCCAATGCTTGTCATGGTCTTCACAAGATCGTTCCCCCGGCAAAATATCATAAACATCCGGAATTTTTTGCATTGATCAACGGAAAACGGCGGGATCCGCTGAAGGTTTCCGTCGGAATGGATTACTGTCTGACCAATCCGGGATTGATCGAAGCGACCATCAAAGAGTGCCGGGAATATCTGAAAAAGGCTCCCTATGCCACCTATATTTCCATTCAGGAAGGGGATGGAACGATTGGTAACTGCGAATGTGAACCCTGTCAGAAATTGAGAAAAGCATGCGGAAACCGGGAATCTGCCCGCTGGGTCTATTTTGCAAACAAAGTTTCCGAAGCCTTGAAAGATGAATTTCCGAAAGTGAAATTCCTGATTTTTGCCTATACCGCAAGTAAAGCTCCCCCGACAAACATCAAAGCAAATGATAATGTGGCTGTCCAGCTTTGTGCCTGGGGAAATCATCGCGGAAAGCCCTATGCTCACTATCATAACAAAAACGGAAATACTCTGCTCCGCCAGCTGAAAGCATGGAAAGAGGTCTGTCCGAATATTCTGATCTGGGATTACACTTACACCTTCTCTGACAGTTTTCTGCAGACGCCCGACATTCTTCTGAATATCGACAATATCAAATCTTTTGCTGAATTCGGTGCGAACGGCTTCTTCCCCGAAGACAACTATCCTATCGTGATCGCTAACGGGATCCCGTTCAAAAGCTGGCTGCTTGCCCGTGCTATGTGGAACCCGGATGAGTGCGACGGTGAAAAGCTGGAAGAAATGTTCTGTATGGAATATTTCGGAAAAGAAGCGGGAAAATATGTGCTGGAATATTACAGAAACATCCGTAAGGTCCATCATAAACAGGGGCTTGTCGCCTTTACCGGCGGCGGTGCCATCGGAAATGCGGCTTTTGAAAGACCGGAAGTCACAGCTTACAGTTTGAAACTGTTCAATCAGGCTCTGGCGGCGGCAAAAGGCAACCGTTATTATACCCGGCGCATCAAAGAAACCATGATCCCGGTGAAATACCGCGCTCTGGTGGACTATCAGAAAGTCAAACCTCTTGCAAATCTCAAGGAAACTCCCCAGGAACTGGCGGATGATATCATTCATTACCTGATGGGAAAACAGAAGTCTCCCTATCTGTACAACTACTATAACATTTATATCAAAAAAGTAAATCAGCTGATCCATGGAGCTACGATCAAGGCAGACACAAACCGCCGCTACGGCATGAACCGTCCCGCATTGGCTTTCGATGGAAAAATTGCAACCTGCTGGCATGCAGGCGTGGCAAACGGCTGGATCCAGATTGAATTTGATGAAAAACGTCCGATCCAGCGCATCACTACCTGCTTCTACAAAGGAAGCGGTTCTGTCACCATTGATTATCAGATTGATGGCAGCTTTGACGGCGAAACCTGGTTCCCCATGGTGAAACGCAATGTCAGCAAATGGAATCCGGCATACTATTATCACTTCACTGATATCAAGCTGGATCAGATCATCGAAGCGAAATATATCCGGACAACCATCCATAAAATGATGTATGAACTTCGCACAGGAGTTTATCGTCCCAACGATGCCATGCTTCAGGAACAGTGGTTCAATTTGAAAGAATTGCCCAAAGATATCTTCAGCAAAGAAAGAATCCGCAGATAAAGGAGCTGAAATCATGAAACATTTTACACTGACAGATCTTGTTTTTACCTTAACGGCATTTCTGCTGCTGGGTTCTCTGGTCACCATTGCCGCAACAGGAAGTGCTGCAAAAGCAGAGAGAACCCTTTGTGCCGCCAATATGAAATCTCTCGGAGAAGCAACGTTCCGTTTCACTGCGGACAACAACGGTTTTCTTCCGGAAAGCGGATTTATGAAAGATAACTGGCAGCGGAAAATCATTCCCTACCTGATCGGTAAAGATACGGCTGATCTGAAAAAAGCCATTCCTTACTTTCACTGTCCGGCAGACCGGAACAAGCTGCCTTCCTATATGGGAAACAATCCCTCTTATATCGGGAAAAACAGCTTCTGTGCAAACATCTATGTCATTGACATTAAAGGAGTTGATGTGAACAATGACCATGTGAAAAACGGACAGGAACTGAAAAAACTCTATGGACCTGATACGATCATTCTCTTTGCGGAAGATCATACAAAACGAAACAGCATTGGGCAGGGACCATCTGTCAGATTTGACAAAAAGGGTGAATATGAATATCCCGAACAGGCTCAGGCTGGATATCATGGCGGGAAAAACAATTATCTGATGCTTGACGGCGCAGTGGAGTTTGACAAGTATGAAAATACGGTGAATCCCTATTTCAACAAATGGATCACACGTTTTGTTTACAGTCTTTTCTGAAAAAATGAAAGGTATTTTTGAAGAATGAACAAGTTTCCTGATGTATGGGACTACGGACAGCTTCTCGCGTTTTCCGGAATCGACGGTCAAACAGATTTCTGGGAAGGAATGTGTCTGCGGACCGCCCGCAATGAGTATGCCTTTGAGCTGAAGATCCACGATCCGGATCAGAAAGCAAAAATCTGTTACACAGGGGCAGCTCCGGAAAGAGTAGAGTTGACAGGTGATTTTTTCCGGTTTTATGCCAATGGAAAAGTTTCCTGCGGAGTCTTTGCCGATGCCTGGAATTTTATCCTTGACGGAGAATTTCAGCTGGTCGATACAGAAGCGTTTTACGAGTCTGAAACCAGAGATGGAAGAACACTTCTGGCAGTAAAGGGGCGTCTTCACAAAGCATTTCTGGAAGAATCCACAGAAGCTCTGATTGCAAAACGGGCAGCGTTTCTTGAATCGTTCCCGGTCTTGGAAAATGTTCCGGAATCAGCAAAGCGGACGGAACGGAAAGCATTGTCCCAAATCAAAAGTCAGGTTTACGCTCCGGAAGGAATGATCTCTCATTACTGGAGCACCCCGGACCGCTGGCCCCACCGTCACATGTGGCTTTGGGATTCCGCATTTCATGCTATCGGGATGAGAAATTACAATCCGGCATTGGCACGGCAGTTGATTTCTGCCATGTTCGATATCCAACAGCCGGATGGTTTCATTCCGCTGAGCGGATGTCCGTTTTCCTTCAATGAAATCCGGACACAGCCGCCTGTTCTCGGATTGGCAATGAAACTTGTGAATGAATCAGAATCTGCTCCGGAATGGATCGCGGAACTGGCTCCGAAACTCGAAAAATATCTTGAATGGCTCATGCGGAACCGTGATACTGATGGATATGGTCTGCTGGAATGGGCGATTGGAGCTAATGCCGATTGCCGCAGTGGGGAAAGCGGAATGGATAACTCCCCGCGCTTCGATGGCGCGATCCAGCTGGATGCTCCGGATTTCAATGCTTACTTTGCATCGGAATGTGAGATCCTTGCGGAATTTCTGCCGGAGAAAAGAGAGTATTGGCTCGGACACCACGACCGGATCTGCAAACTAATGAATGAACGGCTCTGGTCGCCGGAACAGGGGCTTTATGTGGATTATGATGTTGCCGGAAACCGCCGGACAGATATCCTTGCAAGTTCCGGATTTCTGCCTCTGTTCTGCGGGGCACCGTCACAGGAACAGGCGGAACAGATGGCGGCTCATCTCACAAATCCGGAAACATTCGGTACACCGTTGAGAGTTCCTTCCATCGCGGCAAAGAATAAAGAAGCCTATAAAAAAGACATGTGGCGCGGTCCGGTCTGGACAAATATCAACTTCCTGATCTCTCTCGGTTTGGAACGGTATGGATTCCATGATTTGGCACGCTCCATTGTTCAGGACACTTTGCGGGAACAGGAGAAATGGTATCTGGAACATGGTACATTTTTTGAGTTTTACGATGACCGGAAAGAGAACAGTCCCAGAGAGTTGGAACGGAAAGGCAAGATGCCGGAAGGAGAATTTCATCCGTTGATGATGCCCTTCCACGATTACGGATGGTCCGGAACGCTTTATTTGGAAATGATCAACCGTCAGGAATGGCGTTAAGAAAAGGAGTAAGATAAAATGATGACATGGGTCGACTGGATAATTGTATCTTTGCCCTGTGCCCTCGTGATTTTTATGGCACTGAAAGCGCAGAAATATGTTAGAAGTGTAGCAGACTTTCTTGCTGCCGGACGTGTGGCGGG
>JAFTJI010000063.1 GCA_017456495.1 Lentisphaeria bacterium | reverse complement strand
TGTTGATGAGTTGGAAATGGTAGTTTGAGCGTGGCTACCATCCTCCTTCGCTGAAGCTATGGAGGACAAGCCGAAAACGCTCCATTTGCAGATCGCAACAAGAATTTTCTGCCATTTTTGAAGACTTTTGAAATTGCCTCTCAAGAGCAAAAAACAAAACTCATCCGAAAAAAAACAGGGTTCTCTGTTCTGCGGATGAGTTTTATTATCTCAAAGTGTCCGGAAAACCGGATCATTGCCAGGAGGCAGACTTTTTATTCAGGTCGTAACCGGTTTTCAACAGCGTATTGGTATTGGCGCGTCCTTCTGCAATGATCACATCGGTTAAGGAAAGTGCTCCCACATGGCCGTCAAAATAAAGGACATTTGTCTTTCCGGACGGATTTGGATATTCATTGTTTTTCAAGCCGAATCCTGAGCCGACGGGCCGGGTCCCTTCGCTGGGATCCGATCCGTTGTGACGGAATGCGAAACTTCCGACATCGTGCAGGACATAAGTGGATTTATTCGCTTCATCCGTTGCGAAAATCGTCGTTGTTGCAGAGGTGACACAGGTCGTTTTCCGGGCAAATTTTTCTGAAGTTGTAAAACCAAGCAAATACCGGTTGAACCCATAATTTGTATTTGTCCATTTAACATTCGGATTGGAAGATGGACAGTAGAATGTCCCCTGCTTTTTCATCGCCCCGCTTGACTCTATACCGTAGTAAGTCGTCCCCCATCCTGCATATTTTGTACTTTTGACACCGCTCATGTCAGTTCCGGAAAGAACCATGTGCCAGTCATCTTGCGAGGAACTGTGATTCGGCATTTGTCCCGGCAGGATCCAATCATCGAAATCAGCGGAATACATCGCCTGAGCCTTGCCGATGGTATTCATGTTGTTAACACAAGTCGTCCGTCTGCCGGATTCTCTTGCGTTATTCAATGCCGGCAGAAGCATACCGGCAAGAATGGCGATGATCGCGATCACAACCAAAAGTTCAATCAGCGTGAACGCTGATTGAGTGAAGATGTGAAGGTGTGAAGAGTTTGCCCGCGGCAAACGTGAAGTGCGCCCTGCCGGGCGTAAGGATGTGCAGTTTTTATGAATTTTTTTGAGGCAATACAACGGTAAAACACCTATTTGACAAGTAACACTCACAAGCAGTTCAATCAGGGTAAACGTCTTCTTTTTATTTTTCCGGATCAGCGGATCCATCTTTTTCATAAGTTCCTCCTGTGCTGTTATTGCTGAAGTCAGATCATTCTTCGATAAGCTTGAAATTCCGGATGTAAACGTATTTCTTATCTTTGCTGTGGTAAAAGATGAGTGCCGGTTTGAAGTTCTTAACACCGCGGGGAATTGAAATCGTTCCTTCGATTTTCTGCCATTTTGTATTGGGACGGATGTAGTATTGATTCAAATCGACCGGGTGGAAAAATGAAAGAGAATAATGCAGTCTGACTTTTGTTCCGGCAGGGTAGGCGGCAAAAATCGGTTTTGCAAGAGTAAGCGTGATGGTATCTGTTCCGATATCCATTTTTTTGATATTTGTGGTCACTTTCTGGTTCGGAAGATCCGAGTTGTCTTCTCTTGCTTCAAATGCCAGTACATAAGCCCAACCTGCATGCTTTCTGAATCCGGCAGGTTTTTTGATCGTAATTGTTGTGTCGGATGGTCCAACGGCTTTTGCAAGTTCTGTAAACCCTTTGGGATCCGCCAGATACTCTCGGGACTGGATAAATTTTCCACTGTTGTCGAAATAGACAAGCCCGAACATGAAAGAGGGATAGGGAGCTTCGCAATCTGTCATGAACTCTGCTGAGATCGAATATTTTTTTGCAGGATCATGTTTGAACATTCTGACCGGCCAGAAATGACAGTTTCCCTTCAGAATATGACAGCCGTTTTTGAATTCCAGTTTTGCTTTCCCCTGAAGTTCGCAGGAAGCCTGAGTATCAAAGAGATACTCTGCTCCATCGGCAAAACATACTACAGAGAGCAATGCACCGAGTAATAACATTTTTTTCATAGTCAATCTCCTTAATTTATGTTGTTTTATTTTTTTATTTTTCTCTGAGTTTTTCCATTCTGGAACAGACAAGGGGGAGTCTCGGACAATCTTTGTCCTGCTTGAGTCTTGGATAGTGAACCGTATTTTTCCATTGCATCGGTACGGAAATGATTTGCGGGATTCTGCGATCACCGGAGGTTATTTCCAGTTCAACCACAACAGTCGGCTCTTCAGGCACTCCGGCTGGAATCAGATCCGTATCAACGGCGGTATCACAGAAATGACTGCCAGCCATTGCACCGGTTTTTGCAGAGGAACTCCAGCCTTCCGGCAATCTCCAGCGATACCGGACTTCAGAGTTGGCCATAGTCATATTCCGTATATGCAATTTGATCTGACATGCTTCTCCCGAAGAGATCCAGGGACCGTTTATATATTCCACGCCGACTTCTCCCCAGTCAATATTGAACCAGAGTTCATAAGGTGATTTATTCCATATCCGTTCTGCTTCTTTTTGAGAACAGAGATCTTCCGGAGGTTCGTTCAGAGAGGGATATTCCGTCCGGATGATCTCCAGCTGTTTCATAATTCTTGCAGTCATTTCATCAATGGTCTTCGGAATCGGCGGCAGCAGCCCGTGAGGATTTATGGCAACTGTAATGATACTTCTGCCGATTGGTTTGATCCATTCTTCCGGTAAGTTTTCCTCTCCGAGAATGATCCCCATGACCGCACCTGCCGTGGCGGCGGTACAGTCGGCATCATCACCGCAATTCACAGCGGTACAGATCGTTTTAGAGAAATCACCTTCGCCGTAGAGCAGACCGATAACCACGAATGCAACATTTCCGGGAGCCTGGAAAAATCCAAGATCTGAATTCAGTTCCACAACTTTCTGCCGTGCCGTTTTCCAGTCATCGCCATTGTCATAGCAATCGCAAACCAGTTTGATGGATTCATAAAGTCTGGAACTTTCAGGAATTTTGCTCAAACCGATCCGGATCAGCTGCCGGATATCTTTTTCCACAAAAGCGGCGGATTCCAGTGCAACAGTGAACATTTCTGCATAGATCCCTTCGCCGGAATGGTCGCAGGACGCATCCAGCCATGCAAACTGCAAAGCGGAATCCGGATCACCCGGAAACAGACATGCCCAGAGTTCGCTGCGGATCCACGCGCCGTTACTCCATTTCCACAGGTCGTTATTGCAGCTTCCGGAAAGGGGCGGATAAAATCCGTTCTGACAGTTGTTGCGGCAGATTGAATATTCATTCCACGGTCCGATGATATTATTCATCCAGTATTCCCCCATCAGACGGGAGGTCAAACGGTAGAGTCCATAATATTCCACCAGAGTCAGCCAGACGATCTGCAAGTCCAGATCATCATTGGGAACGGGTTTGCCGTAAAGATCTTTCTGGGTATAAAATGTCAGATCCAGAATTTCTTTCGTTCCTTCAAAGGGTGCGCCCAATGTTCCCCCGATATTTTTTCCCAGCCAGCATCCGGTGATCTGAGATTTCAATTTTTCGATATCCGGCATTTATTTTCTCCTGTTACGGCTTGTTTTTTCTTTGTTTTCTGTTATATTATAGTCCAAATACGGAAAAATGTCAATATTTTTTTTGCGGGACAATATATAATATAGTCCAAAATCTATATGATATCATCCGAAACCGGAGGGTAAGAAATGACTCATGACCATAACAGCTCTGTTACAGGAAGAGAGATTTTTTGTCAGAAAGATTCTTTTCGGGCAGGGAGTCCGCACTATGGCTATGGTGAAAATTGGAATCTGCTTTTGATCGAAAAAGGCGAAGTTGTTCTGACCATTGATGAACAGAATGTAAAATTACAGAAAGGCGAGGCTGTTCTGATCAAACCGGGTCCGGACAGATATTTTACTTCGCTTTCCCCGAAATGGATGACGGAGTGGTGTCACTTCAATTTCGGAACCTATATTACAGCACCGGTCAAGTGGACAAAGATCACGCCTTATGTGTTCAAAATCACTGCTGAACCGGAGGATTTCAAACGGTTGAAATATCTTTTTTCCGAATTACGCAGAATTTGTACGATACGTCTGCCCGGCTGGTATGAACTTGCCTATTGTCTGGTTCATTCGATCCTGCTTTACGGAAATATGTTTTCCGCTTCGGAACAGACATCAGAAACGGATCATGTGACCTTGAAAAGTTTTTATCTTCCGTTTGATAAAAATGCGGAAGAAATTGCAAAAGGATGCGGTGTTTCCAGGTCATCTTTTTTCGTGAAATTCAAAGAAAGTTTCGGAATGTCGCCCGGAAAATACAAGGAGCAGATGAAAATGATGCAGGCGAAAGAACTTCTTCTGAAAGAAAAAAAGACCATCAGTGAAATTGCCGCTGAGTTGAATTACAGTTCAGTTTTTTATTTTTCCAACCGTTTCAGGAAATTCTACGGGATTTCTCCGAATAAGTATAGAGAACAGTATTTGAAGCGGTGAATATTTCTTTGCGATTTTGTTAACTTCCGCTATAAATCAACAGGTTGCAGCTCAAAGAATTATCAAAATCACAGGTATCTTCCGTTTTTTCTCATCTTCCTTTTGAAAAATCCGTAAAGTGTGATATATTTCCATATTTAGAGGTAATTTCAAAAGTCCGGCAAAATTTGGCTGAAAAAAGATTGTTGATGAGTTGGAAATGGTAGTTTGAGCGTGGCTACCCACAGGGTAACCACCGAAAACGTTCCATTTGCAGATCGCAACAAGAATTTTCTGCCATTTTTGAAGACTTTTGAAATTGCCTCATTTACAGAAGGAATTTTTTATTATGACTCAAAATACTTTTTACCCTTTGCTGTTTCAGCCGTATTACAAACCCGTGATGTGGGGCGGCGGAAATCTGGCAAAGGTTTTGCATAGAGAACTTCCGGCAGATGCGGCGGAACCTATCGGTGAAGCATGGGAATTGTGCGACCGTGAAGATGTTCAGAGCGTGGTTCTCAATGGCGCATTCTCCGGAAAAACGATCACAGAACTCGTTCAGGATTATCCCGCAGAACTTCTGGGTTCAAAATTCAAGGGCGGACGGTTCCCCCTGCTGATCAAGATCATTGATGCCGGACAGAAACTTTCCCTGCAGGTGCATCCCGATGAAACCTCCTGTGAAGTCATCGGAAATGGTGCACAGCCCAAGACGGAAATGTGGTATATCATCCATGCCGATCCCGGTGCAAAGATCATTGCCGGACTTCAGCCCGGTGTGGAAACGGAACACTTCCTCGAACAGGCATCCTCCGCTGAATGTGAAAAAAGTCTGGTGGTTTACGATCCCAAGCCCGGTGATGCCTACTTTATCAAAGCCGGTCTCGTTCATGCCATCGGAGCAGGAAATCTTCTGCTGGAAGTTCAGCAGAACAGCGATACAACTTACCGTATCAGTGACTGGGGGCGCGTCGGAACCGATGGCAAACCCCGTCAGCTTCATATAGAGGAATCCCGGAAGAGCATCAATCTTTCATTGACAGAATCCCCGCTGGTTCCCCGTGCAGAAGATCCGGCTGATGGCAACTGCAAATATCCAGTCATCGGAAACTGCCCCTTCTTCCATGTGGAAGATCTCCGTCTTGCCGGTGCCTGGGATGATGCTTCAGACGGAACAAGTTTCCACCTGATCACAGCTGTCAATGCTCCTGTGAAGATTTGCGGAAAAGAAACTGTTACAGAACTTTCAGCCGGAACATCCTGTCTGATTCCCGCCTGTTACGGCGCATACCGGATCGAACCCGTCACTTCAACCGTTACAACCGTTATCAAAACAACACTTTAAGGATAATACATCATGGAACTTCAGTGCATCAACCGACTCGAACAAGCTCTTGTTGCGGCATTCCCCGCCGCGAAACTTCCGCAAGGAACTCATCTTTCCGCTGAACTCTGTCCTCCGGGAATGGAAGGAGATATCACCGTCAACTGTTTCCGCATGACCCGTTTCTTTGCAACAAAGCCTGATGTCCTTGCTGCAAAAGCAGCAGAACTTCTTGCTGCCGACCCCGATGTGGAAGCAGCTTCTTCCGTCAAAGGTTTTGTGAATGTTACTCTGAAAACTGCTGCTCTCTTCCGTGATACCGTGGCAGATGTTCCCGCAATTCTTGCCGCAGGTGTTCTGCCCGAAGAAGCACGGAAACGCATTGTGATCGAATACTCAGCTCCCAACACAAATAAACCCCAGCACCTCGGACATGTCAGAAACAACACTCTTGGAATGTCTCTTGCCTCTCTGCTCGCCAGAGTCAAGCACGATGTGATCCCCGTCAACCTCGTCAATGACCGCGGGATCCATATTTGCAAATCCATGCTTGCCTACATGCGGTTCGGCAACGGTGCAACTCCGGAATCCACCGGAATCAAAGGCGATCACTTCGTCGGCGATTACTATGTGAAATACAACTCCGCTCTTTCCGAACAGATCAAAGCTCTCCGGGAAGCTCAGCCGGAACTTGCCGATAAGGATAATAATGAACTTTTCCTTATGACAGAGATCGGTGCAGCCGCTCAGGAAATGCTCCGGAAGTGGGAAGCCGGCGACGAAGAAACCGTTGCTCTCTGGAAAAAGATGAATGAGTGGGTTTTCGACGGTTTCAACCAGACCTATCAGCGCATGGGTGTCAAATTCAATAAGACCTTCCTGGAAAGCAATACCTATCTTCTCGGAAAAGATATTGTGGCTCAGGGCTTGGAAAAGGGCGTTTTCGACAAACGGGAAGACGGCGCAACCATCGCTGATCTCGGCAAGCTTGGAACCAAAGTTGTGCTTCGCAAGGACGGCACAAGTGTTTACATCACCCAGGACATCGGAACGACTCTGCTGAAGCAGAATGAGTTCTCTCCCGATTCACAGGTGTGGGTCGTCGGTGACGAACAGATCCTTCACTTCCAGATGCTTTTCAAGATCCTGGAAAAAATGGGTTACTCCTGGGCAAAGGAACTCTTCCACATGGCTTACGGAATGGTCAACCTGCCCACAGGAAAGATGAAGAGCCGCGAAGGTACTGTTGTCGATGCCGACGATCTCTTTGACGAAATGCATGAGCTTGCCAAGAATGCAACGCTGGAACGTCTCAACGGCGCAGAACCTCCCGCAGATCTGGAAGAACGCTCCGAAATCATCGGTATGGGCGCACTGAAGTTCATGCTTTTGAAGTTCAACCCAAGAACCACCATGATGTTCGACCCGCAGGCATCTCTGAAGTTCGAAGGCGATACCGGTCCTTATGTCCAGTATGCCTGTGCAAGAATCAACTCCATTGAACGGAAAGCAGCAGAACGCGGTTTCACTGTGACTTCTCCGAAATGGGAACTCCTGACCACGGCAGAAGAACGCGCTCTGGCTCTTGCCTGTGCAACCTATCCCGAAGCTTTGATCTCTGCTGCAGAAAAGAAAGATTGCTCCGTGCTGGTGAACTATCTGCTGGAAACTGCCAAAGCATTCAACCGTTTCTATCGTGAATGTCAGGCTCTCAACGCAGAAAATCCGGAAATTCGCGAAGCTCGTCTTGCACTTTGCTATGCCGCAAGAGATATTCTCACAGACGGTCTTGCCACCTTGACCATCGGAGTTCCGGAGGCAATGTAAGAGATGGGAAAAAAACAGAAATCCAAATTCACGATCTGGGCGGAATATATTCCGTTCCTGATCTTTTACAAATTCATGCGGTTGATTCCGTTGAAAGCGGCGTATGCCCTCTCCTCCTTTTTTATCGGCTGCGGCTATTATCTGGATGCGCGGCACAGGAACCGCACGATCAACCACATGCTTCATGCCGGGATTGTGAAGGACCGGAAAGAAGCTGTAAAACTGGCAAAAAAATGCTGGCATGAATTTTCTATGCTTCTTGCTGAGATCTTCAAGATGGATCAGTGCTACGACAAAGCAAAAATCACCATCAGCGGTCCCCCGGAATCTGTACGGGAGTTTAATAAAGAGACGGCAAAGTTCAAAACTCATATCCTTGGTGTTGCTCACTATGGAAACTGGGAAGCTGCCGGACATGCGTATTGTGAACTGAGCGGAAGAACAATGGCTTCCATGATGAGACCCTTCGACAATCCCAAAATCGGTGAACTGATCCTGTCTCACCGGGCAAGTCCCTTGCATCAGCTTATTCCGAAGAATCTCGGGATCCGTCAGGGATTGAAAGCCTTGAATGAAGGTCGCGTCTTCACTGTTTTAGTCGACCAGCACGCAGCGCATAACGAAGGCGTGGAAACCATCTTTTTCGGTCATCCCTGTATGACTCACAAGACTCCGGCTCTGATGCATCTGAAAACCGGACATCCACTGATCCCGGAAGTGACACGCCGTCTGCCCGGAAAGGATTTCCGCTTTGAAATCGTACTCGGAAATATGATCAAATATGAGCCGACAGATGACAAAGAACGCGATGTTCAGGTGATCACGCAGATGTGTACCACGGAACTGGAACGGTTGATCCGTGAACAGCCGGAACAGTGGATGTGGGCAGCCCGCCGCTGGCTCGATGCCGATGGCAGACACCGCTGAATTTTGATTGACGGAGCCCGGAAGAATGGATTTGATTCAGCTTTCACAAACGATCCGCAAGATACGTCTTGCACAGAATATGACCATTGAGCAGCTCGCGCAGAAAAGCGGATTCAGCAAAGGGTTCATTTCTCAAGTGGAAAATTTCCGGATCACTCCGTCTTTGAACGCTCTGAACAAGATCGGCGAGGCTCTCGGAACCGGTCTGAGCGGACTTTTTCAGCGGGATAACCCCGCCCCGGAATTTACATTCGGAAAAATGTCTGCCGGAGAAGAACTTGTCCGTGACGAGGGAAACAAATACGGGATCCGTTATTTTGCGCTTGCCTATCCTCAGATCGGGCGGATCATGGACCCCTTCCTGGTGGAGTACCGCCGTACCGGAGAGGAGCGGGATTTTATGTTTCACGACACAGAAGAATTCTTTGTCCTTCTGGAAGGAACTCTGGATTATTACATCCTGAATGAATCGGGCGTACACCGGATGAATCCCGGTGATACGCTTTATATGAAGCCGAATTTACCCCACAAAGTCCGCTTGGCAGACGGCTGCGATTATGCAAAAGCCCTGATCACCTACTCCGGCGGAACTCCGGAATAAGGCTTCGTTGGGAATCTAGAAACCGTTGCACTCCGATGCGTTTTGTTTTTTCACTGTTGCACAACGGATGTTTTGCAGGAAGAAATATAACAGATTCACTGATACTGTGTTCTTCCAGATCTCCGCTTTCTTCCTGATACTCTGTCATCCTTGAAGGTTGCCAACAGACCAATCGTCCGGTTTTTTCCGTTGATCCAAAGTCCGGAATTAAAACCATAGATATCATCTGATTGGGTTCAGTAAGCTGGAAAGAAAATGATTCTGATCTCTCCGGAATGCTGGATCGTACAGGGAAAATGGCTGATTCCCAACGTTTCCGACAGCAGAAACATGGCAAAACTTCCGGAATATTTCTCTCTTCTTTTCATGGATGGGACGGAAATCGAAGATCGGACCCTTTTGCCGTGGCAGATCGCAATTCTGAAAGAGTGGTGAACGGGTTCTGCATAAAAAAACCGCATGAGGAAGGGGGATCCTCATGCGGAAAGAGAAGGGGGATCTCTTTTTTGGGGGGAGGTCGTATATCTTAAAACAGATATTCAAAAATTGTTGTTCCGGAACTCAAACATTCATCAGCTGCTATGTCGGAAAAACCGAATTCTGTAACAATAAACGCCGGACAATCAATAATATTGTTTGAAAAACATTTTTTTAAGAAAAAAAACAGTTTTTATATACAAAAAATATTGATAGAGAGAAAATTACGGAGAGAGAGGAACCCTGTTATCCAGAATTCCTTTTGAGGAATCTGACAGGGACCTCCGCAAAAAAAAAGATTATCCGAAAATTCCGTTCAGTACAGCCAGATTACTTCAATCCCGCCGAATTACCACCTTGCAGCCGTACGGGAATGATCTCTCAGAAATTACACTGCAGTTTTGGGGAATGGAAACTTCTTTCAAGTTAGTGCAACCGTCAAACGCGCCAGACCCAATCTCTCTTACGCTACTAGGTATATTGACACTCGTCAATCCTCTGCAATCTCTAAACGCGTCCCACCAAATCGTTGTTACGCTATTGGGTATGTTGACACTCGTCAATCCTGTGCAACCGAAAAACGCGTCCCACCCAATCTCTCTTACGCTATTAGGTATATTGACACTCGTCAACCCTGTGCAACCGGAAAATATACGCCCGGGCACATGCACAATCCCGCTTGGAATACTCACGGTGCTGATAATACCGCATTCACAAAGAGCCCTTTGCGCAAAAAGTCTTGTACTTGGCATAAGAACGAACAGAAACGTTACAATTCCAAAGAACCATGGTGAATATAATTTTTTGAATGAAAACTCTTTGGTTTTTCCATACTGATTTGTTCCCGGTGTCGAGTAATTACAACAATCATAAAGCAGTTTTCCCCAGCCAATGACGGGGAGAAAAATCCAGCATAAATTCCATCCGGATTCGCCAATATCGTGAAACCGTCTGACTGCAATACCCGTCCATGACGGGAGTGTCAGTAAAATCAAACCGCCAGTAACCAGGATAGATGATATTCCATAAAGCTCATCCCAACGTTCGGTGCCCACACACATCCAGACAAAAGCAACGAAACTTATCAGGAAGAGATCACACAACCACCAGCGGAGCTGATAGAACCAATACTCTTTCCGGGATGCTCTGCCTTCATAGAATTTTTTGAGCCATGCTTTGAACGGCGAGGCAGATACATCTTGAGTATTTCCCGTTTCTGCAAAAACAAATTTGTCTCCGGGAACAGGTTCCGGTTCAGGCTTCGGGGCGGGCTGTTCGATTTTCCGTTCCGGTGCTTTAGCCTCTGAAAACAGGGCATTGACAAATGCGGTACAGGATTCAAAACGTTCTGCCGGGGCTTTGGAAAGGGCTTTCTGCAAAGCACTCCAAGCCTGATCTGAAATATCATCCGGACGTTCCGGAGCAATATGGATCACGGATTCTCTCAGGACCCCGAGGTCATCATTCTCAAAGGGGAGATATCCTGTCAGCATTTCATGCGCCAGCACCGCAAGGGAATATTGATCCGAAGCCGCTTTAGACGGAACCGATTTCCACTGTTCGGGTGACTTGTATGCCGGAGTTCCGCTGCTGTTGTCGATCGGAACCGACATGACAGACATGGTCGTCCGGATCCTTGCCGCCAATCCGAAATCGAGAACCGTGACAGTCAGGTCATCTGCGATCATAATATTTCCGGGTTTGATATCCCGG
>JAFTJI010000062.1 GCA_017456495.1 Lentisphaeria bacterium | reverse complement strand
TGAGATCAACTTCCGGACTGGAAGCCAGTTCTTCGGGAGAATTTGCAACTTTCGCTCCCGGATGCTTTTCCAGAAATGCGGTGATTTTTTCCGGGTTGATATCATAGATCACAGAAATTTCTGCATCTTCAATGTTTGCGATATTGTTCGCATGGGCGTTTCCCATGCGGCCTGTTCCGATGATTCCGAGTCTGATCATTATTTTTCTCCTTTCATAACAGATTTAATGAGCTGAACAGCATCTCTGAAATCTTTTTCCTGTTCCGGTCCCGGGGCAAGTTCCCGTTCAATGATAAGCGGACCGTTGAAGCCATTGTCCAGGATCCGTTTCAACAGAACGCAGAAGTTTGTTTCGCCCTGTCCGAGAACGGTTTCTTTGCCGTGTTTTTCGCCTTCCAGCGGACGTCTTGCATCTTTGCAGTGGACGGTCAGGATCTTATTGCAGAGCTGATCGACCAGTTTTGCGGGATCGTCAGTGTTGTAATAGAGGAAGTTGGCGGGGTCATAGTTGATTCCCACATTAGGTTCGTCGATATCCGCGATCATTTCCCCCAGTCCGGCAACAGTTTCTGTTCCTGTTTCAAACATGAAATACTGATCGTTGATTGCAGCGAATCTGGCGAGCATCTTGAGGTCAAGAATGAACTGCTTGTAAGTTTCATCCCGTTCTTCCGGAACGAATCCCACATGGCAGGCAAAATATTTTGCGCCGAATTTTCGTCCCCATTCCATCTGACGGCAGGAAAGAGCAATCCGTTCTGCACGGTAACGCTGGGGAATCAGACCGAACTCGGTGTTCCACTGGTTGGGATAAGAGAAGAACATTGTAGGAACAGAAATTTCATATTTCTGCAGCAGCGCAAAAAGTTCATCCGTAGCTTTTCTTGCTTCCGGGGTGGGGGCGAGCCACTCTTCATAAACACCTGCAAGCTGAATGCAGTCAAGTCCGATTTCCTTGTAAAAAGCGATTCTGCGTTCGTCGATCGTTCCGCAGCGATCCAATACGCCGATTTGATTGTTCATGTTATTTTCTCCTTTTCAGGGTTATGATTGCCATTTCAGTTTTCCGCTGCAAATTGTCTTCCGGACATCAAGATTTCCGTCCAGCAGTACAATATCAGCAATATAATTTTTTTCAAGCCGTCCGCGATCTTTTATTCCCAAACTTTCCGCCTGATTCAAGCTGGTTGCCCGGATCGCTTCGCATAACGGCAAACCGGTGAGATTTACAAGCCGTTTCAAACCGTTATGATACCGCAGGGTGCTTCCCGCAACCGGTCCGGTGGTCAATCTGGCACAGCCGTCTTTCACAATGACAGGCAGCCCGCCCAGAGTGTAATTTCCGTCCGGCATGGCAGACGCCCGCATCGCATCGGTGATGAGCATCATCCGTTCCGGTCCTTTCAGCCGTGCGATCAGACGGATCATCTGGTCGCAGAGGTGGACGCCGTCGCAGATCATTTCCACATAGACATCATCAGCCATGAGCCCGCCGCCGACCATGCCGAACCGCAGATGGTGGACGGGTGTCATAACATTGCAGAAGTGGGTCAAGTGCTTCATTCCGGCTGCCCGGTGCTGTTCAAAACATTCATAGTCTGCTTCGGTGTGACCGCCGGATGCCATGATGCCGCGTTCTGTCAGAGCTTTGGTAAACTCCAAGCCTCCGGGCAGTTCCGGTGAGAAAGAGATTTTTTTCACCGGAGAAATCGCATTCAGTTCATCGACGAGTGCAATATCCGGATTTTTCAGAAAATCAGGGTTTTGGGCTCCGGCGCAGGGCGGATTGAAAAAAGGTCCTTCCAAATGGATCCCGAGAAGAGTGGCCCCATCGGGAACATTCTTTTTGTAATCCTCTGCCAGATGACAGAATGTTTTCAGATCATCGTAAGAAACGCTCAAGGAGGTAGCAAGAAAACCTGTGACACCATCCTGGAGTTTCCCTTTTCCGATCGTCTCAAAAGCTTCTGCTGTACAGTCGCAGAAGTCAAAATTCGACCTGCCGTGGAAATGGATGTCAATGAATCCGGGCGCGGCGATCAAACCTGTTCCGTCAATGACAGAATCGTACTGTCCGTCAGCAGGGATTTCCCCAACGGCAGTGATCCGGTCATTTTCCATAACGATCCCGCCCTTTGGAATATCCTCTCCGGGGGAAACGATACGGCAATTTTGAATCAACGTTTTCATACCAGCGGTTCCAGATTGATTTTATCAGCAGTATAGATGAGCGTAAAATCGGGATGCTTCAGCAGGTAGGATGCGGGGAGTTCAGGGGTTGCCCGGTTTCCGCTGATCATGGTGCGCAGCGGAGCTTCCTGCTGGGTGAAACAGGCAAGCAGCAGCTCTTTCTTAGAGGCGAGGATCGGCTTCATTCCTGTGGTTGCCGCATAACGGGGCATGAGAGAACTGTCTCCGCCAGCTGTCAAGGCTGTATTCTGATCAATGGTTTCCTGAGTCAGCGGAAGAACACGCGTTGGGAGTTCTCCGTATGCTTCAACGGAAATATCCGATTCTTTTTCCGGTTCATTGAATGCAATGTGACCATTGAATCCGATTCCGAGGAGCTGAAGATCAAGACCGCCTGCGGCAGCCAGTTCGCGGTCGAACTTTGCCGGATCTGCCGGATCGGGGAAGTGTGCCTGTTCTTCCTTGAAGTTCCGTTCTGCTTCAAAGTGACTGAACAGTTTTTCGTGCATATATTTCCAGTAACTCAGCGGATGATCGTGCGGAACTGCATGGTGTTCATCAGAAGCATATTCATCAAGGTTCCAGGTCTGCAGCCTGGAAAGATCGATTTTGTTTTTGTTGAATTTTTCCGCAAGAATACGGTAAAGTTCGATCATTGTAAGCCCGGTTGCCAGACCGAGATTGAAGTGTTTGCCCTGAGAAAGAGCGGAGACTGCTGCATCGTAGATGATATCGGCTCCGATCCGGCTCATTGTCTGAAAATCGTTGACTTTCTGTACTTTCATTTTATTTTCCCCTTTTATTTTCCGGCAAAGAACCGGATCAATCTGGCGGCATGGGCTGCGCAGGCATCCACCACCGGATCAAAGAATTTGTCTACAGGAACAAACTTGCCGTTCAGCTTTTCCAGTTCAGCACGGGAACTCTTCAGGTAAGTATCCATGTATTCCGTTGCGATGTTGATTTTAGCGATTCCGTTATGAATGGATTCGCGGACAGCTTCCAGAGGTGTTCCGGAACCGCCGTGAAGAACCAGCGGCATATCGGGCAGGGCATCTGCAATGGCTCTGCACCGTTCGATATCCAGTTTCGGTTCCGCCTTGTAATAACCGTGGGCAGTCCCGATGGAAACCGCCAAAGCATCGACTTTTGTGAGTTTGGCAAATTCAAAAGCTTCTTCCACGGAGGTCAAAGAGGTTTCATCACCCTGCGCAACATGTCCGATCTCACCTTCTGCGGTGCAGCCTGCCGCATGGGCAAGATCAGCTGCAAGCCGTGTGTTTGCAGCATTTTCCGCAAAAGGAAGCCGGGAACCGTCATACATGACAGAGGTGTAGCCCGCATGAAGCGCGATCGCCACAGATTCCAGTGTTGCACCGTGATCCAGATGCAGCGCGACCGGCTGATTGCACCGCTGGGCAACACGGATCAGCATTCCTGCGATATCAGAGGCTTTTTCCGATTCAAACAGACGGTTATAGACCTGGATGATTACCGGAGATTTTTCCGCTTCAGCCGCTTTCATCACGGCTAAAGTCGTTTCATAGTTTCCAACATTAAATGCTCCGATGGCGCGTTTTTCTTTCCGTGCCGCCGGAAGGATCTCATTCATTGTAACAAGTGCCATGATCGACTCCTCAAAGCTGTTCTGCCAGAAGCTCTTCCACTGTTTTGACATTCAGGGTAGTGTACTTCTTCAGCTGTACTTTTGTGTAGGGAGATGCAACTGCGATAATGTCACTTTCCGGATGATCTGCACGGGCAGCAATATAGTTCGCAAGTTTCTCAACCAGCGCAGGTTCGATTTTATCAAGAACAACTGCACCTTCCGCACAGGAATAGGATTCTTCATCGTTTGTTCCAAAGGCATGCAGGTTTGCGCCGTTTGCTTTCAGAAGAGCTTTCGGTGCGGCATAGTCATCGTTGTAGTTCCGCAGAAAATCGCTTTCCAGATAGTAGATATCGCCCAGCGGTTTGCATTTGACTTCTGCAAGAAATTCTGTGGAGTGCATGACTTTTCCGGGAACGGTGATGCCAAGCTCCGGACAGGTGTTTACCAGCATGTCATAAATTGCCGGATTGCTGACAACGATGGTTTCCGCTTCGGTGCTGCTCAGAACGTTGACAAACTTTTCCGCAACTTTCTTTGCGCTTTCATGGAATCCGAGGACATACAGCCCTTTTCCGCAACTTCCGCCCTGAATGGTCTGGAACTCACCGGCGAGCTTTCCGAATGCCGCCGCAGCTCCGGAATCAATGGAGTATTGATCGGCAACATAAACAACTTTTCCGGAACCGGAAACGGTCCAATCTTTCCAGTTTTCCAGTTCTGCTGCAATGGCTTTGATCGCTTCGGGAGCCGCTCCCAGATTCACGATATCTGCACGGTACGCCAGTGTCAGACCGACTTCATCAAAGTGATGAACGCAGTTTCTGCGGCAGGCTCCGCTCAGATCGGAACGGTACATCGTCCGGATCAGATCTTCATTGGTCAATGTTTCCGGTCTCAAGGTTGCTCCGTAGACCATGGAGGCGCGAACGCGAGGGGTATCCGCTTCGGTGAAAGTCACATTCCCGATACCGGAAAGGTGACGGCACATGAAGCAGAAGCGGCAATATTTGATCGCATCGGAAAATTTTTCGATATTCATGTTCAAACTCCTTTACAGCCCCATTTTCCCGGGGTTCATGATGTGATTGGGGTCCAATTCTTTCTTGATCTTTTCCAGAACCGGCATGGCTGGACCATAGAGATACTTCATAAAGCGTCCGAGTTTCAAGCCGACACCGTGGTGTTCGTTGATGACACCGCCATTGTCGATTGCCGCCTTGATCGCAAGATCCCAGACTCTGTTGTAGAGTGCCGCAGCTTCGCGGGGATCTTCCGGAACATCTTCTTTCTCAAAAATGAATCTGGCATAGAGCATGCAGCCCCATTCATACCAATGCGAAAAATGTCCGATGAACCGCGCCTGCGGGAAGTTTTCATTTACCACTTTCTTCATGGCGTGGTAGACGTTTTCAATATTCGCAAAAGTTGCCACAGTGTCAAGCGTTCCATAAGCCTGCGGAACATGGAACACGTAAGGAGGATAGAAGAATTTGTATTTGTTTTCCCACCAGAGATCGCCGCCTTTGCTGCCGAGATCCTGTCCGTTGTACTTCTTTTCCATGATCTCACGGGCATACCGCATCTGACAATCTACAATATCAGAATATCCGTCGAATCCGAACACAAGGTAAGCTCCCTGATCAAGATCCATACCGAACACTTTTCTGACGTGAGTTTTGGTTTCTGTTTCATCGTACAACCGGATGGCACAGGGCTGCAGACGGCTGCGCATCAGTTCTGCTCCGGCACTCATAGCGGTGTGGAAATCCTTGAAGATGTAGGCGCGGAACTCTCTTTTTTCCGGCTGGGGGTGAACCTTCAGCGTAACTTCTGTGATGATTCCCAATGTTCCTTCGCTGCCGACGAAAAGCATGGTCAGGTCAGGTCCGGAAGCATGACGGGGGACAGGAAGTGTCCGGATGATCTCTCCGGTGGGTGTCACGACTTCCAGAGACATGACCATATCTTCGATTTTTCCGTATTTGGTGGAGAGCACCCCGGTTCCGCGGTGGGCAAGGAATCCGCCGATGGTTGCACAGGAGATGGATGCCGGAAGGTGCATGGTGGAAAAACCTTCCTTGTTGCAGTTCCATTCCAGATGCTGGGCGATGATCCCGGTCTGACAGCTGACGGTCATGGACTCCTTGTCGACACCGTAATATTTGTTCATGCGCTTCATATCCATGATGATGCCGCCGTAAACCGGGAGCGCGCCGCCCTGAGAACCGGAGCCTCCGCCCCAGGGAACAACGGGGATCTTATACTGATTCGCGATCTTCATCACTTTTGCAACTTCTTCTGTGGTAGAAGGATGGCATACAAAATCCGGTTTCGGAGTTTCCATTCCCTTGTCGTGCCACATTTCCGGGATCCAGTAATAATCCACGGAATGACCGAAACGGTCGACATCGCGCACATTGACAAACTCTGCTCCGAGAGCATCGATCAACTCTGTATGAATCATCTCATACATGTAACTGCTGCGTTCTGCAATCATATTTTTCTCCATGTTAAATTGGCTTATCTTTTCGCATAAACAGGTTCCAGTGCATCATGGATGGCACGGTAGGTCTTGAACTCTTCCCGGTAAAATTCCGTCAAGGCAGGTTCCGGCTGGATTTCCCGATCCACATGCAGACATTTTCTGACAGCATCCCGGCAGTCGGAAAATACTCCCGCTCCGGTTCCTGCAAGCAGTGCTGAGCCGAATGAGGCATCTCCGGGAACCGGGATTTGAACCGGAACCCCGAAAACGTTGCAAATGATTTCGCTCCAGAGTTTTCCGCGTGCGCCGCCGCCGATCAGAAAGATCCGTTTTACCGGCAATCCCATCTCTTCGATGGTTCCGTAACAATCCCGCAAGGAGTATGCCACTCCTTCAAACAGGGCGCGGATAAAATCCCCTTTGGTTGAACTGATGGAAACACCCGTAAAACTGGCGCGCAGGTTCGGATCCCAGTACGGCGACCGTTCCCCCTGCAGATAGGGATGGAACATCACTCCGTTTGCGCCGGGATTTGACTGTTCCGCCAGTTGATCCATTAATGCAAATGCTTTCGTTCCAAGAGATTGTGCTTCTTTGATTTCGTTTTGACAAAGGGTGTCGCGCATCCATCTCTGGCATAACGCAGCGGCATTTGTCGCGGAAACTGTGTACCACATTCCTTCGATTACATGGGAATAGGTCAGTGTCGTGGCAAAGGGATGCGGCTTTGCTGTCATTACATTTACATTTCCGGCTGTTGCCAGTTTGACAATGCAATCTCCCGGTTCAATGGCTCCGGCTCCATAATCTTCCACGGCTGAATCAGAAGTTCCGCAGATCACAGGCGTTCCTTCCGGCAGACCTGTTTCAGTTGCGGCTTTCTTTGTTACAACTCCCGCAGGATCAACAGGTTTTATTAATTCCGGAAGCTGTTCTTTCCGGAGTCCAGCCAAAGCTGCAAGCTCTTCGGACCATGTCATGCGCTGCATATCGAAAAAGAGTGTTCCCTGTGCTTCGATATAATCTGTCACGGCAATTCCGGTTACGAGATAACGGACATAATCCTTGACAAAAAGGATTTTTTCTGTCTTTTTGAGAACTTCCGGTTCATGCTTCTGCAGCCAGCAGAGCTGGGGGAGCGTCCAAGTCGGAGTTGCCTGCTGATAAGCAATTTGAAAAATCTTTTCTCCATAATTTTCCCGGAGGAACCTGCACTCTTCCACACTGCGCTGATCGGTCCACATGATAGTTTTTCGCAAGGGTTTCATCTGAGAATCCAGCAGCACAGCGTTATGGGTGGAACCGTCAAAGCTGATCGACAGCACCCGCTTCAGGTCAATGCCGTTCTGCTGAAGTTTTTTCAACGCGCAACACATTGCGGTGTACCAGTCAGCCGGATCCTGTTCCGACCAGCCGGGATGGGCGTGTTCTGTGGGATATTCTTCGGAGGCTTCCCCGGCAAACGCGCCGTCAAGCCGGATGGCTGTAACTTTACAGCCGCCCGTTCCGAAATCAATTCCCAGAAGCAGATCTTTCATCACTTGATCCCCGCGTGTGCCGGATCTTTGGAGGAGACAAGACCTCTTCCGGAATCTCCCGCCATTGTCCAGAGATAGTACATCTGGTAACCGGGTGCGCCGCAAAGCGGATGATAGCCGTCTGCAATAGCCACGGTATCATTGTGTTTGACAGTGTAAGTCTCATCAATGGAACCGTCAGTCTTATAGACTTTCTGAATGCCGAATCCGTTCTGGGGATCGAAGCGGTAGAAGTAGGTCTCTTCCATGTCCAATTCTTCCGGCGGGTTGTTGACATCGTGTTTGTGCGGCGGATATCCGGACCAGTTTCCGGAGGGGATCATGCCTTCACCGATATAGAAGTGTTCGGAATCAAATGTTTCATCCAGAATGATTTCAGAGGTACGGAAAAAGTTTCTTGCCCCGATCTCAATGTGCCGTGTATCTTCAGGACGGATCAGGGTCGGCGCAGCAGTGTCGCGGGTCACCGGAGAACCGTTGAATACAAGTTCCGCATCGGAGAGTGCTTCAAGCGTATAAGCTGTGTGTCTGGGCATGTAAAGACAGTGGGGCTTTCCTGTGAACGGACTGGTTCTTCCATCGGTTACGGTAAATTCCCAGCCGTCGCCGGATGCTTTGAAATTTCCGCCCATAAGAACGAGCGCAACTTCCATTTCTCCGGTTGAGCTGCTGTAAGAAGTTCCTTTCGCAAGCTTGATCAAACCGAATTTTGTCAGTTGCATGTTGTATTCACCGACATCAAAAATCTTGTTGTAACCCTGTTCAGGTTCGAGATGGATCAGCAGACCTTTTCCGTTCATGATAACGCTCCTTCTATTAAAAAATCATCAACTTCTTTCCGGCTTGGGATCCCGGCTCTTCCACCCAGCTTCAGACACTTGATTGCAGAAACTGCCGAGGCAAAGCGGGCACACTCCATCAAGTCCTGAGTTTCCAGATAACGCACCCCGAATGCTGCATGGAAAACATCGCCTGCACCGGTGGTGTCGACTGGAGTGATCCCGAATGCCGGACAGTGCAGGATCTTCCCTTTGTCCAGCATGAGAGAACCATGTTCGCCCATTGTCAATCCGGTCACAGGTGCGCCGATCTCTCCGAGCTTGACCAATGCTTTTTCCAAATCAGTCTCCCCGGAATATTGCCGTGCAAATTTTTCGGAGGCGATCAGAATCGTCACATACGGCAGAAGTTCCGGGACACCGTCGCGCAGTGTTCCGGCATCGAAATTCACGATCACTCCATGCTTTTTTGCCTCTTTGACAGCCGCCAGTGCTGCTTTGGGATTATGACCGTCAATATGCAGGATCTTTGCGTTCCGGATAGCTTCAAGGTCGATTTCATCAGCCAGCAGTTCCGGCAAGGTCCCGCGGGTCCATGCAACGCTGCGTTTCCCGGTTGCCTGTTCGATCCAGCAATAAGCAATAGCGGATGCCTGACCTTTCCGGATCGCCATTCCATCGGTAAACACGCCTTCAGCTTCGAAATCGCTGACAAGCCGTTTCCCCGGGTCATCGTCCCCTGCAACACCGACAAATGATGCGCTCATGCCGAGCCGTGCCGCGGTAACCGCTGCTGTCGCAGCCGGTCCGCCCCCCTGTACCAGATGTTCCAGCATCTGAAGTTTATTGTCAATGGGGATCTCCGGGAGTACCGCCAGATAATCCACACTGCAGAATCCCAATCCCACAAAATCAGCTCTCTTCATTGTTCCTGCTCCTGATAAACTGAATTTACAGGGCTAATATATCGTAACACAAGTATATTTTCAAGAAAAATAAATGAGAAAAAATGACAATTATTTTGTATAAACTGAGAAATTCTCAATAAATCTCTGTTTTTCTCAAAAATGGATTTGAAATTGCGAAAATCCATGTTATAATATTTCCAGAAAGAGAGGGTATTGTTATGAAAAGAATAAGAACTTATGCAATCATTGATTTCCTGAAGCAGAAAAAATACTGTTCTGTGCAGGAGCTGATTGCGCATTTTCAGGTTTCTCCGGCAACGATGTACCGGGATATTGCAGATCTTGTCGACCGCGATATCATCCAGAAAGTTCACGGCGGAGTTTCTCTTCCGGAACGTTCCTCTGAACGGAAATTTCCTCTCAGCCATCCGTATCAGGAACGGATCAAACGGAACTGCGATAAAAAACAGATGATCGCGGCAGAAGCAATGCGGCGGATCTGTGAAAATGATATCCTCTTTCTTGACTCCTCCACGACTGTTTTCTATCTGGCAAAACTTCTGGAAAACTCCAACTTTTCCAGCTTGACCATCGTGACCAATTCCATTATGATCATTGAAAACTTCCATAAATTCCCGTCTCATTACGTTATGATCGGGCTGGGCGGGAGTTTTGATGTGCAGCTGAACTCATTTCTCGGGCAGGCAACGCTGCGGGAACTGGAATACCTGGAAATCTCCAAAGCGTTCATCTCTTCTTTCGGGGCAGGGGATGATAACGTGACAACCAATCATGAATATCACGCCAGTCTTTTGATGAAAGTTCTTGAAATAGCCCGGCAGAAGTATTTGCTGGTGGATAAGACAAAACTGAACAGAAACGGACTGTTTAAGGTCATTCCTGTCAAGGCATTTGACGAGATCCTGACAGATTGAATGATTCTTTCTTTTTTCCCATATCAAAATTGATCAGAGGAAAGTGCGGCAGGTAGGAGCCCGGACAGTAGTTCCAAAGCCCGATTTGAAATTTCCCGCGTCCATTTACCACTCCTATTTGAACAGGGGCATCATCATTGACAACTCCGATTTGTACCGCATCTGCAATATTGATCCCCAGAACCTGAAACGCCTTAATATCGATTCCGCTCCAATTGAAGATCCCGAACTTCAAACCATAGTTTTTATGAGTAAGATTTGCAATCCCGACAGATATGCCGTAATTGCGTTCAATTCTGTTGATGTATCCCAGAGAAAGAACCGCTGATTTCTGTTCAAATATTCCGCCGAGCGTTAAAATCGTATTGTTTTCAGTATCAAAGAGATAAGTGTCCCAAGACCAGGAAAGCTGGATCGGTGTGAATTTATAATCACTGTCCCCGGCGAAGACTCCGGGGAGTGATATCAAAAGATATATGCAGAAACTCAGGATTTTTTTGTCCATAACAGCCTTTATTTTCTTTTTCTCTTAGAGCTTTTGCCCTTTTTTCCCTTATAATCTTCATACGTTTTCGCCTTATAATCAGGAGATTGCCATGCTTTAAGAGCTTTATTTCCAAGAATGACAACATCCCAGCGGCCATTGGAAGAGAGGATTTTTCCAGTGCTGTCAAAAATGACCAGCCGTGGGATCCCATTAACCCGCATCGTTTTGCCCATTTGAGTGCGTTCCTGAGCATCATAAGGCATTGCAAGCCAAGGCATTTTGTATGTCTTCATGTAGTTCTTCATAGCTTTCTCTTCTTTATCCCAGCTGACAAAGACGAGTTCCAGATTTCCCTTTTTAGCAACGCTTTTATAAAATTTGACGAGCTGCGGAGTGAAGCCACGGCAGGGAGGACACCAGGAGGCGGAAAAATAGACCGCAACGATTTTTCCTTTCAACGCTGTTGCTGTATCGACTTCTTTCCCTTTTGCATTGATCAGTTTTTCGGGGAATTTATCGGCAAACCAATCCTGTTCCTGAGCATGAACTGTAAAAAATCCGGTAACAGCAAATAATACGGCAAGAAGAACTTTTTTCATAATTTACTTCCTTTTCATTGTTTTTGTATGAAAGAACGTTTTTTGTTAATTTAGCAGAAAAATTTTCATTTTCAAGTTGTTATGATGAAATTTGTCCGGTCAGATGCAGAAAATTATCTCTCAGAATACATTTCTGTTCCTGCGGTGTGAGCTTTTCAAAAAGCACACCCGCAACATTCATAGCCGGATTGCAGATCGGATAATCTGTTCCGAAAAGGATCCGTTCTGCGCCCATCATATCAACACCTTTCCGGAGCATTCCCATACGGAACAGACCGGAACCGGAAAGATCCAGGTACATATTTTCATGCTTCTGCGCCAGCTCATACATCTTGCTGATGCTCCAGGGACCTTCCGGGTGGGCGATCACGATTCTGGTCTTCGGGAACGCTGAAAGCAGTCCGTCGATATCCTCATAAGTGGATGGATGAAGACAGACAGTCATTTCCAGTTGCGCCGCCAGATCCAGAATCGGCTTCATTCCCGGAAGATCGTATTTTTCATAGCCCATGACATACCAAGCCAATTCACCGATCCAGCGGAATCCCATGCGGTGAAACTCTTCGATAGCAGTACAGGAAAATTCCGGAAGAAGCGGCGAAACATTCACTCCCGGATAGAATTTTTCCGGATAGTTCCGGTGAACTTCCAGCACGCGGTCATTGCATTTTTTGAGCTTCTCCGGATCGTTACCGGCTCCGAACTCATTGAATGAGCCACAGGAAAGCCTGATCCCGGCGCGTGTCTGAACCGCAAAAAAATCCTCAAAATTCTGCGGTACTTCAAACGCAAAATTTCTGTCTGCCGCCAAGTAAGGGTGCATGTGAGCATCAATGACCGGATAATCCAGTGAAAATAATGTTTCCTGCATGATAATTTATTCCTTTTTTCTCTGCTTACAGTTCGATCCATTCACCGCCTTTTGCTGCGCTGCGGCAGATGGCAAAGCATGCCTTATGAGAGTTTACCGCAGAAGCTACATTGTGGTCGGAATCCCGATCCTCTTTCAAACAGGTGATAAAGTGATCAACAATAGCGGGGAAGGGGTGACCATAAACATCTCCGGTCTTTTTGACCCCGGTATCAACTGTGAAAAACTCTTTCTGTTCTTGGAAGCGGCGCAGGAAGAATTTATCGTTCAGGATCGTGCCGTCTTCTCCAATGATATGAATATTGGCTGTATAAGGAACAAATCCGGTCAGAGAACAGGAGAATACGCCTTTTGCACCGTTTGCGAAGCGGACTTGGGCAGTTTCAACGGGCGGATAATCATACCAGTCCCCGATTTGAACAGAATCACCGCGAACTGCGGCAATATCTGAACCCAGCAGAAATCTTGCAAGGTCAACAGAGTGACAGCCGCCCAGAATGAAAGCTCCGCCTGTCCGTTTTCCTTCCCGCATCCATCCGCCGCGATCCCTGCCGAACCAGTAATCCACATTTGTCAGAAAGACCTTTCCCAATTCGCCCCCGGCAATCAGACGTTTCTGCATTTGTGAAAGCGGATTGAACCGGAGAACCAACCCCATGACGGTTTTTGTATGGTACTCTTCCAGTGTTGCAGTCAGGCGATCCAGCTGTTCTTCGGAGACTGCTGCCGGTTTTTCCAGAAAAATCTGTTTTCCGGCTTTGGCTGCAAGAATCGCTTCTTCGGCATGAAGATCGTTTGGGGTGCAGATCGAAACCACATCCACGCGGCTGTCATTGAGGATTTCATCAAAAGAACGGTAGAGCGTGACATCGGAAAGCCCGAACTCCTGAATTTTAGCCTGTGCGCTTTCCTCTCTGCGGCTGCCAAGCCCGATCAATTTGCAGTCCGGATGTTTGAGATAAGCAGCAATATGACCGCTTGCGACCCATCCGCATCCCCAGATGGCACAACCGTATTTCCCTTGATACATAACAGAAACTCCTTTCGTTTTTTTTCGCAGAGAAATATAACATATCCAACAGCAGTTTGCAATCGGGAAAACAAAAAAATCCGGCAATAACATTTGTCATTGCCGGAAAAGATTCATCGGAGATGAGTTACAACTGCCATCCGCCAGCGATGGGGATTTCTGCGCCAGTGATGTATGCGGCTTCATCAGAGGCAAGGAACGTGATCAGGTT
This sequence comes from Lentisphaeria bacterium, assembly GCA_017456495.1. GTDB lineage: Bacteria > Verrucomicrobiota > Lentisphaeria > Victivallales > UBA1829 > SIG79. Next base: position 9,225 of record JAFTJI010000062.1, on the reverse strand, counting down.
CCCGCACTCTTCAGCCGTTCCGAAACGGTGCATTGGAATCATTGCTTTCAGCTTGTCTGCGAACTCTTTATCACTTAAAGCCGCAGCATTGCGGTCGGTTTCAATGACCCCGGGCAGAATGGTGTTGACGGTGATTCCATAGGGAGCATTTTCCATGGCGGCAGTCTTTGCCACGTTCAGCAGTGCCGCTTTGGTTGCACCGTAAACTGCCAGTCTGGAAGCGGGTTTGATCCCGTTGATACTGCCCACGAAAATGACTCTTCCGGATTTCCGTTTCTGCATTTCCGGGAGAAGTTCCTGCAATAAAATACAGGAACTCTCCACGTTTGTGCGGAACATGCGGCAGAACTCTTCACTGTCAAAATTTCCCAAACCGGTATAACTTTGAACGGAAGCGTTAAGAACCAGAATATCCGGGATCATGGAGCGTTTTTTGAGCGTATCAGCCAACGCTCTGACTTCATCCATATTGCCAAAGTCAGCGGTCAATGCTTCTGCTCCGTTTCCGGCTTCTGCAACAGCAGATGAGAGTTTTTCGCTTTCCCGGACTCCGTGAAACAGAACTTTTGCACCGCAGGAAGCCATGATCAGACCCGCAGCTCTGCCGATCCCGCGGCTGGAACCTGTGACAAGTGCAAGTTTTCCAGAAAGATCATTCATCAGAAATATCCGCCTTTATCAATGATTTCAGAAATGGTATCACCCTGACGGACCCAGCTGAAAATATCAACTTCGTTCCGTTCGATCCCTTCTGCACGGAGAAGAACGTCATAGGCGATTTCGCGGGGAATACAGAGAACTCCGTCAATGTCACCGAAAATGATATCGCCGGGGCGGACAGTTACCTTGCCGATGCGGATGGGAACCTGATAATGGGTGATCATGCAGCGTCCGAGAGAACCGTTGCTTGTGCGGTATTTGTAGAAGACCGGGAAATTCTGTTCGAGGATCTGTTTTGTATCGCGGATCCCTCCGGCGATCACAGCTCCGCGGATCCCCTTGGAGATGGCAGTAGCAGTCATCACACCGCCCCAGAGAGAGGCTTCAGTATCTTCGGAAGTATCCCAGACGACCACCCCTTCCGGTTTGAAATCGTCGAGCATCTGAGCGCGGAATGTCATTTCTCCTTCGATCATGACGTTGGGTGCGCTTTTGACGGTGAACGCTTCTCCGCAAACGGTCATTTCATCCCGCAGGGGCATGATGTCGCTGGGAAGATTCTGGTTCAGCAAACAGAGTTCCCGCATGACATCGTTGATGCAGCCGGTGTAAAGTTTTTCGTAACGTTCGCAAAGTTCCTTGATGGGGATCGGGATCTCGCAGTTCGGGATCCTCTGGCGGGTTGCAATGAGTTTATCGAGCTTCATCAGCCCGGCTTCTTTTGCCTGGGTGCGCATGTCTTTCAGTGAGGGCATAAGTTTTTTCCTTCTATTTAATTGAGTTTCAAGAGAACAGTTCCAGCTGTATTTTTTGAGAAAGTGAATTGTTTTGTGAATGTTCCGGAATCGGTACAGATTTCTGCCGTATAATCGCCGTAGAACCCGTGGAATACATTGTCGCCGCCTTCCTGATAATCGACGGACGTTTCGGTGTTCCATTCTTTTTTGATGAGATTCTGAAGGGCTCTGAAGGCGGGTTTCGGGGTGAAATCATAATTGACCAAACCGGCACGGAGGCTGTTTTCTCCCAGTTCGCTTCCAAGGGGCGCATAAGCGGCGGTGCCATCCACCAGATTCCACCAGGTGATCCCTTCCACGGCGGGATGGCTGAACCAGATCCGGTACAGTTTTTCTGCGACCAGTTCCTGGAACAAATCGCCATTGCCAAGGTCACGGCGGCTGATAACACTCACCTCAGAGAAGTTCACCGGGATCTGAAGTCTGCCGAACTGATCCAGTGCCGCATAAAGCACTTTGGGATCCATGAATTTTTCAGACTGAGTCTGCATCAAACCGGCAAACATGTGATACTGCAACCCCAAGCCTCCCACACGGCACCCATGTTCCAGCAGGCGTGAAACCAAAAGATAAACGGGGCTGCAATCGCCCTGAACATCCCACCAGCACTGGTTATCGTTATAAAGCAGCCGTGCATTCGGAAACAGAGGATCTGCCATACGGAACACCCGTTCCACGTAATCGTGGGGAAATCTTTGATTTTTCAGCGGGAAATGGGTTTGGGATTCATTGACGCAGTCAAACAGGAATATTTGATCTCCGTAACGTTCCGCGATCTCTTTTATGCGGCGGTAAAGTCTGCGCATAAATTCTTCCGGATCAGTGGGTGCCCATTCCGGCATAAAACAGTGCCAGCAAAGGGGGTGTCCTTTGGGCGTGATATGATTCCTGCGACAGAATGCAAGCACATCATCCGGAGGCGGACGGCGATAGATCGGTGTTGACCCGGATTCAAACCTCAGTTTGCCGTCTTCCGGCTCCAGATCGCTCCAGTAGAACGGGATCACTGCTTCGTTGAAGATAGAGGCAAAACATTCTTCATACTGCGCGTTCTGTTCCTGTTCGGGGAACTGCCCCTGCATAAATGCATTACAGCCGAAACGGAAAGCGTGTTTTGTCAATTTGACTTTGACTTCCGCATGATCCAGAGGGTTCCCCCCGGCATTTTTCAGAACCAGATGACAGAATCCTTTGCGGTACATTTCCGTGCCATATTTGATTTTGAAATCGGTTTCAGCATCGGGTGCCGTGAGGAATCTGCAATATTTTTTTGCTTCTTCGTTCATAGTATTTCCTTTTAAGTCAAATGATATTCCCGGGTTTGAACGGTTCCGGATTCGTCTGTCCAGCTCAGTTTGTAATTGCCGCGGAAGCCGCGGAATGCAATTTTCCCGTTTTTATCTGCCTGACATTCCAGATTTGTACGCCATTCTTTGTTGATGAGTTCATCCAATGCAAAATAGGCAAGTTTCGGCTGCATATCTCTGGTAAAGATTCCGGAAACAGAGGGTTCTCCGGGTGCGCCGCAGTTGTCTACAACGTTCCACCAGGTGATCCCCATCATCTTTTCGATACTGAACCATTTCCGGTAAAGGTTCCGGGTGATCTGAGCCTGAATGATTTCACCTTTTTTGTCGCCGCCGGGGGCTGTGATGGTGATTTCGGAAAGATGAATGGGCAGTCCGGCTTTACTGAGACGGTTCATTGTTTCCGTGATATTTTCAGGTGACTGATATTCTTCTTTTCCGTCTGCGATATCCTGACATGTCTGCGGGTTGAACATGTGCATCTGGGACCCCATGATATCGATTTTACAGCCGCGCTTCAGCAGATCAACAGTCTGATCGAGATATTCCTGGAAAACGTTGAAATCATTGATATTGAGTTTTACTTCCGGCGGGAAGAATGCTTCTGCGAGTTTGAATGCGCGGAAAGAATAATCTCCGGGCATGGGTCCGTAGAAACTTTTGCAGAGTTTGGAACCGGGAATCTGACAGCCGGATTTGAAATCCATGGCACTTTCGTTGACCACATCCCAGCTGTCGACTTTATCGCCGTAACGGATTGCGATTTCAGCGATCCGTTTGGCAATGAGCAGATTGATCCGTTCGGTGAATGCGGGAAGAGCTTTTTCCATTTCTTCCACGGTCATATCCTTGAATGCTTCCGCCATCCCGGCAGTTGCCAATCTTCCATTTGCAGGGTTCCGGTCAAGATCAGCTTTCCGCAGATATTCAAAGGGCAGTTCATTGATCAGCCAATCCGGGATCTGCCAGTTATTGTTGCCCCAGACAAGGGGGTGTCCATGCAGGCGGATTCCTTTTGATTTACAGAACTCCACAACGACATCGGTAGGCGGTCTGCGCCAATGCGGCTGTTTCCATGGTTCTTCGCATTTATTCCAGAAATCTGCTGTATCACGGTATTCCGAACGGAAGCGGGGTTTGCCCTCTTCCAGTTCAAGCTGTTTCCAGTAGAATGCGATTGTTGCAGAGTTGAAAAGTCCGCCGTACAGCTCTTTATACCGCTCATTCCGTTCTGTTGTGCCCAGCTGATCGAAGTTGAAAATGTGGGCTCCGAAAATAAAGTCATGAGAAATCTGTTCCACTTTGACTTCTTTTCCGGCAGCGGATGCAGGCAGCTGAAAAACGCCGTCAGCCTTACGGTATTTTTCAATATCAGCATCGATTTTCTTCTGAACATCATCGTTCCACATAGCCCGATAACCATCGGAGATTACAGAATCAATTTCTGCCTGAGAAATTTCAGGCTTTTCATATTTTCTCATGATTACTCTCCCAATGTGATTGTGAGTTTGTTGAACATATCTTTATTGAGGTGAATTGTCTTCGTGGTCTTTCCGCTGTCGGTAGAGATTTCCAGGTCATATTTTCCGTAGAACCCCTTGAAAGAAACTGAGTTTGTTTCGGACTGAAGTTCCACTTCGGTGTGCCATGTTTTATGGATCAGTTCTTTCAGCAGTTCAAACGCCGGTTTTGCTGTGAAATTGTACCGGAGCAGACCGCCGTAGAACATGTTTTCTCCGCGGCTCATATCGCCGGGAACTGCATTGTGCGCGAAACCGTCGATAAGGTTCCAGTAGAGAATGCCTTCCATTGCCGGATGGGCGAACATCAGACTGTAAACGTTGCGGATGATCTGTGCCTGCATCTCTTCATCTGCCGGATTTTCAGAGTAGACAGGGATGGTCATTTCCGTAATATGCATGGGTTTATTGAACTTGGCATAAGTATCCATGATTGACCACATCTGTTCCGGATCGTAGAAAATAGCTGTTTCTTTGATAGCTTCCTCTTTGGTATAGAACATGTGATACTGCATTCCGATTGCATCGATCCTTGCACCTTTGAGCATGGCACGTTCGATCTGCATGTAATACGGTGCCCGGTCTTTCTGAACTCTGTTCCAGACCCAGCAATGGGCTTCATTGATGACCAGCTTATTTGCCGGGAAATATTTTTCCGCCAGCGCGAAGCTCCACTCCACAAAATCCGGCTGTCCGAAGAAATTTCCATGACGCGGGATGTGCGGATAAAATGTTTCGTTGGTCACTTCCCACATGGGGATCCGTTTTGCATAACGTTCAGAGAGTTCTTTGTAACGTTTTTCCAGACACTGTTTTTCCCAGTCGATGCTGCCCTTTGCCCATTCCGGCGCAAAAGTGGGATAGTTCAGACAGTGCATTTTCGGTTCGATTCCGTTTGCTTCGCAATATTCCAGACAGAGATCCGGGGCAGGGCGGCGGTAGATTTTCGGACTGTCTTTGGCAAAACGCGGTTTCCCCTGTTCCGGTTCCAGATCGCTCCAATAGAAGGGCAGGGTGGCGATATTGAACGCATCGGCATAATGTTTTTTGTATGCTTCGTTCTGTTCCTCTTTTTCAAACTCTTCCAGCATAAACAGGTTTGCACCGAATTTGAAATCATGGGTTTTCTGAACAGCTTTGACTTTGACCCCGTTGACCGGTTTGCCGTCTTTGTCCACAAAATTCAGATAAATGTACCCTTTCCGGTTCTGTTCGATCCCGGATGCGATCATGTCTTCCATGAAATCTTTTTTTGCTTCAAAAGGCTTCATGATCTCTTTGCAAAATTCCATGCTCTCTCTCCTTATTTGATTTTTATTGCAGCGAAACCATACTGCGGCAGTTGAACAGCAGCATCAGTCTGCTTTGCATTTTTGCTTTTGAAAAACAATTCGGATCCTGCCGGAACTTGTACTTCAGTTATCTCTTTTCCCAGGTTGATGGTACAGAAAATCTTACCGTCACGGTTGAATTTCAGCACATCACCGCTGTATTCGTCCCAGACCATATTTCCCTGATAGAGAATTGGTTCGTTCCAGCGCAACTCTGCCAGGTTCCGGATCAGCTCTTTCCGTTCCGGAGTTTCTTTTGTCCGGTCAATCACGAACTGCCCCGGGAAGGAATAAATGCTGTGCCGTGCAGAATCGCAGTATTCCACTCCATTGTAAAGGAACGGAACACCATCCATCATGAAATGCAGGAAGAGCAGAGTTTCCGCTGCTTCGGGGGGCTTCTGCGCTTCCAGACGGTGATCCATATCATCGTTTGCAATGTCATGATTGTCAAAGAGCCTTGAAAATTTTGCATCGCCGCGCCACCCGGCAACCAACTCTGCCGGAGTCTTGGTTCCCAACGCAAGATCTCTTGCGAGTCTTCCCCAGGAACAGTGATAATTCAGGTCAAAAATTCCGCTGCCCTGATCCTGTTCCGTCCGGGTGTCACCCTCTGCAAACATAATGAAATCCGGTTTAAGTTTCCGGATCGGTTCCGTTGCCTCCTGCCAGAAATCAAAGGGAACGTAATCGCTGACATCACAGCGGAACCCGTCGATTTCCAAGTCAATGGCAAAATGCCGCATGACTTCTTTCATATAATTCCGCAGTTCCGGAAGATTGTAGTTGAGTTTCGGAAAACTCCAGTCTCCGATCCCATCCACAAACTCCGGATGTTCTTTGGCAAAAGTCGGTCCGGCATGGTAGAAAACCATATCCATAAAGACTTTCAACCCCAGTTTGTGAGCTGTGTTGAAAAATGATTTCAGATCCTCTTCCGTACCGTATTCCGGATCAACTGTCGTGTAATCGCTGATCCGGTACGGATTTCGCGGGTTATTGCAGCCGGATTTTTTCTGACGGGGAGTCCAGAACTCCTGATTTTCGTCCGGGTCTGCTTTCGATAAACTGCAAAGATAAATCACTTTTACGCCCAGAGCCGCAATTTCCGGCAATCGTTTTTCCGCCGCCGCAAGAGTGCCTTCCGGCGTGAACGCCCGCAGAAAAATCTGATAAATCGTACTTCCGCCCAAACGGTCGATTTTTTCAAGTCCGTTCATTTTATTTCCTGATTCTTATCACAGCGAAGCCGTTGGCTTCCAATTGAAGTTTTTTCTGTTTGACAGATGCCCCGCGTTCCAGCAGGAACTCTCCCTGATACGGATAATCCACCGAACCGGAACTGTTGCCAAGATTGATTGCACAAAACACCGTCTCCGTTTCAGTTTCACGGAGATAGGTGCAGAGCTGATCGGGGGAATCGTTTGTGATCCATCGGGTCGAACCATTCCGGATCGCCGGTTCTGTACGGTGCAGTTCTGCAAGTTTCCGCAGAAAAGCGGTCCGTTCTGCAGGATCTTTGCTCCGGTCAATGGTGAATTGTCCCTTGTTGCCGAAAATACTGTGCCGGGAAGTATCTTTGTACTCGCAGCCGTTGTAAAGGAACGGCACTCCGTCAATGGTATAGCAAAGCACATAAGCGGCTTCGCACTTCTCCTGGGAGATTTTTTCCGGTCTGGAACAGTACCAGTCGTTGGCTGTATCATGATGCTCCAAAGCCCGGATCACTACACCGCCCGGACGCACATCATTTACTTTATCCCACATCTGTTTCAAAGCCGTCGCAGGCTGTCCGCAGTGGAAGATAAACGGAAAAACCGATTGTGTCCAGCCCTGACAATAGTTGATATCAAAGGCTTCATCCTGTTCTTCCGGACGGTAGTTGAGTTCATTTTCGTCAAGCATGATGATGGGAGATTTGATCTTTTCAATGCGGCGTCTGCCTTCCACCCAGAACTCCAGCGGGATCGCCCCGCCCACATCACAGCGGAACCCGTCAACATCAAATTCCCGTACAAAATATTCCATATTCTGCCAGAGATATTCCCGCAGTTCCGCAGAGTCAAAATCGATCTGACAGAAGAAATAACTGTTGAGCTTCACATTGCCGTTCTCATCTTTTTTCACATAATCCGGATAACGTTTTCCGAATGTCGGACCCGCGTGCATATAGACCAGATCCGGCATGACTTTCAAGCCGAGTTTATGCGCCGCTGCAACAAAAGACTTGAAATCTTCCGCAGTCCCATACTCTTTGTCGATTTTATAAAAATCCATCAGACGGTACGGATTCCGGGGATTCTGACAGTTGGAAAACTTCTGCCGTGTACTCCAATACTCCGGATTCGGGTCGTCGTCCGACTCCACAAACGGACAGAGATAGACAATATCTGCTCCGGTTGCTGCGACATCCGGCAGAAATTTTTCCGCAGCTGCAATGGTTCCCTCTTTCGTGAAAACCCGCAGATTGATCTGATAGATCACCGCATCTTTTACATAATCCTTCATCGGATCTCTCCGGTTTTATGACCATTGACGGTCGTTGGACCACTCTTTATCCCACTGTTCGGTGCTTTCCCAGGCAATGGGGAAGTCTGCATGAAGTTTTTCAGCAATCAGCTCTTCGTTGAGTTCATCAAAACCGAGTCCGGGCTTGTCGGGAACGGTGATGAATCCGTTTTCGATCTTCAGGGACGGCTTGATCAGGTCTGCCCACCAGGGGACATCCACCGAGTGAACTTCCAACGCCATGAAGTTCCGTGTCGCCGCTGCAACATGGACAGCCGCCAGGCATGCCACGGGGCTTTCTGCCATGTGCAGGTTCATTTGAACTCCGTATTCTTCTGCCATATCACCGATCTTCTTGGTTTCAAGGATCCCCCCGGCTGTCAGAATATCCGGATGGATCACTGCCAATGCGCCGGATTCCAGAAGGGGCTTGAAGGACTCTTTCAGGTACATATCTTCTCCGGTTCCGATGGGAACGGTTGTGGAGTTGGCAAGGCGGACATACTGATTAGTCATCTGCCAGGGCACGGGGTCCTCCATCCATGCAAGATTGAATTTTTCCAGACGCTTTGCCAGCTTGATGCAGTCTTCCAGCGGAATATGTCCGAGGTGGTCGATCGCAATAGGAATTTCATACCCGGTGACAGCACGGCACTCTGCCATGTAGTTTTCCAGAAAATCAAGTCCTGTTTCCGTGATATGGATCCCGGTGAACGGGTGCGCTGTATTGAAAAGATCATAAGCCGCTCCCCGCATGGTCTTCGGGTCGATGGAACCGTGCGGTGTCTTGAAAACCTGCTTGTACTCTTTCATGGTTTCGAGGAATCCGAGCGGAGCGGAAAGTGCGCCCGGAACATTCATGAGCAGTTCGATCCCCAAGTCCATTTTCAGGAAGGTATAACCCTGCTTCATACGGTCGGCAAGAGCTTTTCCCATATCTCTGCCGCCGCCTTCGGAGTCAGTGTCGCAGTAGATCCGGATCTTATCGCGGTATTTTCCGCCGAGCATCTGCCAGACAGGCACGCCCCATGCTTTTCCGGCGATATCCCAGAGCGCGACTTCGATTCCGCACACGCCGCCTGCCTGACGGGAGTCACCGCCG
>JAFTJI010000061.1 GCA_017456495.1 Lentisphaeria bacterium | reverse complement strand
CAACAGTTGCGCCCCACTCTGTATGATCTTTCCAGGGAAGTTTAGCAAGTGTTTGAGTATATATTTTTTCGGGACCCTCTGATGAAACGTGGAAATCACCCCACAAAATATTAGCTTTTCTGTTGTGCCGGAAACAAAGCAGCTTCCAGGGTTCCCCTTTGGGCAGTTCAATATGACCATAACCGCGATAATTAAGATTGGTTTGATTCTGGTTATACCAGCCATCAGCATTGACAAGTGTACTGCTGGGTGATTTCAATTTTTTGACAAAAGTAGAGTTCTTAAGACCTTCTCCAAAAGCAGCGGCGTTGTAGGGATAAGAACAACCGTATGCAGTTACCTCCCGTACTGCGTTAGGCGTTTTTGTTGCCATCGTCGGACAGAACACCCAGTCAGGACATCTTCCGATGTCTTTCTTATATCCGTAATAGGGCGCAATTACAGATATCCAATAACGTACAGCGGGGGTATTGATCGGACGGGAGATCGGAAAGAAACCATCATAATCCGACTGATATTGAGAGAAATTCAAGCCCAGTTGTTTCAAAAGGTTCTGACAGGATGCGGTTCTGCTTTTTTCCCTCGCGCTGTTCAATGCCGGTAACAACATCCCTGCCAGAATTGCGATGATGGCAATCACGACAAGGAGTTCGATCAAGGTAAATCTACGTCTTGCAGTACACATAATGTTGAGTCCTTTCTTTAAGACTTGAGCTTTTCAACAGAACCTTTATGCAAGGTTCGTTCATAACAATATCTCTTCCGGTTTGCGTTCATCCTGAATCCGAGAATCATTCAAGCAAAAGTCTTCATGGATTCAGGTACCAACTTAACAAAAAATAACCGCCATTTTATAAACCGGTCATTCAGCTGAGATCAAATTCTCTGATGTCTGCATCAAATTCTGTTTCCCACGGATAATGGATCGTGAGTTTTACCCCTTTTCTGCGGGCAGATTCCGCTGCGTAGATCCCCGGAAGAGTCATCCGTAATCCATCTTTGAGAGAAATCGGAAAATCTTCTTTCCGGAGAAATGCCTGAAACATGTGATCCAGCAAAGCATAATCCGCTCCGCCGTGCCCTGCCGCATGAGGATTGTCAGAATATTCCTGCGGCATCATATCAATAGGCAGAACAGTCAGATTCTCCGCTCCATAAAGTTCAGTGGAATTGAATCTTGTGACCGGTGGAGTCGTGCCGCGGGAGTCGATCCGTTCAAAATACCCTTTTGTACCGAACACCCGGTAGGAATGGTGTCCGATAAAGGCACGGCATGCTCCATTCCGGAGGAGCCGGATCGTAACACCGGATTCCGTTTGGAACAATGCCGACATCATGTCATCCCGTTCCGAGTCGGGGTCGATATGCGCGCCCGTTCCGAGGCAGATCGCATAACGCAGGTCTTCTTCCAGAATACGGAGCAGGGGACCAAGAGAATGGGTGCAATACCGGATAGGCGGCAATGATTTGCGCCACGGACTGTTTTTGTTCAATTCTTTATGGGTAATTGAACCCGGACGGGAACAGTGGATATATTCCGCCTCCATGTAATAAGGTTCCCCCAGCAGACCTTTCTGATAAAGATCGACCATGGCGTTGATAAATCCCCATTCATTTGGATTGGCTCCGGTCATCAGTTTTCCTTGTGATTTCTGCTCTGCTTCCCAGAGAAGTTTTGCTTCTGTCAAATTGGCAACCGAAGGAATATCGGAAAAAACATTGATATCTCTGTTGAGGGCTTTGATGCAGAAATCAGCATGAACATCTGCACCGGTTTCCACCAGAATAAAATCAAACTGATTTTCATCAAGCATTTTGACATAATCATTATAAAATTTTGTTCCCGGATGTTTGTTCTTCATGGAGTCATCCTGAAGCCACTGTTTTTCATGCCATAACTCCGGATCAATATCGCAGGCAGCGACAAAATCAACAAACTCAAATGCTCTCTTTGCCAGATTCGCCATGTGACGTCCACGGTGCCCCAGCCCCACAACTCCAACTTTGATTTTTTTCATGGTAACACTCCGTTTTTTCAGGTTTTTCTTAAAATAATATATTGACTTTTTCCGGAATAGCAATATTTTAAAATATTAAATTCGAGCCAATTAGTGCGCAGAAACGGTATTTATACACAAAAAAAGGATAAAAAAGTGTCGTACGGAAAGCTTTACCATGAAGAGTACAGGATCAATCCGCATCCGTTTGATACGGTTTCAGATTCCATACAGATTTATTGCGCGTTCCATTCCTGCTGGAAACCGGGATTCGTTGCAAGTCCCGGTGGAGGGCAATATGCGATCTATTCTCTGGTCAAAAGCGGACAGTATTGTTCCCTTGATCATTCCGGTCAAAAAAAATACTATTCCGGTCCTTGTTTTTCATACAGCCGGTCTCGCAAAAATTACTTGAAATCAGAAACATTGGGAACAGATGAACTTGTCAGAAAAGTGATAATGGTACATTTTACTCCATTCCATGAGCTGATATCTTCCCATTTTCTTCCTGCTGTGTCAGGTTCCCTTCCGCTGTCTGAACCGGACAGGATCGAGTCTGTTATGGATCGTTTTTACGAAGAACTGGGGAAAGATTCCCCGGACCAGGCTTTGCTTTCAGGACTGTTTGTGCAGCTGTTGCAGGAAGTTGTTTTTCAGCAGAAGAAAGAAACATATCCTGCACTGCTGCATAATGCACTCCGTTATATTGCCATGAATCTCAATGACCCCGAACTTTCCCGGGAAAAAATCGCACGATCCTGCGGAACGAGCATCCGGACCCTGGGGCGTCTTTTTACGGAACAGATCGGCATTTCCGTGATTCAATATGTGATCAAACAGCGATTGCAGCAGGTCTGCGGTATGCTGGCACTGTCACGGTTTTCCATCAAAGAGATCGCATCCCGCTGCGGATTTCAGAGCGCAGGTTTTCTGACGGCTCAGTTCCGTCAACATTTCGGAACAACACCGAAACAGTACCGGAAACAACTTTTTGAGAAAGAGAATGCAGGAAAATTCTGATTGTTTTCCTGCTGTGTTGTTTCCGGTAATGCCCGGCAGCATTTATTGACAGTTTTTTAGGCGTACTAAGTCAATAAAGACTCCATTCCGGTTTTTTGGAGAAACATTTCCGGATGATTTCCATATCGAATTTCTCACTGCGGTCATAACAGTAGATCCCGTTTTCTTCCTGTTCGATATCCGTAAGCTGAGTATAGCAGTACCCGGTGATTTTGGGATTGGCAAGAATCACATCCGTCAGAACAGTGATCCGTTCCATGGACTCTTCCCGGTTCAAAACTTCTTTATTATATCCCCATGAGTTCGCCGCGTAGGGCTTTTGTCCTTCGGGAAGATATTTCACCCCACCGTATTCATCAAGGATATAAGGCTGACCGTTCCATGCTTCCAATTCCATTTTCGGATCAAGCATGAGGACTGGTTCCTTATTCAGTTCTTCGGAAAGCCGTTCCGGATCCTGAATGTAGGTGTGAACCGTCCACAGATCCGTTTTAGCGTGAACATATCCGGAGGTGTCGTTGACAGGTCTGGTGGGATCAAGAAGTTTTGTCAGGTCATAAACATCTGAAATCATCCGCTTATGTTCGTCATTATCGTAGTGCAGGCAGGTCTCATTGAACGGGGTCCAGGCAATGATCGACGGATGGTTCCAATCCCGCTGAACGATATTGCTCCACTCTGTGAGGTAATTCCGGAAACTCAGATTGTAGTTCGGATTCGTTTTCTGGAAATGCTGCCAGAAACTGAGTCCCCAGTCCGGATATTCCGCCCATGTGAGATAGCCCATCTTGTCTGCATAATAGTGGAACCGTTCATCAAAAATCTTCTGATGAAGGCGCGCTCCGTTGAATCCGGCTTTCATGGAGAGTTCAATATCGCGGATGATCGCCGCATCATCTTTCATTGTCCAGAGTGATTCCGGACTGAATCCCTGATCCAGTACAAAACGCAGGTAAACAGGCTTATTGTTCAGATAACAGCGACCGTTTTCAATATGGATCTTCCGCAATCCGGCATAAGATTTGACTTCATCAACGATCTTGTTTTTATCGGAGAGAGTATAAACAATATTATACAGGAATGGTGTTGCCGGGTTCCACTCTTTCGGGGCAGGGAGGGAAAGGGTCAGATTCAAACCGTTATTGGCTATTACTTTTTGGGAAACTACCTCTTTTCCGTCGTCAAAAATTGAAATCGTCAAATCAAGATCCCGCGGTTCCTGATAGAAGACCGGAGCAAACGTAAAAGTTCCATTGTCGAAATCGGGAACGATCCGACAGTTTTTCATTGCAGCGGGGTGGACCGCTTCCATCCAGACAGTCTGCCAGATCCCGGTCGTGCGGGTGTAACTGCAGCCTCTGGAATCGTACCATGGACTCTGTTTTCCAAGAGGCTGCAAGCCGTCTCTGCCGTAATCTTCCACCCGGACAACCAGATTATGAGAAGAACCGCACTTGACGAACTTTGTCAGATCAACTGTAAACGGAGAACAGCCTCCTGTGTGCCGTCCGGCTTCTTTGCCGTCAATGTAGATCACACATTTGTAATCGACACCGCCGAAGTGGAGAAGGATCCGTTTGTCTTTCCATTCTGCCGGGATGGAAATTCCGCGCTGATACCACATCATTTCGATAAAATCTGTGAATCCGATCCCGGAGAGTTTGCTTTCGGGGCAGAAGGGGACCTGGATTTTTCTGTCAAAACCGGTTGATTCATGCCAGCTTCTGGCATCTCCGCTGCGGGAGAAATCGAAGGTACAGCTCCATTCTCCATTGAGGTTGATCCAGTCATTGCGTTCAAACTGCGGACGGGGATATTCTTTTTTCAGAATTTCCATAAAAAACTCCTTTTCTGTTTTGAAAGTCTTATTATTGCATGTATATTATATCATGAAAATAGTGGAAAGTAAATAGAAAATATTGCAAAAACATGAGGTTTCTTATCATGAAGACAGGAAAAGAGACGATTTATGTTCATCCGCTTTATCAAAGTGATTTTCCGTTGCGGCTCTATATGACGGGGATCACTCATCCCGATGCAGATTATCATATCAGGCGTCCGGAAAAAAACGGACTTTATGTTCTGGAATATGTGATCAGCGGAAAGGGGCATGTCCGGTTTGGAGATTCCATGTTTTCACCTGTCGCGGGAGATGTTTATTTTTTACAGCCTCATGCCGCAGTCAATTATTATTCTGACTCCAAAGATCCATGGGAGAAAATCTGGTTCAATCTGGGCGGACCGCTGATCAAATCTCTCTGCAGCGGTTATGGCTTGGATGGCTTGATTTATTATCATGATTGCCCACTGCAGGAGCTGTTTTTCCGGGCGTTTGAAATCGGAAAAACGTGGAACAAAGAGAGCTGTCATCAATTTGCGTTTCATATCCATCAAATTATAGCTGCGCTTTATGACTGGAAAAATCAGCATCCGGAGTATCAGAAAACACCGGAAGGAATTTGTTTGAAAGAGTATCTTGACCGGCATTGGCAGGAAAAAGTTTCGCTGCAGGATCTTGCAAAACTGATTGGAAAATCCCAGGTGCAGGTCCTTCGGATCTTTCAGCGTGATTGGGCGGATACGCCGAACAATTATCTGCAGAAACTCCGGTTGAATTCTGCCCGGCAATATTTGGACAATACGATTTTGTCCGTGAAAGAAATTTCCATGATGCTTGGTTTTCAGGATGAGTTTTATTTTTCCAACTGGTTCAAATTAAAGTCTGGAGTTTCACCATCTCTTTATCGGGAAAAATTCCGTTGAAACAAGAGGTAATTTCAAAAGTCTTCAAAAATGTCAGAAAATTCTTGTTGCGATCTGTAAAATGGGGCGTTTTCGGTGGTTACTCTTCCTCCTTCGCTGAAGCTACGGAGGACAAGCTGGGTAGCCACGCTCAACCTACCATTT
>JAFTJI010000060.1 GCA_017456495.1 Lentisphaeria bacterium | reverse complement strand
ATTTGGCTGAAAAAAGATTGTTGATGAGTTGGAAATGGTAGTTTGAGCGTGGCTACCAACAGGGTAACCACCGAAAACGCTCCATTTGCAGATCGCAACAAGAATTTTCTGCCATTTTTGAAGACTTTTGAAATTGCCTCCTTTTAATAATTATTTTTTGTTAAAATACATCTCTATTTTCTGTTTTCAAGCATAATTTGATTCAATAAGCATAAAAAGCTGTGATTTTTCTTATTTTTTTGCTTGACTTTTCAAGATATATGATATAAAATAATAACAGAATGATGTAACGTTACATTAAACATAACCGGGGAACGGTCATGAAGCAGAAAAAAATGGTAACGATCAAAAGTGTTGCCGCAATGGCAGGGGTATCTGTCAGCGCGGTGAGCGCGGCTTTCTCAAAAAAACGAACCAGTTCCCGTCTGGCTCCAGAAACAAAACAGAAAATCCTGGACGTTGCAAACGCATGCGGATACGCTCCAAACCTGACAGCCCGGGCATTTCAGGCTGGAAAATCTTATCTCATTGCATTGATTTTCAACAGTCAGGGCTGGAGCATCATGGACAGGATCGTAAAAGGCATCCGGGCAGTTTGTTATGATAATGAATATGAACTGCTTTTTTATCCCTGCGACAATGTGGAAATGGAACGGAAAAACCTGCTTGCTGCGCACCGGCGGAATCCGGATGGGATCCTGACGCTTCCCCTGCCCGATGCCGGCGATGGAAACCTGGATCTTTATGAAAAATATGCAGCGGAAGGGATCCCGGTGATCCAGATTCTGCACAGGATTTCAGATAAATTGCCTTATGTCGGAAGGGATTTTTCAGCAATCGTCGATTCCGCGATCGAAACGTTATTACAGACCGGGCATAAAAAAATCGTCCTTGCAGCCTTTGACAACTATAATGATATCCTTCTCGGCGGCAGCAATTATCTTCTGGCGCAGGAATACATCAGAAATATGGAAAATAGAAATCTTCCGGCTGAAATCATCTGCACAACCTCGAAAGGTCTTACCAGAAATTATATCTCCTACGGGATCCGTTTAGGGGAGCAGATCATGAAAATGCCGGATCGCCCGACCGGAATCATTGTCTGTGCGAACTCTCTTGCCTACGGGCTCCTTGCGTATTTCCAACGGCATGGCACAGCTGTTCCCGGAGAAATCGCAATGATCGGGTGTTCGGATGATCTGGATGTTTCGGAAGAGATCCTGCCGGAATTATCCCACTTTCCGATCCCGGCTTCTGAGCTGGGGGAATATGCAGCAAAAAGGTGTCTCGGGCTGAACGGAAACACCCGGGGAAAAGAATATCTGTTATCAAGCAAGTTCAAGACAGGAAAAACAATTTAACCACAGGGAGAAAGTTATGAAACGTATGTTGTCAAATCGTGCCTCGTTTACTCTGATCGAATTGCTTGTTGTAATTGCAATTATCGCCATTCTTGCGGGAATGCTTCTTCCGGCATTAAACTCTGCAAGAAAAAGTGCAAGAAGATCTTCCTGCAGCAACAATCTGAAACAAGCCGGGATGGCTCATGTACTGTATGCCGGAGATCATGACGATATGCTGACAAAAAGTCAGAATACCGGAGATTCCTATAAAGTGAATCATCTTGTCGTTGTGATCAACTATCTGAAAACGTCCGAAAAAGAGACGAACTACGGAAAAGGTCTTCCACGGACTCCGTTCGAAGGTTCCATGAACTCTCAGATCACCTGTCCGAGTTATCTCTGGGCAAACACCGGAGACAATGCCAGCATGCGCATCTGGTACAATCCCGGAAGTGCCAATTTCTTTACCCACAGCTACGCAGGAAATCAGCATATGTTCACCTACATCCGCCAGACACCCAATGCACTTTATCCTGTCGACAACATGAAACTCTCCAGGATGCGGGGAAAAGCTTCAAGCATCGGAATGATGGCAGACGGAACATCAACGGTATTTTCCTACGACGGACACAATTTTTTCAATGCCCACGGAAGCGGCTTCAATGCAGTTATGTTCGATGGTCATGTGATGTATAAACAGAACTATTTTCCGGAGCGAACTCAGCTGCATACGCTCTCGCCGCGTCCGTTTCCGACGAATGACATATTTTTCGGAAGACTTGACATGATTTAATATTGGAGGAACATCGATGATCTACAGTTCTCTTGAAAAACAGGCAAATGCAGCATGGAAATGTTCATGGGAAAAGTTTTTCTCTTATGACACCCACTTATTTTATGATTATCTGACAGATAACGATCCGGCAAAAAGATATGCTCATCTCCCGACACCCGAAGAGATTGCAAATGAGATCCCGAACCGGACAAGCTGGAATGCCGGAATGGAAGATTCCAGCATCAACGCCGGAATCATGCTTGAGGCAGTGATTAACCGTTATCAGGTCACGCATGAACCGGAAATGCGGGAGGCTGCACTGGAAATCTTCAAAGGGATCCGCACCTGCACTCATATCTCACCTGTCCGCGGATTCCTCGCACGTTCCGTTTCCCCTTTCGACGGCAAGAGTTTTTATCCCGAAAGCTCACGGGATCAATATACCCACATTGTTCAGGGACTTTACCGGTTCTACAACAGCCCGCTTTGTACAGAATCTGAACGGCAGGAGATCAGGGAGATGCTCTCCGCATTCTGTGATTTCATGACCGAAACCGTCACGCCGGAAACAGATTATACGTTCGCAACTTCCGATGGGAAACCCGCCTGCGGGATCTGTAAAGTCTGGAACCGGAACGCCTGGGCAGATGCCCGTCTCCCAATGTTCTATGCCGCCGCATGGGCAACCACCGGAGAAGAAAAGTACCGTCAGAAATTTGAAGAATATGCCAACGAAGCCGTTGACCGTACACTGACGATGCCGACGATCACAATTGAAGGGTTCCTGCAGTATCAGATCCAGTGCTCGCTGGAAGTGATCCGGGATGTCGCTGTCGGAGATGAACCGCTCCGCAAGAAATGTGAAAAAGCTATGCGTATGGTTGCGGAACTGGGTGTTTTTTATGCCTGGCAGACCCGGCATCAGGAAGAAAAAACTGATTTTTCCATTCTCCATACAGACTGGCGGGAAGCGAAAGATTTTTACGGGGAACCGCCCCACCGCATCCCGCTTTTTGCACCGGAAATCAAACGGGCTTTTGAAGTTCTGCGGAACTCTTTCGAAACAGTGATCGTGCAGTTTATGGCTCCCGGTTGGCAGTTCAGCGACTTCCAGAAAAAACTGATGTTCTCCCGGATGGCTGAAATTGATTTTGATCAGTGCGCCAACTCCGGTGTTTTGTATGCCGCTGCCGCTTACTGGAAAGGAAGAGCCTGCGGAGCGATCTCTGCAGAGGAAGCAGAGGCTCCTTTATGATAAGCAGGAAAATTTTAAGCATTTTCGTTCTTCTGAATCTGACATTTCTCCTTATTTCCGGAGAAATCATCTATCAGAATAACTTTGCCGCTTCTCCGGAAAACTGGACAGCAAAAGGGAATGCGGCATGGAGCAGAGCCGCCCGGAAAAACGGTTGCGGCTCTCTGGTCATCGCTTACGAAAAAGATAACGATTCTCTTCCATCGTGGCAATCTCCGGTGATCCGGCTGAATGGAAAAGCTGTAAAAATATCCTTTTATGCTGCAGACAACTATCTTCAACAGCAGGATTATTCCTACTCCGGCGGTTTTTCCGTCAAGGCATGCGATAAAAACGGGAATACCTCTGCCGAGCTGGGCAAGGTTTATACGGAATGGGACAATTCGCTTGTAAGTCCTTATATGTGGGGCGTGCGTACCGAGAAAAATCTGATCTGGAAATATTATGAATTGAAGATCGGTCCCGGACATGATTATATCCGGCTGAACTTTGATTTCCGTGGAGCATTTGTCCGCGGAAGATGTTATTTATCGGAAGTTTGCGTTACGGAAGAGAATGAAACCGGGCTCAAAACAGAAAAAGTTCCTGCAAAGACAGCAGGTTTGAAAATGCTGTTGAGCACCCCTGCCCCGGGCGGTGTTTTCTTCGCAAAAGATTCCTTGCGGTTCGATGCGCTTCTTTATGATGCGAACAGCCGGGAGATCGCCATTCCGGAAGAGTGCGAATTGCAGATCACCATATCGGATTATGAACAGAACATTCTCTTCTCCGGAAGGGAGAAACGGGGGAAACTCAGCCGGGTTCAGGATCCGGAATTTTTCCGTTCTGAGTTTGCGGAAAAGAACAGGATCACGCCCCGGAATCATGGAGTTTTCCGTTTGGTTCTGAATGATCCGGCAGCAAAAGAGACCGGGATCCTTTTTCTCTTGAATGTCCGTTTACTCTCCAGAGGAAAAATTCTTGCTCAGGATACGATTTTATACGGTGTGACCGATCCGTTCAAAACGGTGAAAAATCCGGAGAAAAGTTACTTTTTCACCCGGGATCAGGGGATGATGTATTATGACGGTTTGTCATCCGGAGAAAAATCTGTTGAGGGACAGGATTTCACAGCGAAAACAAATTCGCACCGGTGCGCCTCGCTGGACCTTTCTTATCATTGGAGCAAATATCAGAAAGTTTATCCGGGGCCTATCAGGATCCCGGAACTTCTTCCGGCATCACCGATCCATCTTTACATGCCGAATATCGAACAGGTCAGACAGGGGAAAATGATCCCGGAAGGGGCGAAATTCAGAGAGAAAACGCCGACTTATTACGCAGGACGGAAAAACCGTCTGATGTACGATTATAATGCCGATGCGTATGCGGATTTTATCATCGAATATGTCAAAAAAAACCGTCATGCGATCAGCCATGTGATCCCTGCGGGGCTGGAACGCCCATTCTCCAACCGGGTGCTCATCCTGCAGAAAAAAGTTTATACCGAACTGAAAAAGTTTGATCCGAAACTTCAGATCGGGCTTTCCATCAACTTCGTCACGCCTGAACTTTTCCTGAAACATGAGCTTTACAATTATGTTGATTTTCTGAATACTCACATGTACGGTTCCGCGATTTCATTTCCCATTGAAACCACTGTTACGCCGTACAGAGACCTTTACAGACAGAAATTGAAGAAAAAGCTGCCGCCGTTTACAATGACAGAAGGCGCAATGCGTCCGCCGCCGGGATATCTCAATTACGCCTCGGGAACGGTCAGCGGAATATGGAGTCTGATAGCTGGAAAATTCTCCGGTTTTTACTACTATCACCAACGGAACATGGCTCCGCTGAGCGACCCGGATGTTACGGACAATCTCACGCCGGATCCGAAAGGCGCAAGTTATGATAACTACCGTTTTGTCCAGCTGGTTGCGCGTCCCATCGTTGCACCGGAACTTGTCATGCACGGGAAACGGAAAAAATGGCGGTGGATCTCCAATCATGCCGGCGGTGCGGGCTGTTCCATCATGCCGACTCCGGCAACAATGGCTTATATCAACCTCATCAAAAATGTCGATTTTCTCTCTTACCGCAGAACCCGGTTGTGCGGAGGAGTCAGAATTTATTACTTTGGAGATAAAACAAGAACGGTTTGCGGACTTGAGATGCTCCCGGGAAGTACCGATCAAATTCTGGAAGTAAGAGCCAATGTCCCTTATATCTGTCAGGATCTTCTCGGCAGAAAGACACGGATCGTGCCGCAAAACGGGATTTCGTACCTGCAAATCGGAAAATATCCGGTTACACTGCTGTTTGAAAAGCCGATCGATCCTAAATTTGCGGTCTGTAAAAAAGGTTCTCTTCAACTCTCCCGCTGCACAGCCGGAGCGGAGCTAGAGGTCACTGTTCCAACGCTGCTGAATGAGCAGAATATGAGTTTTGAAGTGCATCTTTCCGGAGCGGAAGGCTTGCGGAAAAAAGCTGCCTGCGGCGCAAAAAGAACAACTGTCAAGCTGGCGATCCCCGCAGAGATCAAAACCGGGAAGCGGACTTTGCGGGCATTCCTCCGTCATGGAAATGATGTCTGCGGAATACTGCATACGGAAGTGCTCATCGGAGAACCTTTGAAAATTGAAGTACAGCCGAAAGTTTACCGGAAAGGAAAAGAGAGCGGGATCGAAGTTATTTTCAGAAATGCCTCTGCCGAATCCTATTCCGGAGAGGTGGAGTTCGAAGATCAATTTTTCTCTTCCGGGAACCGTCCTGTTACGCATAAAAAACCGTTTTTTGTCAAGGCAGGCGGAGAACAAACGGTCTTCTTCCCTGTCGCAGAAGAGTTCGTGCAGATGAACTTCAACGAGATCATCCCTGTAACGATCCGGTTCAAAGACGGTTCTACCCGGAAAGTCTCCGGACGAATCCATTTCCGGGGTGTTCCGCAAGCAAAAAAAGCACCTGTCATTGACGGGAATCTTGATGATTGGGATTTGAAAAATCTGAAACCGATCCCCTTTGACCGGGTGCGCTCGGAAAACTTGAGTGATCCGGTGCCGCGAAACCGGAAAAGTCCGGCAGAATGTTATGCCGTATGGCACGGAAACACCCTTTACTTTGCTGTAAAAGTCAAAGATTCCACCCCGCAATCACGGCGGATGGACGTCAATTTCTGGATGGACGATAATATTCTCATCGGCTTATATCCCTGGCGGACGGCTCATGGAGAAAAACTTAACGCCGGATATTACCGGGAACACATCGGTTTTTATAAAGACGGAACGGTTGCGGAATATCGTGAAGGCAAATATGTTCCTGCTGGCGGTCCGTCAACTCCGGCTGGCGCAAAAGCGGCAATCAGAAGGACAAAAGACGGTTATATTTATGAAGTTGCATATCCGGCAGAGTCGTTGCTTCCGCTGAAGATCAAGCCGGGCAGCGGATTCCGTCTTTCCATGACGAATTTCGATGCCCGCGGATTCAAGGACGTCCTCTACTTTGTGGGTGAGCTTTCTTACTTTGCCGGTGCAATGGTCAATTACAACACAAATCCGGAACTCTGGTTTGAATTTATCTTCACTGAATAGGAGAATCTGTATGAAAAAATATCTGCTGCCCGCTCTTTTTTCCGGTTTCTTTTTCCTGACGGCAAGCAATGCACAGGAGCCAATCTTCCGTATGGATTTTGATTCACCCGCGAAGATCGGTACATTTGAGAAAAAGATCGTTCTGCCGGAATCCGGCTATGTCCCGGGAAAATCCGGAAAAGGATATTTCTTTGAAAGACCGGCAACGAATTTTCTGCCGGCAGATGCGGCGATCCCAACGAATCCAGCCAACTTCCAGCCGGGCGACGGATCTGAAATCAAGCTGAACAACGGAACATTGATCCTAACCGGAAACCGTTTGACAGTCCGTCCGTTTCTGACCGATATGAAGCAGGATTTTATTTATAACACAAATGCTCTGACCGGAAGCTGTGAGATCAAAGGACCCAAAGGTACAAAAGTTACGATCACGGTCAAACTCACCCCGTGGAACCGTTCGGAAAAAGAGAAAAAGAAAATCCTTGACAAGTCCAGAAAAAAACATCCGGTCATTGAAGATAAAACCGTTTCCATGACATATGTTCTTACCGGTGACTGGCAGAGAATTTCAGCGTATGCAGAGCTGGATTCCCGCACAGTTTCCGGACGGTATGCAGCGATAGAGATCTCCTGCAGCAGCAGACAGGTGTTCTGTCTGAGGAAATTTCAAGCGGAACATACCATGCGCTATCCTTACAAGTCATATGCGCCGACGTCATTTCTTCGGGGTAAAACTTCCAGAGAGCAGGATGCCTCAGGAATCAGGATTGCAGAATCGTGGCTTCAGAACAACTTTCCTTACGATAACGGATCAGTCATGTTCTGGATTTATCTGCCATCAGATCCTCAGCTGAAACGGTCTGACGGATCCTATTTCGGTTTTGCCCGCGGCTGGCGGCACCCCATGTGGACCCTGAGGAACAATGCCGGGTCCACAGGACTGAAAACAGGGATCTACCTGAAAAAAGGGATCCCTCACAATAAATGGGTTCATGTAACGATGACGTGGGATCAGAAGAGAAGTTCTCTTTATCTTGATGGAAAACTGATGACTTCATCCGTCCGGAAAACTGCGCCGGTCAACGGAAAAGAAAAATATATTCTGACAATCGGGAGAACACAGTGGACAACAGAAAGTGCGGACGGGATCCTGGATGATTTCATGATTTTCGGAAAAGCTCTTTCAGAAAAAGAGATCAAGGCTGTTCTTCAGAAACAAAAAACGGCTTCAGCAAAGAAAAGTCCGTTCCGGGTAAAACCGTTTTCGATCCCGCCATTTTTCCGCGACGATCCGAACGCCGGAATTTATATGGAAATCGAATCAGAAAAAGAGTGCAGGATCACAGCTGAGATCGTCTCGTTCGAAACGGTTCGCTGTGAGTTTCCCTTGCAAAAGGGGCTGAACCAAATCACTCTGCCATTCCACCCGGCAAAGATGTCACCGGGAAAGGGAAAACTGAAAATCACTCTGAACAGCCCGGAAGGAACATTTTTGAACTATGAATCAGAATATACGATCCACAAAGCGATCCGGCGTGAATTGATGCGGGTTCTCAGCTGGGGCGGATATCGTCCGACTCCGCTCTCTTATTTGCAGTCACTGGGTGTGAATGCGATCAACACAACGCCGGAGCGCGACATGGCTGAAGCGACAAAGCTCGGAATGCTGGTCAACCTTGATTTCCGGAATCATAAGGAACTTGTCCGGAACAATTTTGATATTCCGAAAACCATGAATGCAACTGCTGACGGGATCCGGAAAATGCGCGGACAATACAATTGGTACGGAACCATGCTGAATTCCGAAGCATATATGTACTGGAATCATTTCACTTCATGGAAGGATACCGCTCCGTATCTCTACAATCTTGCCCGGAAAAAGTTTGATCCATTTCCGGATCTGAGCATGATCCGGGTCAGCCCGCATATGGTAAAACCGGACGAACTGAATCCGAAACCGGATGCTCTCGGGATTTATGAAAAACCCGGACCCGGGTATCATTTTCTGAAGTGGTACAAAAATGAAGCGACTCCGGTGATCGGGCTGAACGCCGCTGCGAAAAAATTGATTTCCGGCATTGATCCTGCAAATCTTGTCTGGGTGGAACCGCCTTTTTCCGCCGGACAATTCAAAGGAATGGATATGGGCGGTGTCTGGACTTATATCATTACACTTCAGGAAGTTGTGGGAAAACTGCGACGGGAATGGTCGACCATCAGTCAGGCGGGCTGTCCTTATATTCAGCCGACTCTTACCATGTATTACTGGATCAACAGCAAAGAGCGGGCAAATTACAAAGGAAAAGAGTACTTTCTGATCCGTTCTGTAGATCAGCTGAAGAGTAACTGCTGGGCGGCTGCGGGGGCTGTCGGAATGCACGATCTCTGCTTTTTCAATGCCTACGCATGGTACGATTCCGAAGTGGAAAACAGAGACTACATTCCGTCGAAAAACCTGAGCAACCCCTTTGGGAAATTCATGCGGGAGGAGTTTTATCCGGCAGCATTACTGCTCCGGGACACAAAAGAACCGCAGGCAACGGTTGCTCTTTATCTTCCCCCGGAAAGCGCAGTTTATTCTGAAAAAAGCTGGAACCTCTACCGTGCGACCTGCATGTGGGAACGGAATCTTGCCTTATACAATATCCATTTTGATGTAATCACAGCGGATTCCCCGCATCACCGCAAGCCGGAATCTTACAAAACGTTGATCATTCCCATGATGAAATATGTTTCCAAAGAGCTTCATCAGAGATTGCTCGCCATGACTCCGGAAACAAGAATCGTTGTTGATAAAGATTGTCCGCGTACTTATCCCGGAATGCTGAAACTGGATTATAAACACAATCCCGGACGGCCTTACGACCAATCCACCTTCAATACCGTGATCCCGTTTCTCAAAGAGCTGGAACAGCAGGGAACCGGAAGAAGTTTCCGGGCGGTCGGATCAAAAGGAGATGTCATGTACTTTGAACGGATCCATAAAGGTGTCCGTTATCTTCTGGTCATAAATAATCACTGGCAGGAAGACGAGATCTCTGCATGTGCGATCGACAAGAAACCGCGCGGTTTCAAACTTCAGCCGAAAGGAGTGGCACAGGGCGCAAAAATCATTGTGGAACATGCTGCAAATCAGCAGATCTATCACTTCAGGACCGGAAAAAAGATAACTTTCCGGAAAGACGGAGATAAAGCAGTGTTTGAAACCTCTCTGCTGCCGGGAAATGCTGAACTGTTCTGTATTTATCCCGAACCGTTGACTCATTTGACCATGAAAATCAAGACTGTTCCAACCAAAGGAAAAATCTCTTTTGCGGAACTCTCTCTGAAAGATAAGAATGGAAAGTTTGCACCCGGACGGCAGATCATCTATGCAACCATCACGGATGGCAGAGGGAACAATACCGATGAAACCGGATGGTATGTCATGGAAGAAGGAAGAGTTGTTATTCCGGTCAGGATCGGGCTTGATGCGCCCTCGGGGAACTGGAAAATCACCGTTCGGGAACATACGACGGGGCTTCGTGCAGAAGCCGGGTTTCTTCTGAAATAAAAAGTCTGCTCATTTTTTTCTGAATAATTTTCTGTTTTCTGTTGAAAAACCTCATTATAACAGTTATGTTATAAAAAAATAAAACATCATGAGGTTTTTATGCAGGAATTACGGGATATTATTTCAGAATATGACTTGGTCTATCAGGCTCCGGCGCGCGGCTGGCTTGATGGAATCTCTATCGGCAACGGAAGCATGTGTGCGTTGGCGTATGATGCCGGAAATGTCTTTCCGGAATGGCTGGTCAACCATAACAAGCTCTGGGATGAACGCTGCTCCGGGTTCAATCGTCTTCCGCTGGAACATGTCCGCAAGGTCGCAGCAGGAGAGCTCTCTTTTCTGGAAGAGATGTCAAAAGAAAACCCGTCAGGAGAACGGATCGTTCCGGTTCCGGTGTACGGTGCCCAGCTGAGACTGGAATCCGGACACTCTGCGACAATGGCTCCGTCACACAGGATCACACGGCACCTGCATCTGTTCGACGGTGTTCTGGAAACTGATTTGTCCCGTCATCTTTCCCATCCGGTGATCAACAGTTTTGTCTGTCCGGACAAAGATATCATGGTGGTTCAGGTGCGGAACATCTCCTGCATGACGGCATATCACCAGCGGATCCGTCTGTTCCGGGAAGCGCAGCCGGAGTATGAAGTGCCGGAATTTTATCTTGAACCGGATGCGGCGGCGTTCCATTTGAAGATCGGAACCATGGAATATACGGCAGCGATTCTGGTCAAAAGCCGTCCGGATCAGCCGGTCTGTTTCGTTGATCTCTACAAAAAGAATATCCGTTCCTCCTCTGCCCCTGCCCCGCAACGGGTTATAAGCTCCATGCAAGATGGTGACAGTGCTGTAATTTCCGCATGCGGGAACTATGATATTTATATGAGTATAAGCGTTACCGGAACTCCGGAAGAGCTGATTGCAGAACTCCGGAACGAATCAGAAGCAGGCAGCGAAAATTTTTTGGAAGATCACAAACAGCACTGGAACGATTTCTGGAAAGGCAATGAAGTTGAACTTTCCGACCGGGGGTTGGAACAACTCTGGTATTTGAGCAATTATCACATGAAGGTCGCGGAAAGCTGTACTCCGGCGTGGGGGCTTTGCGGTCCCTGGTTCGGGCGTACCTGCAACCCGACTCAAAGATTGCCCTGGTTCGGCTATTTCACCAATAATTACAATGCCCAGTCTCCGGTCATGCCGCTGCCGGTCATCAATCATCCGGAACTTGCGGAGGGCACCTTCAAAATGATTTGGGTCCAGCTGGAAAATGCCCGGAAAAATGCGGAATATTTCGGGCTTCCCGGTGCGTATTATCCCCTCAGCTGCGGTCCGGATGGGAAAGAGTGTTCCAGCGGTCCTTACCGGTTCTGCATGATGAGCGGTCCCTATTGGAGCACCTTGATCTATCGTCATTACCGCTATACAAAAGACAAAGAGTTCCTGAAAAAATATGGTTATGATGTGATCCGGGAAGTCTGCCGTTTCTATGCGGAATATCTGGAATGGGAAGAAGCGGAACAGTGTTATCATCTCCGTTGCAGTCAGAATTCCGAGCTTTTCTATCTGAATCTGCCGGATCCCATTGATACTCTGGCTTTTGTGAAAGGTGCTTTCAATGCCGGGGTGGAATGTTCCATTCTGTTTGACTGTGATCCGGATGACCGGAAAAAGTGGCAGCATGTTCTGGATCATTTCCCAGCCTATCCTGTCAACCGGTTCGGTTTTTCACCGCTGAGAGGGTTGCCGGAAAATCATATCAACCACTCCCGGACTCTGGGGCCGGTTTTCCCTGTGGGGGAACTTGATCCGGAATTCCCCTGCGGTCAGTTGGAAGATGCAAAAAAAGAACTTTATAATCCGACTTGGAAAGGCTTCATGTTCTCCTACTGCTGCAACGACGGTTTTACAGAGGGGTGGACTGGCAAGGTTTTCCACAAAGGGATCGCTGCCTGCCGTCTTGGTGCAAAAGATGTTGCCTGGAAGAGTCTTTGTGACCTGATCACCGGATGCGTCAAACCCAATGGTCTGATCGCGCACAATATGGCGCAGCTTGTCGATACCTCTCTCAGCGAAAAGAATGTTGAAAATATTCCGGACGATATGGAAATCGAACACGGCAGCGGCGGCGATCCGGTCTCCATCGCAGAAGTCTCATCCGGACGCAGCGAAGAAGATGCCACGGAAGATCCGGAATGCAAAGAAAAAATGTATCCGGTTCTCGAAGGACCTGCTATTTATCTTCAGCTGGTCAGCGAGATGCTGATGCAGGGATATCACGGTCTGATCCGTCTGTTCCCCGCCTTTCCGGATCAACGGGATGCTGCATTCAAAAATCTCCGGGCAGAAGGTTCGCTGCTTGTTTCTGCAGCAAAAAAGAACGGTATCGTTCAATATGTAAAAATCAAAGCTCTGCAAGCTCAAACATTCCAGCTCCTGAACCCGTGGGAAGAGGGAAAAACAGTTTATCTGAACGGAAACCCGGTCATTCTGGAACATCATCACAGTTTCACGCTTGAGGATGGTGAAGAATTGATTCTAACCATCGGACCGGAACTCCCGCCGCAGGAGGAAAAACGATTGGAAGGAGCAAAGGCGCACTTGATCATGGTTGAAGGATGCCGCGGCGCATTTCTCGGGAAACCTGCTCCGGCAGAATATTACACCGGTCTGGAACAGATCCGGACAAGAAGATTACGTTAATCTCAAAATACCAACTGGAGAGGTAATTTCAAAAGTCCGGCAAAATTTGGCTGAAAAAGGATTGTTGATGAGCTGAAAATGGTAGGTTGAGCGTGGCTACCCACAGGGTAACCACCGAAAACGCCCCATTTTACAGATCGCAACAAGAATTTTCTGACATTTTTGAAGACTTTTGAAATTACCTCTGGAGGTAAAAAAATGAATTTTAGAAAAACATTGGCGTTGCTTGGCTGTGCGGTTCTTATGGGAACAGCATCTCTTTCAGCACAGGTAAAAATCAAAGACGGAAATAAAATCGCATTCATGGGAGACTCCATCACCCAGTTCGGGCACAATTATGCTGCCGGCTACGTGAACATGGTCATGATCGGTCTGAAAGTCAACGGAATCAAGGCTGATTTTGTCAAAGCCGGGATCAGCGGAAACAGATCAACACATATGCTCGCCCGTCTTGACCGGGATGTTATCTCCAAAAACCCCCAGGTCATGACTCTCAGCTGCGGGGTCAATGATGTCTGGCATGGCAAGCGTGGTGTCAAATTGGAAGATTACAAAAAGAATATCCGCCAGATCGTAGACAAAGCAACTGCTGCAGGAATCCGGGTTTATATCATGACCGCAACCATGATCGGAGAAAATCAGTTTCATGCAAACAATCAGAAACTTGGGGAATATAACCAGTTTCTCCGTGAACTTGCCAGTGAAAAAAATCTCCCTCTTATCGACTTGAACGCTGTCATGCAGCAGGAAGTTGCCGCAATGAGAGCAAAATATCCCGGGGTCAATACTGTCTTTCTGACTGTTGACGGTGTTCACATGGATACGCTCGGAAATGCAATGATGGCAAGAGAGATCCTGAAAGCATTCGGACTCGATGCTGCTCAAATCGCCAAAGCGGAACAGGAATGGCAGAAGCTCAACTGGCATGTCCGCGGCTTCGGCTATTTCAAAGTTGGTGAATATAACACCATTCAGGCTAAACTCTGGTCGCAGAAGAAAACCATGCCCGACTATGCCAATGAAAAATTACGGGAACTCCTGAAGTAAGAGTCCCCCGTTACCATTTCATTCACACTCCGGGAAAAGTCTCTGGAAGGTTTCACAGAGAGTTCTGATGGAAACATCGTCCCGGGTGGTAATCACCTCGCTCTGAATACATTTCAGGCGGGGTGCTTTTCTTAAGAGAGAAACGGTTTTGTCCCAGTCGATATTTCCATTGCCCGGACACTTGTGCTGGTCTGTATTGCCATCGTTATCATGGAGATGGCAGTTTACGATATGCGGCAGCATCTTTTCACAGATCTTATCATCCCAGACAGGATCTTTTCCAAAGAAGTTTTTCCAGACTTGACCATGTGCTCCGCCGTTTTCGTGAAGATATCCCTTTTCGCAAAGATTTGCATGACCGCTATCCCAGCAGAAGCCAAGGGCATCCGTCGGGAAATGTTCTTTGATCCCCAGCAGGACTTCCGGCGTGTTGGTCGGGAACCAGATATTTTCAATACAAATCGTGATTCCTGATTTTTCTGCAGTTGGCAGGATCTGGGAAAGAGCTTCTTCGATCCGGTCAATATTCTGTTCCAGAGACTGATACCCTTCCGGCTGTCTGGTATTGTTTCCAACATGCACTGTAATGGTATCAACGCCCATGTAAGCCAGAATTTCAAGCGTCATCTGAAGACGGAGAATCGCAATTTTCCGGTCATGGGGAAGTGCTGTACAAAGGTCAAGTCTTGGACCGAACATGGCGTGGGAATCCACAAACTTCAGACCATTATCATTCATCTGATTTTTCAGAATATCGGCATACCCGTAAGTCTGAAAGATTCGGGAAATGAGATAATCTGTAAGAACAAGATTTTTTGCTCCGTTTGCAGCGAACTCTTTCATAATATAAGGATAAGACTGTTCACTTGCGGCGGCAAAATCCACCAGATAAGTCAGAGGTACCATGCTTTTATTCCTTTTCTTTAGGGTTTGGGATTTTGTAAAAATATCAAGCTGCTTGCCTTTACAATATATCTCCCGGTGAAAAAAAATCAAGTTTACAAGCTCAAAAAATCTGATTTTCTAAAGATATAAAATATAATGATTACTCTTGAAAAAAAGAAAAAGCAGTGTATATTACCAAAGAGTAATCTTTAAAAACTCACAGGAACTAAGAGGTGACACTATGGCAGCGCAAATTGCTGTGTTGGCACTGCAAATAGGAGTAATTCTCTTTGCAGCACGGATTTTTGGAAAAATTGCAAATAAACTCCGGATCCCGGCGGTTCTGGGAGAACTGGTCGCGGGTATCGTTATCGGTCCTTACGTTCTAGGCGGAATCGGTATCGGGATCCACGGTTTCGAGAACGGTCTGTTCCCGATTATGGAAGGAGCTTCTATTTCTGTCTCCCTTCCTCTCTATGCCATTGCTACGATCGGTTCTATCATTCTGCTTTTCATGTCCGGTCTTGAAACAGACTTGAACCAGTTTTTCCGTTACTCCATCGCCGGAACGCTTGTAGGATTCGGTGGAGCGATCGTTTCGTTCCTCTTCGGTGACTGGCTCGGAATGTGGATGCTGAAAACCGGGTTCATGGATCCCAGATGTCTATTCCTCGGGATTCTCTGTACCGCAACATCCGTCGGTATCACAGCCAGAATCCTTTCCGAAAAGAAATCCATTGACTCTCCTGAAGGGACCACGATTCTTGCTGCGGCAGTGATTGACGACGTTCTCGGGATCATTGCGCTTGCCATTGTCATGGGGATTGTGGGCGTTTCCGGCTCTCAGGGAGGCTCTGTTGACTGGGGAAAAATCGGTATTATCGCACTGAAGAGCTTCGGGATCTGGCTTGGTATCACGGCTGTCGGGCTTGCTCTGGCACACAGGATCGCTCAGGTTCTGAAATGGTTCCCGCCGTCAAAAACATTCTCCATCCTTGCATTCGGTTTGGCATTGATCGTTGCCGGTCTGTTTGAACAGGCTGGACTTGCCATGATCGTCGGTGCTTACGTTATGGGGCTTTCTCTCTCCAAGACAGATATCGCATTTTCCATTGAACGGAACCTGACCGGGATTTACAATTTCCTCGTACCGATCTTCTTTGTGGTCATGGGTATGCTGGTGGATGTCCGTGTGTTCCAGGAGCCGACCGTTCTGAAATTCGGTCTGATTTATGCCATCCTCGCAATCATTGCCAAGATTATCGGCTGCGCGTTCCCGGCATTCTTTATGAACTTCAATTTCCTGGGATCCGTGCGAATCGGCATGGGAATGATCCCCCGCGGAGAAGTCGCGCTGATCATTGCCGGAATCGGTTCTACTACAATGATGACTCTCAATGGGCAGGAAGTTCCCATCATCAATGCTCAGCTGTTCGGTATCGCAATCATTATGACTCTTATTACTACGATTGCAGCACCGCCGCTGCTTTCCATGATTCTCTCCATCAAGAAAAAAGGTGTCCGTAAAGAGGTCATTGATACAAAATCGGTCCATATCGTCTACGACCTGCCCTCTGAAATTATCAAAGACCTGGTCAGAGAAACAATGCTGGAAAACTTCAGTCAGGAAGGATTCCGTCACGAACCACTGGGACGGGAAGGCGGAGTCTCCCGTTTCCGCAAAGATGCCACTACATTTTCTCTTACTGTGGAAAACAACCGTTTTGACTTTGAATCCAGTGCAAAAGAAGCTATGATGATCCGCGCGGTCATGTATGAAACCTTTGTTGAAATACGCCGGATCACAAGTGATCTGAAAGAGTTCACTCTTCCTGAACAGCATGAGTTCAGCATGGAAGAAAGCGAACAGGAAAAAATTGGAAAAGCTCCTGCCAAAGTCAACCGGGTCATTCCGGAAAATGGAATCATCCTTGATCTTCAATCAGAAAATCATAAAGATGCCATTCTTGAGCTGATTGCAAAGCTCGGCGAAAACAATGCGCTGAAAGATATTGAGCTTTGCAAAGAAGATGTCCTGAAGCGGGAAAGCATTGTTTCCACCTGCGTTCCCGGCGGAATTGCCCTGCCCCACGCAAAAACAGAGGGTGCCGAAAAACTGATCGCAGCAGTCGGTATTTCCAGAAAAGGTTGTGCATCCACCCTGAAACCGGATGAAAAAGTGCATATCTATGTACTGAGTCTGTGTCCGAAAACTTCCGCTCAACCCTATCTGCAATTCGTTGCCCATGTGGCAAAGATTCTGGCTCGGAAAGAAAATGTTGAAGCGATCATGAATGCCGAAACTCCGGAACAGATCAGAGAAATCTTCCGGGAAAGTTCTGCGAAATAAAATCGACAGGCTGAAAAACAAAAGGGCGGCTGAATCCAAACAGCCGCCCTTTTTTATGTAATGCAGAAAATAAAATCAAGCCATTGATTTTTTCTCTTTCATCGCCCGGTAACGTTTTGTAATAGACAGGACAACGAAATAGGTGATCGGAGTCATGATAAGAG
This sequence comes from Lentisphaeria bacterium, assembly GCA_017456495.1. Taxonomy (GTDB): domain Bacteria; phylum Verrucomicrobiota; class Lentisphaeria; order Victivallales; family UBA1829; genus SIG79. The sequence continues at coordinate 16,992 of JAFTJI010000060.1, read as the reverse complement.
TCAACAGAGCTCCGCCGGCAAAAAATGCCAAAATGATATCCAGCCCTTCTGCAGCCAGAACCCGGTAAGTTTCATACCAGGGTCCTTCATGACTGAGAACATGTCTCATACTGGCATCGACCCGTTCATAGGAGAGTTCCCTCCCGATCAATTTTCCGCCGAACCAGCACTGAACCGGATAGATAAAGAAAATTGAAACCGGGTTTGTAAGAAACGTTCCAACGCTTGCTCCGATTTTACTTCCCTTGAGCAAAAAAGCTGTCGGAATAGAACATACAAGCTGCAGCCCAAAGGGGATCAGACAGCCATAAAACATGCCGATTGCCCAGCCGCGGGCGATATACTCCGGAGTTGCCTTTTCCCGGACAATTTTGTTGTAAAGCCATTTCGATTGTTTTTGCATCCAATTTTTTTTCTTTTTCACACTCAAGCCTCCTGCTATGAAACAAGAAAATGAACCGTTATTGATAATCACTTTTTAGTGATAATACCGGCATAAGTGAAATATATGCCAATTATTCAATTTTTCAAATTGACTTTTCAAAAAAATGGCTTATAATATCCTAATTACAGAGGTAATTTCAAAAGTCCGGCAAAATTTGGCTGAAAAAAGATTGTTGATGAGCTGAAAACGCTCCATTTTACAGGGCGCGACAAGGATTTTCTGACATTTTTGGCGACTTTTGAAATTGCCTCTACAGACTGAAAATGAATTTTCTCATCCGGAGACCGTGTATATGGAGAAAGAAATCGTCAGAAAAGAAATAAAAAAGCAAAGAAGAAAGCGCATCTGCCGCAATATTCTTTTTGCCTTATGCACATCTTTTCTGCTGACGTTATGGTGGTTCAACCATTACTGCGCTGTCAAGGGCGTTCCCGGATGGCTCCTCAATTGCATTGCAGAACCTTTGAACAAAGCCGGTTATCGAATCAAAGCTGAACAAGTCCTTTTCAGCTTTACAGACGGGATCTTCATAAGAAAACTGAACTACAGCGAAGACAAAAGCGGAATCCGACTGCATGCCCCTGATTTGTATATCGACTTTCATCCGCTGAGAATTTTCAAAGGAGTCTCCTGTCCCGTATCCATAACTCTCAATAATGCGACGGCAACGCTGCCGATCCTTCCGGAAACCGGAGCAGAAGGAAAAAATGATTGTCTTCATATTACAGGTCTTTCTGCTGTCATCCATGGAAGATCCGGTTATTTTCAGGTTGAAAAAGCCTCTGCTGATATCGGAAATCTCTCAGTAAAAATGAAAGGAAAAATCAACAATCTCCTTCATATCATTGCTGAAAATATCATGTCGGAATACTGGGAAAAGGATAAATCAGGCAACAAATGGAAAAAAAGAAAATATCCTTATGGACTTATGCAGATGTTCCCGCTGGAAATCCGGAAAAAATTTATGCTGGCTCATCGGCAAATTGAACAGCTGAAAATGCAATCTCAACTGAAATGCAATATTGATTTTCTTCTGGATGTAAACGATTTCAAAAGTTGTGAAATCACTTCTGAGATCGAACTTCCGGCATTTCAGTTCAACAAACTGAAAATTTGCGGGATAAAGGAGCAAATATCACTGAAAAACGGTATTCTCACACTAAAAGAAGTTACCTTTGATCTCGGAAATGGAGCGTCAATCACGGCAGAGGGAACATATTATGACGAAAAAAGCCTGTTTACCGGTAAGATGAAAGGAAACTGTCTGATAACAGATCTTATGTATTTTTTCGAAAGCAGTCTGACTGAGGAAATCCGGAATAATATTATTTTTGATAATAAAAAAGTCACTTTTGCCGGAATTCTGGAACATTTTTCCGTTTCCGGGAATCGATATAAAGGAAAGATTGATCTGACAATTCCTGAAATTATGGTAAACGGACTGACTATGAAAAATGTGAAATTATCTGTCAACGCAAATGAAAAACACCTGTTTGGGGAAATTCATCATGCAGAAACGGATGATTGTGAAATCTCCGGAACATTTGTTGTTGAAGAGTCCGGCGAAATATTCTGTGATCTGCAGGGAAGAGCATACCTGAAAACGTTTCAGCACGCTTTCCCGGAAGAAGCAAGAATATTTATTGAGAAGAAAGTTTCCTATCTGCGCCCTGAGTCCCCCATTGAATTTTCAGGGAAATTCCGCGCTGATACCCGCAGGAAAAATCAGTATTCCGGTCAAGTTTCTGTCAAATATTCCCACATCTGCCTGAATGGTGTGGAAATCCGCGATATCAAGGCAGAAATGGAATTCTCGCCTGAACAGATCCATTTCTCAAAGATCTCCGCAAAAAGTACCGATGGTTCTGTTTTTTCCGGATCCGTACAATTTGATTTGCAGAAAAAACATATTACAGCCAAAATCATTACCTCCGGTGTCCCGGTTAACCTGGCAAAATCCTTTGATACGATCTGGCAGACAGATTCCCTGATGCCACTGGCAAAAGATATCTCCAGTACCGATCCGAATGGAATCGCTGAAACAGATATGGAACTTTTTGCCGACTACGGAGAAAAACGGTTCTATCAGATTTGCGGAAATGTCGTCATGCGGAATCCGACTTACATGGGAATCCCCTTCCAATACGGCGCAGCAAGATTTATTACAGATTCCAATGACAGATTGATCATACCAGAGCTTATTCTCAAAACCAAAGATCACGTCATGCGTCTGGAATCAATCTATTTCCTCAAGGAAGAAAAGACCGGTGATGAGCTGCTTTATTTCAAACTGAACAGTTCAATCAGCGGGAATGATCTTCTGATCATTTTTACAAAAGGCTACAGACCCGAACTTGTGGATTTCCCGTTCCCGCTGGAAGTCAATGCGGAAGGCTTTATCAACTACACAGACCAGAAAAAAACAACGATTAAAGCAATCGTTAAAAACGGCTCATGCACATTTGCCGGAGCTAAAGTCACTGATATTGATTCTGTAATTCATTTCCAGAATCATGAAATATCCTTCAGCAATGCGGAAATGACATTCTGCAAAGGATCGTGCCAGGCAGATTTCAAATACAACTTTGAAACCGGGAAAGGAACGTTCAGACAAAAACTGGAAGGAGCAGATCTTTTTGAGACAATGAAAGAATTCAAGACCAGCAAATTTATCCCGAAAGGAACCGGTAACGGAAAAATCAACTTCAGTTCTCAGGGAACGTTTGAAAGCAAACCAGACAATTCTCTGTTTATTAATGGAAATGGTGATCTGCAGCTTTCCGGAGAAGAACTCTGGAACATTCCCATCTTGAATGATTTTATGAAATATTTCACAAAAGCATGGACAATCGGAAATCCCGGAATCACGCAAATCTCCAGCGAGATCCTTTTCAAAGGGGATAAGGCTGTTATCAACAAAGTACAGGCAAACGGAAGCGTCGTTTCCATTGATGCCGACGGTGAATTTTCATGGAATACCGGAATATATGATGTCACGGTTCAGGCGGTTCTGCTCAAATCGGCGTTGCCGTTCAACGCTGTATCAACTGTGCTCAAACCAATTTCCTGGATGATGAAAAAAAATTTCAAAGGAAAATATACTCTGCCGAAACAGCAGAAAAAATAATATCATGAACGTTTGATTTTACATAGAAAGGAACTGCCATGAACTTGGAAAATATCAAAGAATATCTCAATACCAGTGACCGTTTTTGTGTTGCGAACGATATGAAGATCACCGTTATTTCTGAAGGCTACGCAGAAGCGGAAATGCCAATCAGCGATAACAAATTAAATGGGCTGGATGTCGTTCAGGGAGGTGCAATCTACACCCTCGCAGACTTCGCCTTTGCCGGGGCTTCCAACGCCAACAAAGATGACCGACGCTGCATCGGTTCGGCATCAAATATCAATTACCTCCGCCCCGGGACAGGAACAAAGCTGAAAGCTGTCGCAAAAATCATCCACGCCGGAAGAAAAACATGTCTCAGCAGCGTGGATGTCTTCAACGATCAGAACAAACTTATCGCAACAGGAACCTTTCAGGGATTCATGCTTGACAAACAGTGATCAGAGAAACCAGAGATTATAACAATATGCCCCCAACAGGGTCAGCATGAGCAGAAACAGAGCGGGAAGTAAATTCAGAAGAATGATCTTCCCTTCTTTTCCGCTTGCATTCACCGTGGCACAAGTCGCAACGATTCCGGATAACCTCAGCATACTGCCGATCCCTCCACCGGTATTCTGAAGCGCAATCATCTGAACTTCCGGAAAATCAAGCAATCCTGCAGCATTGAACTGGATCGGACAGAACAGAATATTGGAAACCGTACACGATCCGGCAAAAAAGGTTCCGAAGCATCCTACAACGGGCGCAATCACCAAATATCCTCTGCCCGTGGAATGAACAACTTTTTCCGCAATCAGAGTCAGCATCCCCGGTAAATCTGCATCGTTATAAGCTGAAGAGACCATGATTTGCACCATTGCAAATGCAGAAACAATTGCAAATGCGGAAAAACGGATCTGTTTCTCAGATTCCCGCGCAACTTGAAAAATGTCTTTCCATTTCAATCCCAAGATCAATGCAAATATAATTGCAACCGGAAGAAACGGAAACACGCCCGGATTGGCTAAAATCGACCACTGATGCATCGTCCCGGGTGTCGAAAAAATTTCTGTGATCTTCAGCCGGCAGAAACTTCCCAGCCAGCCGCGTATGGGAAGATAGGGAATCCTTGTAATCACAAGCAGAAAAGCAATGCTCAGATACGGAAGCCATGCTTTCCAAACCGGAACCGGGGTCAATTCTGCCGGTTGAACTGGTTTCATAACCGTTGTTTCCTCCGGAAAATCCCAGACTCTTGACGGCACAAGAAAATGCAGTTTCAAGGCAAGATAAAAGATCGGATAAGAGATCAGGGATCCAAGAACAGAAGGCAGCTCAGGACCAAGGATCATTGCGGCGATTTTCCATACCGCAACATACAAGAGCCCGCTGAACAGACATAGCGGAACGATTTCCAGAATGGAACGGAGTTTTCCTTTTCCTCCGGAAATCAGAATCATCGCCGCAACAGCCGTAAGAGGAACAAATGCTCCGGAGATACTGGAAAATGTCGTAAAACAGCTCAACGCATCATGGTTAAACTGAGAAACGTTCATACCAAGTTTTTCCACCTCACCCGAAACAGCATTGCAGGATGTCATAAAGGCGATCCCTGCCCCGCCAAAAGGAACCGGAAGCGTGTTGCAAATCAATGCAGCAACCACAGCTGTTACCGCCGGGAATCCCATTCCGACAAGCAGGGGAGCCGCCAATGCAGGAGCAGCACCAAACCCCGCAACCCCCTCAATAAAGTTGCTGAAAAACCAGGCAATCACGATCACCTGGATCCGCCGGTCCGGGGAAATCCCGCTGAAAGTGGACTTGATCACTTCCAACGCACCCGTTCTGCGCAGAATATTCAGCAGAAAGATCGCACAGGCAATAATCAGAATAATATCAAGTGCTTTAATCGCTCCAAGCAGAGTGTAGGAGAGAATATCCGGGATCTGCAGTTTCCAGAAAAAATAAGCAGAGACCGCAGAAGCAAGAAATGAACAGGGAAGAGCCTTGCCGGGGGACACTTTGAAACCGGTCATCAGAACCAATGCAAGAAGAATTGGAAAAACCGCACAGAAAACTAACATTTCAAACCTTTCAAACAAAAGAAAAACGCCGGAGTCAAAACAACTCCGGCGTTGGATATCACGGACGATTATTTTCCGGAATGGTATTCCTGCAGGGACTTCGGCGGAATCGCCTGTTTCCGTGCAGCTTCAATACCGGAGATCGTTGCTTTGGCTGCTGCGATCGTGGTCATGAACGGGATCTTATACTGGATCGCCATCATACGGATATAGCTGTCATCACGCTTTTCGGTCTTGTCCTTCGGCGTGTTGATGATCAGGTTGACCGTGTGGTTCTTGATCAGGTCGCTGACATCAGGACGGCCTTCGCCGATCTTGTTGATCATGGTGTTTTCAATACCGTTTTCTGCAAGATACTTGCTGGTGCCTTCCGTTGCATAGATCGGGAAACCGAGAGCTTTCAAGCCTTGAGCAACAGGGAGAAGATACTGACGTTCCTTCTTGTTGACAGAGATCAAAGCGGTTCCTTCCAGCGGGAGTTTTCCGCCGGCAGCTTCCTGAGCCTTGAAGTAAGCCAGACCAAAGTTGTCAGCCAAGCCCATAACTTCACCGGTCGCACGCATTTCCGGTCCGAGGATCGGGTCAACTTCAGGGAACATATTGAACGGGAAGACAGCTTCCTTCACACCGTAGTAGTTGGAAGATTTGCGTTTCAGCAGGGGCTTGAACTCTTCCATGGGATGACCGAGCATCAAACCGGTTGCGATTCTTGCCAGAGGCACGCCTGTGACTTTTGCCACCAGAGGCACGGTTCTGGATGCTCGCGGGTTGGCTTCGATGATGTAAACCACATCGTCGCAAACAGCATACTGAACGTTCAGGATACCTTCCACCTTGAAGTCTGCTGCGATTGCGGCAGAGTAGCGTTCGATTGTGTCGAGATGTTCCTGCTTCAGAGTCACAGGAGGAATTGCACAGGCGGAGTCTCCGGAGTGGATACCGGCAAGTTCGATGTGTTCCATCACAGTGGCAAGGAAGGTGGTCTTTCCATCGGAGAGAGCATCCACTTCACATTCGGTTGCATTATCGAGGAAACGGTCGATCAGCATGGGATATTCCGGGCTGACCTGAATTGCTTCTACAGCATATTTCTTGAGCTCTTCTTCGTTGTGGAGAACTGCCATACCGCGTCCGCCGAGAACGAAGGAAGGACGAACCATAACTGGATATCCGACTTCGTTTCCGAGCGCGATCGCTTCTTCGAGAGAAATGGCTGTTCCGCTCTTCGGCTGCGGGATTCCCAGTGCGATCATGCGTTCACGGAAGTATTCACGGTCTTCTGCAAGACGGATTCCTTCCGGCTGGGTTCCGAGGATGTTCAGACCTGCATCTTTCAGTTCCTGAGCGATATTCAGCGGAGTCTGACCGCCGAACTGGACGATCACGCCTTCCGGCTGTTCTTTTTCATAGATTGCCAGCACATCTTCCACGGTGAGCGGCTCAAAATAGAGCTTGTTGCTGGTGTCATAGTCGGTGGAAACTGTTTCGGGGTTGCAGTTGATCATCACGGATTCGCAGTTTTCATCGCGCAGAGCAAATGCTGCATGGACGCATGTGTAGTCGAATTCGATTCCCTGACCGATACGGTTGGGTCCGCCGCCGAGGATCATGATCTTGCGCTTGTCGGAAACTTTCACATTGTCTTCGACATCAGCATAGGTGGAGTAGTAGTATTCCTGATTTTCCACGCCGGAAACGGGGATCGCGCGGAAGACAGCCTTTGCACCGGCAGCGCGTCTGCGGTTGCGGACTTCGATTTCAGTCACATTGAAGATCCGTGCGAGATATTTATCTGCGAAACCATCGCGTTTTGCCTGAACGAGTTCAGCATCGGTGATTCCGTTCCAGCCTTTTGCGATCATATCAAGTTCGGACTGAACCAGTTCATACATCTGTTCGATGAAGTAACGGGTGATCTTGGTTGCCTTGACGACTTCGTCGACGGTCACGCCTTTCTTCATTGCTTCATAGATCTGGAAGAAACGCTGGCTGTTGGGGGTGACGATCTTCTGTTTCAGCTCTTCAGCAGAAAGTTTTTCGATCTTTTTGACAAAGCCGAGACCGTATCTGCCGATTTCGAGAGAGCGGATCCCTTTCTGGAACGCTTCCTTGAAGTTCTGTCCGATACTCATCATTTCACCGACAGCCTTCATCTGGGTTCCGAGGCAGTCAGCAGCCTGCGGGAATTTCTCAAAAGCCCAGCGTGCGAACTTCACAACGACATAATCGCCGGTGGGGACATATTTTTCCAGAGTACCTTCTTTCCAGTAGGGCAGTTCTTTCAGAGTGAGACCTGCCGCGAGCAGGGTGGAAACACTTGCAATGGGGAATCCGGTTGCTTTGGATGCCAATGCAGAGGAACGGGAGGTTCTGGGGTTGATTTCAATAACGATGATACGGTCATCAGCGGGATTGTAGGAGAACTGAACGTTTCCGCCGCCGGTGATACCGACTTCATCAACGATTCTGTAAGCATAGTCCTGCAAACGCTTCTGCAGGGATTCCGGAACGGTGAGCATGGGAGCAACGCAGAAGCTGTCGCCGGTATGGGTTCCCATGGGGTCAACGTTTTCAATGAAACAAACGGTGATTTTGTTGCCTTCGGCATCGCGGACGACTTCGAGTTCCAGTTCCATCCAACCGGTGACACACTCTTCGATGAGCACCTGATGAATCAAACTTGCTTCCAGACCGCGTGCGCAGACTTCGCGGAGTTCTTCCACGTTGTAAACGATACCGCCGCCTGTTCCGCCCATGGTGTAAGCGGGACGGAGAACGACAGGATAGCCGAAGTCATTTGCGATTTTTTCAGCTTCTTCCAGGGAAGTACAGGGTTCGGACTTTGCCATAGGCACGCCGATTTTTTTCATGGTTTCCTTGAAGATGATGCGGTCCTCGCCACGCTGAATGGCATCAAGGTCAACACCGATAACTTTCACGCCGTATTTCTTGAGAATGCCTTCTTCATGAAGTGCGGTGGAAAGGTTCAGAGCGGTCTGACCGCCCAAGTTGGGCAGAAGTGCATCCGGACGTTCTTTTTCGATGATCTTTTCCAGTCTGTCGACAGTAAGAGGTTCGATGTAGGTGTGATCAGCAGTTCCGGGGTCGGTCATGATCGTTGCAGGGTTGGAGTTCACGAGAACGATTTCATAACCAAGTTTGCGGAGTGCCTTGCATGCTTGAGTTCCGGAATAATCGAACTCACATGCCTGACCGATGATGATAGGACCTGATCCGATGATCAAGATCTTCTTGATGTCCGTGCGTTTCGGCATTGTCTGTTTCCTTTCCTGACTTGCTCTTCAGTAATCGGAACCTTAATATATCACATTTTTCAGAAAATGCAATACGAAATCAGCTATTTTTTTGCTTTTTCTGAATTTCTTTTGAAAGAACGTTTTTTACATAGAGTTACAATGCGATTCTTTCCAATATCATATGATGATTGTCTTCTCATTGGAAGCAATGCAATGGGGCGGAACTGTCAGAAAATCGCCATCGTACGGCTGACAAAAAAAGCCAGGCATGGTTCTTTTCATATACTCAGCCAAACTCACAATTGTAGGACCGTAGCCATCCTTATAGATATAATACTCCAGAGTCTTCGCCAATTCGGCACTGTTGCTGAAACGATCGGCAGGGTTGAAGGAGAGCATCTTGCTCAAAATTTCTCTGAGTTTATCCGGCACAGTATCCGGCAGAACACTCCAGTTGATATAATTTGTCTTGATCTGCTCAACGAGATTCGCCTTATCCGCATTAAGATCCCGGGTATGCTCAAGACTCAGCATATAAAAGAGTACAACGCCCAGAGAATAAATATCAGATTGGGCGGTCATACTGTCCGGATCTGAATACTGTTCCGGCGACATGAAAGCCAATTTTCCGGAAATTTTTCCTGTTCTCTGCATCGTTGCCGCCTTAGCGATCCCGAAATCTGTGATCTTGGGCACACCTTCCCGGTTGATTATCAAATTATGAGAACAGATGTCGCAATGGATAATATTCAAAGGTTCTCCCTGAGGTGAATAACGGCTGTGAGCAAATGCCAATCCACGGGCAATGCGCGAAGCAATAAATACTGCCAATTCTATCGGAAGGGTCAACTTCACCTTTTTATGAAATTCCATAAAATCATAAAGTGTGATCCCGTCGACATATTCCTGAACAAAAAAATACTCTTTTCTGCGCTTGTCCAGCTGGTAGATCTGTACAATGTTTTCATGAACAAGAGACGCGACCAGCTTTGCTTCAAAAACAAAACGTTTGACAAAGATTTCATTCGAAGCATATTTGGACAAAATTGTTTTGATCGCTACAATTTTTTCAAATCCTTCAACACCAAGCATCTTTGCTTTCAAAACGGATCCCATACCGCCAGAAGCGATCTTTTCAAGAATCAAATATTCTGACTGTCCCTTTATCTTCTCGCCAACTTCCATGTATCTTTACCTGTTAATGTGTTATAAAATTCCGTATATCGGTGCATAACTTAATACATCTTATCATGTTTTGCAAATCAATCCTGCAAAAAACATAATTATTTTTATTTTGTCTATAGAGATAATTTCAAAAGTCCGGCAAAATTTGGCTGAAAAAGAATTGTTGATGAGCTGAAAATGGCAGGTTGAGCGTGGCTGCCATCCTCCTTCGCTGAAGCTATGGAGGATAAACCGAAAACGCCCCATTTTACAGATCGCAACAAGAATTTTCTGACATTTTTGAAGACTTTTGAAATTACCTCTATAAAGGAACAAGATGAATATGCCCGAAAAAATTGCATTTGCGGCTTGCTTTTTTCCTTTTTCCGGGATATATTCTCTCAAAAAACGGAAAGGAGTTTTCTTATGACTGACGATTTTTTTTCTGAAGGAATGGCTGTTTTAAGGATCTATACAGCTGAAAAGGATCACTTTGAAGGACTCCCCTTTTACGAATGGATCGTGCAGCAGGCATGCAGTTACGGTCTTGCCGGAGCAACGGTTTTCCGCGGGATCGGCGGATATTGCCTGGGTAATCCGGTTCTGGCTCCCCAGTTTCATCAGATCCAGATCAATCAGCCGGTTGTAATTGAGATCATTGATAAACTGGATGATTTGGAACATTTTATCAAGAGCATAGAAGATACGATCCCACGGGGTCTGATGACTTTGCAGCCTGTCGCAGTCCGGTATTATGGAAAAAAGAAATGCACAATTCCCAATCAGGGTTGATTCGTGATCGGGGAGACAAAAGGAAAATAAGCTGGCACGATATCAGCTTATGATCATTTCCTCATACGCTTTTTCAAGCAGAGGCTGAATATCACCCAGCTTCGCCTCTTCCCGTTCAATGTCAAATAATTTTGCGGCGACAGAGGGAGACGGCGGAGCAAAAACGGTACAGCTGTCCGGCTGGGGATCAATGGATAACTCGTAAGTTCCAAGTTTTTCCGCGCGGCGGATAGTTTCCAGTTTATCCATACCGCAAAGAGGACGGAGCATGACAAAATCAGCAGCGGCATCAATGGTGCCGAGGTTAATGATCGTCTGACTCGCCACCTGCCCGACGGCTTCGCCTGTAACGATTGCATTCAATTTTTTCCGGCGGCAGATCATGTTAGCGATCCTCATCATCATGCGGCGGTAAAGAACTGTCCGGAATTTTTCGGTACAGAGATCCCGGATCTGTTTCTGGATCTCGGAAAGATTGCAGGCATAAAGGGTCCCGGGCTTCTGAAAAGTGTTCAGTTTTGCGGCAATTTTCTGAACCTTTTCCAGCGATGCCATCGGAGTATAAGGATAGCTGTGGAAAGTAAGAAAATCAACATGGCAGCCGCGGTTCATGATCATCTGGCAGGCGACAGGAGAATCGATTCCGCCTGAGAGCAGAGCCAGTACGGGGCTGTTGCTTCCAGTGGGCAAACCGCCCGGTCCGGGGAAAACCTGATAGTAAATCAGAGCGTTGATATCACGGACTTCTATCCCGACAGAAACCTCCGGATGGGTCAGGTCGACTTCCAGCTGCTCTTTCGGGAACATTTCGGAAATCGTGGTTGCAGCAGCGATTTCGATATCTTTTGACATCAGGGGAAACCGTTTATCGCTTCTTCTTGCGCGAATACGGAACTTCACGCGGCCTTTCTGCTCAATCACTGACTGCAGCTGTTCTCCGGCACTATTCCGGACAAGATTCAGGATCTGTTCGATATCCGGTTCACATTCCAGAGCGGGAGAAAAATTTTCCAAGCCCGAACATCTTGCAAGAGCAGACTTGATCTTTTCCACCTGTTCTTCGGTAAAAGCAGCTTTATCTTCCCTGCGGACGTAAATTCTGCCGCGCACCCGGGGAAAGGTCAACCCGGACAGTTCTTCCAGCGTCTGACACTGATAACGCAGATTGTCGATCAATTTTTCTTCAAACATTCTGCGGTTGTCGCCTTTTGTGGCAATCTCATGATAACGGCAAATAAAACAGGTGTACATATTGAGTTCCTAAACAAGTTTTGCGATTCCTGCGATCGCAGCGGTTTCCACGCGTAAAATATATGATCCCAAACGGATGGGATGAGCGATTTTTTCCAATTCAGCCAACTCTTCAGGTGAGTAGCCGCCCTCGGGTCCGACAAACCATGCGGCATCTCCGGAATCAAAGGAGAAAGAACCATTCTCACGAACAGAACCGAACGCAAGAAACTGACAATTTTTCTGAGCATCTTCCAATGCTTCCCGGAATGGGATCATGGGGAAAATTTGCGGAAGATAGGGATTCGCCGACTGCTTGCACGCTTCAAAAAGAAGATCTCTCCAGCGTCCGGCCACAGCATTTTCGCCCGGTTCTGAAACTGCATATTCACAAAGGACGGGAACGATCCGGAACACACCAAGCTCTGCCGCCTGCTTCAGAATGGAATCCATTTTCTGCCGTCTGGGTGGAGCAATATAAAGATGAATACGTTTCTCCGGAAGCATCGCATGTTCTTTGGTAAGCAGCGTTAAAACATTTCCCTTTTCGACTTGTGCGATTCCTTTCCAGCCACAGCCGTCCAGCAAGCCGACGACTTCACCAGCCCGGGCGCGCAATACACGGAAAAGATGATTGTGTTCAGCCCGCTCCAATACGACCGGAGAAGAGATTTCCGCATCTTTCAGAGCATCGAAACGGAAATTCCGCAGACTCATTCTTCTGCCTCAGGCTTATTTGTCAGGACAGCCTGTTTTGCGTAACGGAGGTTCACTTCCCGACGATTTTCCTTTTTGGCGAGTTCAATACCGGAAACAATACGGTCCATTCCCTCCGAAGGTTTCTCAATGGGAACATTTTTGATCACATACCAATCGTCGGCATCTCCGCCATAGTGGATCTGCATAGTAACAAAATCATCTTTGACAAGCTCCATTCTTACGATCCGTAAAACGGAATAATCAGGTACTTTCTTTGTCAGCTGAATAAACTCCAGAACAGGCTGCACTTCATCAAAGATTTCTCCCGGTTTCGGAAGTTTCTTCTTATGCGTTACGATCACCGGGATCACTCCGGAGATATTAATCGCATGGCTTCTCCGGATCACGACACCTTCTTTATCAACAAGATATGCCCCGTTCATCTGATTAATAAACGCCACGGGAATCCGTTCGGTAATTTGAATATCCAGGGTGTCAGGAAGAACCCGCCGGATCTCAACTCTTTCGATTTCAGGAACTTTTTCAAGTTTCTCACGCAAAAGTTTCAAGTCAAGATCAAAGATATTCAGCAATTCTGCCTGCCTGGCTTTTTTCGCAGGGATCTTTTGTTTTCCGTCTTTTCCGTCTTTGCCATCTTTAGAACCTTTTCCATCATTGACATCTTTCTTGGAATTGATCACATGCGGCATGACTTCTTTCACGTTTCCGTGCCATTTTCCCTGCCCTTCCGCACTTGTCACGTTAACGCGAAGCACAAGAAAACGGTCATTCTGACGGAACATATTTCTCCATGCAAGGAACAAACCGATCACAATTCCGCACAAAAGAGCTATTGTTATAAACACCCCGATTATGATTTTCGTTTTTCGGGACATCTTCACCTTTGGCATTTTTATCGTTGACATATCTTCAAATCTCCTGATTTCTTTTGTTTTCCGGAGAAAATATACACCACTTTCAGAATTTTTCCAGAAAAAATTTTAACAGATTGAAGAAAATCTGAAAAAAGTTCTGTAAAAATCAGAGCTGATCCATCCGGTTGATACGGCTGCGGAGGAACAAATCCGCCGTGACCAGAGCAGCCATAGCCTCAGCAACCGGAACGATCCGGGGTACCAGACAGGGATCATGCCGCCCGCGGATCTTCGCTTCCACCTGGTTGCCATCACGGTCAACAGTCTGTTGCGGAAGGAAAATCGAAGGTGTCGGCTTCACTGCGATCCGGAAATCTATCACATTCCCGTTGGAAATGCCTCCGAGGATCCCGCCGGCATGATTGCTGAGGAATCCTTCCGGTGTCATACCGTCATTATTTGTGGAACCGTATTGTTCTGCGACCCCGAACCCGCGCCCGAGTTCAAAGCCTTTTACTCCGCCGATCGAGAGCATGGCGTGTGCAAGGAGAGCATCAAACTTATCGAAAACCGGTTCTCCCAATCCGGCGGGAACACCAAGGATCTCGCAATGGATCATTCCGCCGACGCTGTCAGAACGGGAGGCTGCGGAACGGATCTCTTCGTGCATCGCTTCTGCAGCGGAAGCATCTGCGCAGCGGACAGGATTTGTTTCAACGATCGACCAATCCCGTTTTTCCGCTTTTACAGAACCGATTTGGATCGTACAGGCGCGGACAGAAATTCCGAATTGACGGAGCAGAAGCTTTGCGACCGCACCGGCGGCAACTCTTGCACAAGTCTCTCTTCCGGAAGATCTTCCGCCGCCGCGATAGTCGCGGATCCCATACTTCTTATCAAAGGTGTAATCCGCATGTCCCGGACGGTAGAGATTCATGATATTGGAATAGTCCGAAGAGTGCTGATTGCTGTTGCGGATGAGAAGTGTCAGCGGGGTTCCGGTTGATTTTCCTTCAAAAACGCCGGAAAGGATCTCCGGAGCATCTGCCTCATTCCGGGCAGTTGAAACATCGGATTGTCCCGGTCTGCGGCGCGCCATTTCGGAAGCAATAAAATCTGTATCAATTTCCAAACCGGCAGGAACACCATCGATCACGACACCCAGCGCAGCACCGTGGGATTCCCCGAAAGTAGTAATCCTGAAAAGTTCTCCAAACGAGTTATTCATAGAACATTCTCCCTGTAAGCGGCAAGAATTTTTTCCGCAGTTTTCTCCGGAGTCGCATCTTTTGCCTCTCCGGCATCTACAATAAAATCAGCATATTTCCGGAACATTTCCCGGCGGTTCAAGTTCATCTCGCACAATGCCTGAAATGGATCCGGCTTATCTTTCAGGAACGGCGGCAGACCATTCTGAATGATCCGCTGATAAGCAACTTCATCCTGAACATCCAGACAGCAGAGGAAACCGAAATTCTTCCGGTCATTATCAGTCAGGAAAGGATTGGAAAGCACACCGCCGCCCAATGCAATGATAACACCGCTGTTCCCGGAAAAGAGTTCCCGCAAAGCCCGGACCTCAAGCTGCCGGAATCCGCTTTCGCCAAGAGTCTGAAAAATCTCCCGGACAGTCAAATCTGTTCCGGTCTCTTTTCCGTAAAGCTCTTTCAAGGTATCATCGGAATCAGCAAAAGGCATTCCTGTCAAAGCAGAAAGTGCCTTTGCCGCAGAGGTTTTCCCTGCATGTTTGATTCCGCAGAGCGTAATATTTTTCCGGGACGGTGTTTTCATGATCAGTAAATCTTTCCGCAGGTTGCTTTCAGAGGAATCAGACGGTTCATCGTCTTGTCGAACTCCTGCATGGTCAGGGACTGCAGACCGTCACAGAGTGCGTGAGGAGGATCGTTATGAACCTCAATGATCAGTCCGTCTGCACCGGCTGCGACTGCTGCCATAGAAAGCGGCAGAACGAAAGTGGAAACGCCTGCTGCATGGCTGGGGTCGATCACCACAGGCAAGTGGGAAAGCGTCTTCAATGCCGGAATAGCGGTAATGTCAAGAGTATTCCGGACGTATGTTTCGAATGTACGGATCCCGCGTTCGCAGAGAATCACTTTTTCGTTACCGGAAGCAAGAATATATTCGGCACTCATGAGCAGTTCCCAGTAGGTATTGGCAAGACCGCGCTTGAGCAGGACCGGCTTATCAGACCTTCCGAGCTGTTTCAGAAGCTCGAAGTTCTGCATATTTCTTGCGCCGACCTGGATCACGTCGACATCAGCAAAAAGATCAAGATGGGAAAGATCCATGATTTCAGAAACGACAGGCAGACCGGTCACTTTTTTCGCTTCAAGGAGCAGTTTGAGTCCTTCATCACGCAACCCCTGGAACGCATAAGGGGAAGTTCTGGGTTTGAATGCACCGCCGCGCAGAAGTTTTGCGCCTGATTTCTTGACACTCTCCGCAATGGTGATAATCTGCTCTTCAGATTCCACGGAACAGGGACCTGCGATCACGGTAAGAGAACCGTCACCGATCAATGCACTGCCGACACGGATCTCCGTATCAAGCGGATGGAATTTCCGGTTTGCGTTCTTGAACGGTTCCTGAACACGTTTGACAGACTCTACAATAGACATCTGACGGATCCGGTCGATATCAACATGGGAAGTATCTCCGACCAGCCCGAGGATCGTCTGGTGCACCCCTTCGGTACGGTGAACGGAAATATTCTGTTCTTTCAGCCAATTTGTAAGATGGTTCAGCTGCTGCTGATCCGGGTTTTCTCTCAAGATTACTATCATGTTTCAATCCTTTCGTTTGTTATCAAAAAAAAGCCCGCAACCTCAATTCGGAAGCGGGCGTATTGCATATCATTTGTTGTTCAGGTTTTAACACGGCATCGGAACAGCAGCAAACGCCCGCTTTCTAAAGTAAAAAGCAGCGTAAAAATAAAATCGGAAATAAAAGCTGTTCAATTTCATGGCTGTAAACCTTCTTTCTTCAAATAAAATACACCTCATCCGTAAAATATTCAAGAGAACTTTCTGAAAAAATTCCATTTTTTTAACAGGAAGCTGTTGTTTTCACTCAAAAAAAACGGATTTTTCAAGAAAAAGAAAAACTTAAAACGCTTGATTTTTTTCAAAAATCCATTATATTCTCCCAATTGAAATCACTTGATACTGACAACCGCAAAAAAAGGATTTTCCTATCATGTACTTTCCTCTGAACGAAAAACAGCAGAGTTGGGCAGATTCCGTTATGGACTCCCTGACAATGGAAGAAAAAGTCTTACAGATGATCCACCCTTATGACCGCAGATACAGCAAAT
>JAFTJI010000059.1 GCA_017456495.1 Lentisphaeria bacterium | reverse complement strand
GGCTCCCTTCGTCCTCGATACCACCAAGTTCAAAGACGGTATCACCACCAAGGACTTCATTGATGCTATCGCTGCAGAAGGCGTCCCCGTTTACAGCGTTCTCTGGCCGGAAATGTACAAGGAACAGGCTTACGCCGAACGCAACGGTTTCGGTCTTGCCAAGTATCCCTTCTACGATCCCAAGTCCCGCAACATCGACTACACCACTTTCAACTGCGAAAAGGCTAACTGGATGACTGACAGAACCATGTGCTTCTTCACCCACCCGGTTTACACCCTCAAGCACATGGAAGCATGTGTCAAGGCATTTAAGAAAGTTGCCGCTGCATTCATGAAGTAATTTTTACTTCTCAGAGCCGCAGAACCTCAAACATTCTGCGGCTTTCTTGTCTAAACACAAAAAATCAAGGATAATCAAACATGGCTAAAGTCAAATATGGTCTGATCGGATTCGGCGGAATCGCTGAAAACCGCGTTGCCAAAGAAGGTTATGCCTGCGATAAGAACCGTTTTGCACCGCTTCAGTTCGCTGAACTCGTTGCTGCAACGGACATCAATCAGGCTCGCAAGGAAGCTGCGGAAGCTCTTGGACTCAAGTGGTTTGCATCTGCTGACGAAATGCTTGCCGATCCTGAGATCCAGGCTGTCTATATCGCAACCAACAATACCACTCACGTTCCTCTGGCAATGAAGGCTCTCAATGCCGGAAAACATGTCATCTCTGAAAAACCCATGGCGACCAACTCCGCTGATGCAAAAGCTCTCGTTGCTCTTGCAAAGGAAAAAGGCCTCTCTCTGGGCGTTGACCACATGATGGTCTATAACGCTTGGAACGTCAAAGCAGAAAGCATGATCAAAGCCGGTGAACTCGGCAATGTCAATGACTCCTGCTTCCACATGGAATTTGCTTACGGCTACGATCCCGCAGAAGCCGCCACCTGGCGCTGCTCCAAGATCGAAGAAATGGGCGGTCCCATCGGCGACGTCGCAAGCCATTGCTTCTATCTTTCCGAATACATCCTCGGCAAGAAGATCACCAAACTTGCTGCAGTTTATCTGCCCAAGATCATGAATACCGTTGCTGAAGACGGTGCCTACATCAAATTCTTCTTTGAAGACGGCATGCAGTCCAGCGCAAAGGTTGCATTCTCCGAACTGCGCGGCGGTCTCGGCGGAACCCTCAGCAACCTCGGGTATGAAATCTACGGTGATAAGGCAGCTCTCCGCGGATACGGAACCATGTTCCAGCTCTCCGGACACGCTGACGAACCCGTCAAAGTCCGTCTTGAACTTGACAAGTTCGATGGCAAAGCAGAAAGCGTCGCGCCCTGCGAAATCAAGAACATGTATCAGTGCCTGATCGAAAATCATGCACAGTCTGTTCTGAACGGCACACCGCTTACCGCTGAAGATGCTCTGCATAACATTCAGCTCTGCGAAGCTGCTCACGAATCCGCACAGAACGGCGGAAAAGTGATCGAGATCAAGTAAGATCTTAAATATTTAAGAACCGCCGGTCCGCAAACATCGGCGGTTCCTTTTTCAATCCCCGGAAGGATCATTCTCATGAACAAAACGGCAATCAAAGAGTTTTTTCAGAAATACAAATTCCAACTGCTTACTTTTTTCTTCGTCATTGCCGTTTTTTCTCCCAGTTTGCCTTATGGTTTTCAAGTGGATTGGGATGATTCTTCCTATGTTTGCAACAATCCTTATCTTACCTTCACCTGGGATAATCTTGTCCGCTGTTTCACGGTTGGAACCATCGGGCTTCTGACTCCGGTAACGACCTTTTCCCTGATGCTTGACCGGCTGATCTGGCAGACCCAGGAAGTTGCCTTCGGGTATCGTCTGACCAATATTCTTTTTCACGCAGGCAGCGCAGTTCTTCTTTTCAGTATCATCAAACGGCTTGGGGTTCGCACATGGCTTGCCTGCTGCTGCGCCCTCTTCTGGGCAGTTCAGCCGCAACGGCTGGAATCGGTAGTCTGGATCGCCGAACGGAAAGATGTTTTGAGCGGATTTTTTGCTCTTGCCTCATTTTTCATCTTCATGAAAGCTCCCGGAAATTGGAAAAATATCACTGGAGCGATCATTCTTTTTCTTCTGTCACTACTCTCGAAACCATCCGCCATCGGACTTCCGCTTGCGGCATGCGTTTACCTTTGCTATACAAATCCGCAAAAATTCAACTGGAAATATATTCTGTACGGGATCCTCAGCATGGGGGGGATCGTTGGTCTTCTGTGCTGGTTCCTGAATATTTTTCCGAGTTTCATCCCCATGCCGCGGCTGCTTTCCGTGGTCGTTCACAATGCTTTGTTCTATACGGTCAACGGCATCATTCCGCTGGAAACGAGTCCCTGTTATCCTTATATTGACTGGAGCGACATCTGGATGGTTCCTGTTGGTGCTGTTCTGCTTGGGATGATCCTCTTTCTCAGCAAAAAGGCGAAGATCGACAACAAGAGTCTCGGATTGAGTTTTCTCGCATTCCTGCTGGTTTTTGCTGCACTTTTCGCCCCATTCACGGGAGCATTTATTTTCAATCCCACAGATTACGCCGACCGTTATGCTTACTTCCCGAATCTTGCGGTCTGGGTATTTCTTGCATTCTTTCTGGAACGGGTCATCAAAAAATATGACCATGTGCTGCCGTACTTGAAATTAGCCGGCTGTTTGCTTGGAGTTTACATGGTTGGCATGACATTATGGTACATGCCGATGTGGAAAGACTCTCCCACTCTCATCCGCTGGGGTGTTTATTCCCACGAGCTGCCCAATGACAAATTTCTGATGATCCATGCAAAATACGGTTTTCTGGAACAGGATCCGGAAGTTCTGCAGGAAACTCTTGATGCGCTCCGGAAAAAGGATCAGATCCCGGATCTTCCCCGTGATGATGCCCGGAACAAGCAAGGGAGAAAATGCACCATTGATGCGCTGGATCTTTCCATTGACATTCTTTTCGCGAAATATTACAAAATCACCGGGAATCAGACAGAAGCCTCAAAAAAGTTTACTCAGGCTCTGAAAAAATACGATCATTTTGTTTCTAGTAACGGAGAAGTTCTTCTTCTGGAACGGAACCTTTATGAATCTGCATTCAAATTTCTTATGATGGATCTTCTTTTTGAGGTAAATGATGACGCCCGGATCGCCCATTTTGAAACCTGGGCTGGAAAAACAACTGATCGCGCAGGAAAAGTTCTTCAGGATTATGGAGTTACCGGAGCTTTGAAATATCACAAAAAAGATTATCAGGGCGCGATCGACGATTGGAAAAAAATTCTTGAGACCAATAAAAATGCGCCGGGCGTTTTGGAAAACATCCGGCGCGCTGAAGCAAAATTGAAAGAGTTGAATTAACTCTTACTCTGCAGCACTGAGTTCTGTGCGGATCACAACTTCCAGTACGGTTCCGGGAGTCAGCGGGAATGTGCAGCCGCCGGCAGCTTCAATTTCCATGAATCCGGAAGGATCGCTGTAGAAACTGTATTTGACCGGGTCGCCATCGGGCTTCTGATCCACAGGAGCATCTGCAATATCAATATAATTCTGTCCTGCAGGCAATGCGTCAGCTGTACGGCGAACTTTCAGATTCTTGGCAGGAAGGATCAATTCGATCCATTCATAATCCTTGTTCAAAGCGACCTGCCATCTCTGTTTCTCGGTGTTGTACATCTTTGCAATGCCATTTTCTTCCACGCGGAACTCTGCACTTTCGCCGTAGAAATTACGGATGGGCAAACCAGCCTGGAAACGGGCATAGGTTCCTTTGGGGGTATCGAACTGACAAAGGGACCAGGGCGCAAGGAGAGCTTCATCTGCGTTCAGAGTTGCGGCACCGATATATTCGATCTGTTCTTTCTGGATCACAACAGCTTTTCCATTTTCTTCGGAGACCGTGACAGTTCTGCGGAAGATGGTGGGGATCGCCTTCATGGAAGCGTTGGCGAGGTCAATTTCAGC
>JAFTJI010000009.1 GCA_017456495.1 Lentisphaeria bacterium | reverse complement strand
TTTCAATTTTTTCAAGAAATAAACTCATATGCTGCCGGAAATGAAAAAGGGAAGACGATCCAGGAACGCCTTCCCCTGATATTTAATCTTCAATAACGTGCAGATCTCGCTTCAGCTGAACGATCGTATGCTGCAATCTCGGATCAGCCTTGCAGTCATTTTCGACCTGCTTGACCGCATGGATCACTGTTGTGTGATTTCTGCCGCCGAACTCCTGACCGATCTCTTTCAGAGGAAGATCCGTCAAATGACGGGCAAGATACATGGCGATCATACGCGGTTCTGCAATGTTTTTCGGACGTTTGGAACCGGTAATATCATGAACGTGAATATTGAAATATTTCGCCACGACTGAAAGGATTCTGTCAATATCGACTCTTGTTGCATCTGCTTCGGAATCAAGAATATCGCAAAGCATGCTCTCCGCCATATCCGTAGTGATCTCTTCAGGTGACTTCAGGCAGGCATTGCAGAACGTAATGATCCGCATCAAAGCTCCTTCCAAAGCTCTGATCTGGGAGGTTACGCGCCGCGCAATGAAAACCAGAAGATCCTGCGGAATCTTTGTCGCCTGATTTTCCTGTTTTGCCTTCAGGATCGCAAGACGGGTTTCATACCCCGGCGGCGTGATCTGAGTCATCGCGCCCTGCTGGAAACGGGAAACCAGACGATCTTCCAAACCTTTGATCTCTGACGGCTGTTTATCAGATGTCAGAATGATCTGACCGCCTCTGGAATAAATCGCATTGAATGTATTGAAAAACTCTTCCTGCAACTGTGTTTTATTCGCAAGGTTATGAACGTCGTCGATCAGAAGCAGATCCAGATTCCGGTAATAATCGCGGAAATCTGCATGGGAATGGTTCATACATGCTTTCACATAATCGTTCAGGAAATTTTCGCTGGGAATATAACAGACTTTTGCTGCCGGATTGGCTTTCTTCACCTGATTTGCAACAGCATAAAGCAAATGAGTCTTTCCAAGACCGGTTCCGCCGTAAATGTACAGCGGGTTCAATTCTCCGGGATGTTCCGCAGCGGATCTGGCACAGGAAAACGCATAACGGTTTGCTTCGCCGATCACAAAGTTTTCAAAGGTAAAACGAACCCCCGGAATGAATGCAGGACGGTTTTCCTTTTCGGGTGCGTTCTGTTCTGTTTTTACTTCCTGGACAGGTGCAGAAACCGGAGTTTCCTTCTTCTGGACAGGTGCAGAGTATCCTTCCTTGAAATTCACATTCAAGGATTTTCCGGAAGCGCGCTGCATCGCTTCTTCCAAATCAGACATGGCATTGGTCCGGATCATATCCGCAAAGAAATCATCAGGCACTCCAAGCGTAAGATCTGTATCTGTGAGCTCCAAAGGAACAACACAGGCAAACCACTGCTGGAACAATGCCTCGCTTTTCTCTTTCAGATGTGCCGAAACTGCACTCCAAAGCTGAGTGCATTCCGCCGTCGTCTCTTCAAATGTTTTCATCTTTCCCTTCTTTTCTGTTGACAAAAGTTCGAGTCCTGCTGACTTCTGTCAACTGACTTCAACCCACCGGACAGAGCAAAACGTCCCCATCTCTTTTCCGTACGAAGAAGAGCTGAAAACCCCTTGTTCTGGTTTTTCTTTCCGGGTTATTAACATTATTCTGCGTTCCTATCGGAATTTCCCCGAATGCAGAATATTAAATCGACATTTTTCCTTCGAGACAGATTTCTTTCTTTCCAAACTGTAACCCATTGATAATACGGCTCGTTACAGCTGTTTTGAACTCAAATCTGTTTTAATCTCCATTGTTTCTGACTTCCGGCTGGACCTTGTGGAAACAATCCGGACACCGTATCAGCACAACAAAGTTTTTCCTCATGCGTACAATGCCAATCTTACACCTGTTTAACTCTTTTCAACAAAGTTATAAACAAGTTATTGACATTGCCTTTTTCAACCTTCGCATGACACCTATAATTTGCACCATCTCTGAAAATTTGCAAGTCATCTTTGAAAAATTTTTTACAATCTTTTTTTCATTTTGCATTTGCTTATTTCAAAAGGTGTGCTATATGCGCGAAAAGATCACCGTCTCTCCTCAGGCAAGATACCCCGTCATGCATGCTTTTCAAGTCAAGTTTGAAAAAAAATATTTTTGCCGGAAAAACGCGTATGCGCGCGGAATTTTTAATATATTTAAATAACGGGATTGAAAATACTGAAAAACTGTGATATATTGCCGGGCTGAAATAAACAATTTACATGAGGTTATTTCAAGAGGCATTAAAACCTTTTTGGGATAATTTGAAATCACCTCAGAACAATTCAGGAGAAAAAAAATGAGCAAACCCGTTTACCTGCTTGGATATGATGTCGGAGGAACAAAAATCGTTGTCAGTCTCGGAACTGCCGATGGTAAAATCCTTGGAACTCAGAGAATTGAAAATAAAGACACCTACCCTGATGTGATTCTTCCCCTTATGGTGGAAACAAGCAAAAAACTCATCAGCGAAGCAGGTATCACCCTCGCTGATATCAGAGCGTTCGGGATCTCCACTCCCGGACCTGCTGATATTCCCAACGGGATCATGACCGCTCCGACCAACAACAAGCATTGGCGCAACGTCCCGATCCGACAGTATCTTTCCGATAATCTCGGAGTCGAAGGATTTTTTGAAAATGATGCAAACTGCGGTGCTCTGGCAGAATGGTTCTACGGTGCCGGGAAAGGATGCGATGATTTTCTCTACCTCACCATGAGCACTGGGATCGGTGCCGGGATCATCGCTGCCGGAAAATTGATCCGCGGAACAGGATTCTACGGCGGTGAAGCCGGTCATTTCGTTATTGAACGGAATGGCAGAAAATGCAATTGCGGCATGAACGGATGCTATGAAGCATACTGCGGCGGACGCGCGATCGCTCAGCGGATCCAGGAAGAACTGAAAGACAAACCGGATCATCCTCTCATTGCTATGGCTGGCGGAAATCTGGAAGATATCGACTTCGTTACGCTGGAAAAGGGTGTCCGTGCCGGCGATGCCTACTCTTTGGCTCTCTGGGATGAGATGTGTTATCGCAACGCACAGGCGTTCGGGGCATTCATCAATATTTTCAATCCGAAAAAACTTGTTCTCGGAACTTTTGCATGGGCTTGCGGTGATCTGTTTATGGAACCCATCAAAAAATATCTGCCCCAGTTCTGCTGGAAAGAAATGCACGAACAGTGCGAACTCGTTCCCAGCGCATTGCGCCGCGATATCGGGGCTTATGCAGGAACTGCAGCAGCCATCTACGGTCTCCGGGAAAAAGGTGAAATCCAGTAATTTCAGGAAGATACAGTGTTTTTCAAACGGCTGATCATTTGCAGTTTTGCAGCATTGACCTTTTCTCAAGCAGCGGCACAAGTGCTCCTGCCCCCGGAGGAAGTGGACAAGCACCACACCAACCAGCTGATTTCCAGAATAAATCAGCTGGTCAGCCGTATTGTGCCAAGAACGATATCCGGAATCCCCACGGAACAGAGAGTGTCTGTTGATTTCCCGGACAGAGAGGAACAACAGGCATTTTTCATCAATACAAAACGCTCCACCATCCGCATCTCTCTTCCGCATGGATTCAACAGATGGGCGTTCCAGCCGGAAACGATTTTTCCTTTTGTACACACTTATCTCTCTGCAAAGACCGGGAGCAAAATCCCCATCCGGGACGCATGGATCACAGCAGCGATCATCCATGATCTGTATGAGCCGGGAACCATCTATGGAGCCTCCGGTTTCCGTTATACACCTTACGCAAGAGCAATGCTCGCCCATGGGTACGCTCCGTCTGTAAAAGAACTCCTGGACAGCAGGATACCTGATTTTTATGAACAGTTCTCTTCTGCAGCCAGAATGGAATGGTGCGCTCTCCTCCTGAGGCAAACAACGAGAAGAGTCCCCTCTTTTGAACAATTCCTGTTCCGCAACAGAAATCTTCTTCCTTCTGAAAGATTTGAAAAAATCCTGTCAGCTCCGGCAAAGAAAGGGAAAACTTTTTTTGGAGAAAATGGACGTTCCCGGCAGGAATGGTTTACAGAGGTCTGCACCAGATCCGTTCTGGGGCGCGGGATCCCCGCAGCGGTTCCCCTGCTCGAAGAGTCTTTCTCTGACATCATGGAAGAAATCCATCCGCTGCTGAAGGTTCCGGAAGTCAAAAAAGGAAAGAAAGTTCCTGTTCTCAGCAATGAAACCGTAAAAGCTCTTGCCCGTGCAGAAATGAAATTGAATTTTCTTGCGTTGATCGCTCCGGAACAAATCGCGCTGAAACTTTACCGCTGTGCCGGAAGGATCCGGGAGTTCCGTTTGAATCCTCCGACAGCCAATGCAATAAAAAAAATCCTGGCAGAGAAAAGAGCTCTCTATACGGCGTTCTCGGAACGGGCGGCTTTGGAGCTGGCTCTCAAACAGGCTGAACAGAGATTGATCCCTCCGGGAATGAGATTCGCGCTGACTCTTCAGGCTGTTGCACCGGCAAAACCAGAGATCCCGCTTCTGGAAAAAGCTCACTCTCTTATGGATCGCTATGAATAAGGACCGCTGATATGAACATGGATATGAATGACGAAAACTTAAAAGGGAAGAAGATCTACAGGATCCTTCTGTTTATCTTTCTCGGAATCGTTCTGCTTGTGGCTGTTTATGCCTCCCTCCGGAGAACTGCAGCCAGATTCTCAAGAGACTTCATGAGTCCGTTCCTCCGGACAGTCACAGTAACTGAAGATGGAGTATTTTATGCAGCCCAGCTGGCAAAACCGAAAAAACAGCTTGCTGCTGAAGTCCAGACTCTTCAGGAACGCAACCTGATCCTGGAAGCAAAAATCAGAACATTACAAAACCTTCAGACAGAAAACCGGACGCTGCGCGCGCTTCTGAAAATGCCGGAATCTCCCGGGTTCACCCCTATAACTGCGGAAATTTCCGGAAGGACAGCCGCTCAGTGGCGGGAACGTTTCGTAATCAACAGGGGGTGGGCTGACGGTATCAGAGTCGGAAATGCTGTCGCGGCTCCCGATGACTCCGGAAATCTCGTTATGGCTGGCAGAGTCATTGAAGTCTCCGGCGGAACGGCTGTTGTCGCAACTGTTTTTTCCGGAGACTGCCATCTCAGCGTTATTACAGAATCAGATAACTCTGCAGGCGGCATGAAGGTGCTGGATGAAAATACTCTTCCGGTCGTCCGTTATCTGCCCATCGGCGGAAAATATCAGGATTATGGTAAGATCCTGACAAGCGGTATCGCGGAAGATACTCCGGCAAATATCCCCGTTGCAACGATCGTCCCGCGCGGCAAGGATGTTCCGCCTGCCGCAATCATTGATCAGCTCTACGCAGAAGTCAGAGTTTCTCCCTTAATCCGTATTGATACTGTGCGAACTGTCGTTGTCTTTACCAAAAACGGAGATGCCGCAAAATGAGATTTACCTATCTCTTTGTCATGCTGATCATCTTTGTCATTCTGCAGATCTCTCTCCGTGCGATCGGCATCAATTTTCCGCTGCTTCCGCTGCTGATCTTTTATGCGGCATACACTTACGGTCCATGGTTCGGATTCGGTTTGGTGCTGCCCGCAGCATTTCTGCTTGATTTCAATGGAGGCTGGACCCATCCGTGGAGTATCTTCGGTTTTATTGCCGTTGCCTGTTTTGCAATCTTCTGGCTTCATAGGATCGAATCTGATTCCCTGCTTCTTCTGGCGATCCCGGGTTTTACGCTTCCGGTTCTCGGTGACTTCCCGCAAAATCTGCTGGCTGGCGGTTTTACGGTTTCAAACATCCTGAACTCCGGCGCAGATGCGCTGGCAAACGGGGTCCTCGGCGCGATCCTCTTCCCTTTCTGGATCATTATCCTGGATTTTTTCGGAAAAAAACTTGGACTTTGCACTTACAGCGAAGCGAAAGAACGTGTTAAGAAAGAGAATCTGTGATCATGTTTGCCCCGGACTTCATCTCTAAAGTAAGAATTGCAATCATCGCGTTTCTGGTGTTTATCCTCTACGCGGTTCTCTGTGTCCGGCTCTGGCAGGTTCAGGTGATCAAGGGTGAAGATACCAAAGCAAAAGTTTCCAGGCAGTACATCCGTAAGATCAGGATCCCGGCAGTCCGCGGCAGAATCCTGACCTCCGACGGTGTTCCCCTGGCTGATAACCGCCCCTCTATGGATGTAGTCCTTCACGTCTCAGAAATGCGGCAGCCGGGCTCTTTGGGAAAAACGATTAATTTTATCGCAGATAAAGTTGAAATCATCGCTAAAACCATTGGACGGACAGAGTACCCGTCCCGGAACGATATTTCTTACCACACCTCTAAAACACCAGGACTCCCTTTAACGATTTTCAGGGATTTGAGTGAAGCCGAAATGGCAAGAGCCTTTGAAATCGCCGCCGTCATTCCCGGCATGGAACTTGTCTGCGATGCCATCCGCATCTACCCACAGGGTAATACTGCCGGACATCTGATCGGTTATGTCAGACAGGATGACCCCGGAAAAGCCGATGATAGAAAAAATTATTCGTACTACGTCCCGGATATCGTCGGAAAAACCGGACTCGAACAGGCGTATGACTTTTATCCTGAAACAAATGTCAGCCCCGCGATGCCAACGCCGGTCAAACGCCCCCTGCTCCGCGGAACCCCTGGTCAGAAACTTGTCATTGTTGACCATCGTCGTTTCATCCGTGATTCCGGCGGAAAAGGGATCCTGGCTGAAAATGGAAAAAATCTGATCCTCACCTTGAATTTCAAAGCACAGCAAATTGCAGAAAATCTCATCGAAGGTCTCTCTGCGGCTGTCGTTGTCATGGATGCCCATACCGGAGAAATCATCGTTATGGCTTCTGCTCCATCCTATGCCCCGAGCCAATTCGTACCGTCAATCTCACACGAAGAATACCGTCAACTGCTGGAAGATCCCGGACGCCCCCTGTTCAACAAAGCATTGCAGGGCGCATACAGTCCCGGCTCCATCATCAAACCTCTCATGGGGCTTTCCTTCCTGCGCTTTCTCAACAACGGCGAAGCAATGGAATGCGATGGCTACACTCCTATCGGAGATTATAAACTCAACTGCTGGATCCGTCCGCTCACCGGCGGCGGGCACGGCTATCTCGACCTCAAGGAAGCGATCACCGTCTCCTGCAACGATTACTTCGTAACCAACGGAATTTCACTAGGTGTAGATAAAATCTCCCAGACTTACTCTTCTGCAGGATTCGGAAAAAAAACCGGTTTCATCCTCCCTGAAACAGCTGGAAGACTTCCCTCAAGAACCCTGAAAAAAAACTGGAAAGTCTTTGATACAGCTCTCGTTTCCATCGGTCAGGGTGAACTGCTCGTTTCCCCCCTGCAAGCAGCTGTCTATATCTCTGCTCTCGCAAACGGCGGTATCGTCTACAAACCGCAAATCCTGAAATCCATTGTAGAACCGGGCGGAAAAACCATCTACAACAGCAGACCTGAAATCAGAGGAAACCTCCTGACGACTCCGGAGCACCTCGCCTACGTCAAAAATGCGATGTTCAATGCAGTCTATGCCAATAATGGCGGGGCAAAAAAAGCACGAAACAACGCAATCGAACTGTTCGGAAAAACCGGAACTGCTGAAGTCGGTTCCAGAGAACGACGCTATAAAAATACCTGGTTTGCCGGGTTCGGAACTTCTCCGGTCACCGGAAAAACTTATACGATCATTGTTTTTGTGGAGCATGGGGTCTCCGGCGGAAGTACTGCTGCCCCCATCGCAGCACAATTCTTTGAACAATGGACACCAGAATAATGCAAGGATCTTCTATGTCTATTCAAAACGTTGAACAACGCTACCCAGTCAAACTCAATCAATACTGTAAAACGCTCACAGAAAACTCCGATGCCGCAAAAAAAATGTATTTGCCGGATGTCAGAGAACTCGATTCCTGCGGGCTTTCTGACGATGGGCTCGGAGAGATCGCTCAAATGCCCGTGCCGAAATTCATCCGCAGATATACCGACAGAGCTGTTCTGCTTTGTACCGATAAATGCTTTGTTCACTGCCGCTTCTGTTTCCGGAAACGCCAATGGCGCAGCGATGCCCCGCCCATGATCCTCTCCGATGAAGAACTGGATGCCGTCTGTAAATGGCTCGATCAGAACCATGAAGTCGATGATATCCTTCTCAGCGGCGGTGATATTATGACCATGCCCGATGAGAGAGTCATTGCAATTGCCTCTAAAATCCGGTCTGCCGGAAATGTCCGTTCCGTCCGGATCTGTTCCCGTGCACCCGCAGTCGAACCAGCCAGAATCACAGATCACATCGCTGAAAAACTGGCGGAAATCGAAGGACTCTGGTTCGTCACTCACTTCAATCATCCGGATGAATTGACACCTGAGGCTCATGAAGCATGCCGGAAACTGATCCGCCACGGGATCCCCGTCCTGGATCAAACCGTCCTCCTCGCCGGAATCAACGACGATCCGGAAACATTGAGAACGCTTTTCAAAACCCTGGTTTCATGGCGGGTAAAACCACACTATCTGTTCCATATCGACCCCATCGAAGGAGTCGCTCACTTCGCTACAGGTGTCCCGAAAGGATTGGAGATCCTCAAAGATTTCCAGCTGTCCTTATCCTCTCTGGCAACTCCGGCGTTCGCGATCGACCTCCCCTGCGGCGGTGGAAAACTGGTTTTGACCGCGGCAGAAAAAAATGAACAGGGCGAATGGTTCAGCCCTGTTCATAAACGTTTTATCCGTCATCCGCTGACGTAACAGCTTACTGGAACTTGATTGCCACCATGCTGTAGTAGGAAAAGGCAGGAACTGTGACTTCCACTTTCCCGTCTCTCACGGTCATCGGAAGAATCTTTTCCACCACCTGATCGGCTTCATCCGGCAGGTTCGGACGCATTGCTTTCGCCATGACAGGTTTCTTTCCGGCAGGAATGGGATAAGTCACTTTCACATTGTTCAGCATCGTTGCCGGAATTTCCCAATCCAGATCCCATTTTTTGAGAGGATAAGGACGAACAAGGTGCATGACTGTGATCTCTGAATCAGCATACTTTCTGTTGTAGACGAAGTCTTCCCAGAGAAGCGGTTTCGGAGATTCCACTTTGAAATTCTTCTTTGCATCAGCCTTGGCATAAGCGACCAGTTCTTTGTCCCAGATGAAACAGCTGTAACGGGTCACAAACTGATCAAAGGCATCACGGACAGGAAGAGCCTCCGTATAAATAATGTGATGGTGCTGAGTTGCGGCAATGGTAGCAAGGAAGTAGCTCAATGTGGGCCAGTAAGTATTTCTGGGCATGGGCTTCGCGCCTCTGTAAGGAGTTCCAAGATATCCGACCACGACACTGCTCTTGTACTTCTGCACAAGATAGTCGCGGCGTTCCAGGCAATCCCGGATCCATTTGTCAGGATATCTTGCATCGATTTCATGTCGGGGCGCAAAGACATGCTGAACCTCAGAAAGCAGCATGATATTTGAATAGGAAGTCATCGCCCGGATAAAGTTGTCGTTGGGATCCTTAAATTCAGGCGTATCGACACCCATTCCGGCGGTGTTGACCCATCTTCCGAGGCTGCGCTGCCAGCGGGCGGAACCGGGGTTCACACCGTTACACCAGGAACCGGCATCGGGATTATCCTTTCTCAAACCGCCATTCCACGCATGAGCGATCTTTGCATTCAGATCAGCCACCTGCTCAGGAGTCAGACCGGCAATATTCTGTTTGCCTTCGTAGGTATAACCAACCGTCACCGTCGGAGTATTGTCAAGGTACATGACATCAAATCCGACAGCTTTCTGGTAATCCCGGATGCACTTTGTGGCGTACTCCACGCAATCCAGGTTCGTGAAGTCCGGAATATAGTGATGCCATCCGGAAAGTCTGACATCAAGAAAGTCTCTTCCATCAAGAATCTTTTTCCGGCGTTCTTTGTTGATTTCGATCGGAGAAGCGATTTCAAAGGGGTCGGGAATACCGCCATAGAAAAAGTCTTTGGCAGGCTGTCCGTTTTCATCATAAAGAATAAACTCAGGGTGTTTGCGGACTTCTTCGATCCCCTGCTGAGCGGCAAATGCTTTTGCCTGATAGAAAGAGGTAACAAAACCGCGATCCCGTTTCAGGTGTCTGAACCATGGCAATCTGCTTTTCCACCTCATGTGATAGCGGGGCTGTGCCGAAAGATATTCCAGATCATCGGTCTTTTTGATCCCGAAGTCAGATGTTTCGGAAGCAAAGAAGTGTGTGAAGTTCTGATATTTTCCGGTTCCGTGCATCATCACACGCATGAACTCTTTTGCGACCTGAAAATATTCTTTTTTGACAACAGTACCTTTGGAGCTGGTGAAAGAAACTTCAATTTCACGACCGAATGTTTCGGGACCGACATTGTAAGATGTCGTAAGAGTCTGGGCTCCGGGCTTCAGAGTAACAGAGGCTTTCTTCAAAGTTTTTTCATCGTGCAGACCTCTCCGCATGGTGATTTGAAGAGTACCTTTCAGAGGTGCGCCGGTGTTGTTGACCAGAGTGTACTGGACACTTCCCTTATCATTTTCGTTGTAACGGATCCGGCTCGGCTTGATCGTGGTAATGGCAACAGGAGCAGCATTGGGGTTGGCTGCCGCACGCGGAGCGGCTTTTCCGGCAGAGGCTTTCACCGGTGCGCCGGGCATCTGAACGGGGTCGCCTGTCATTTCTTCCACAGCATAAGAAAGCGCATTCATCCGGTTCCAGTGATCGACCTTGATACTCTTGATCCCATCGGTCAGGACATACGGCTTCAACTCTTCCAGAAGCTGCATAAGATCCTGTGCAGGAATGTTTGTGTATCTGGCAGAACCGAATGTTTTCAAACGGTCATACTGAGTCTTGAAGATTTCAATGTATTTCTTTGCATTGGCATCCAGCGCGACTTCTGCTTTCCCGGTAATAAACAGTTTTTCTTTCCGCAAACGCATTTCACCTTTGCCAACAGCAAGATAGCTGGTTCCCTTGTGACGGATCCGCACTTCATCCACATCAATGGTTCCCTTCCGGGCAGTCAAATACGGATGGATATTCCAGACATCTGCCGGTCTCGGGAAGGTAAAAGTATAACGGGTCCAGACATCGCTGTCAACATTCACATAAACAGGTTTGATCCCTTTGGCAGGGTGCAGAAACACGGTTCTTTTACCATTCAGGGTATAGTTTGCAAAGGAGATGGAAAACTCCCCTTTTCCACGGAGATAAAGCTCCACAGAAATATCCTGATCCAACTTTAACCCATGATAACCGCGGATACAAGCCCCTTTGCTCAAACGGACAAATCTGCCGCGCACTCCACCGGAAAGGAACTCAATCTTTCCGGACTTTCCCAATGTTCCCCAGTAGGGGGTCCAATCTTTTGCATCCGGACACTCGATCCCGGCTTTCCGGTATGCCTCCACTGTTGCCTGTGTCGGCGGTTTTCCGCCTTTTCTGTCAAAACTGCCGTTGCGCACATCGGCACAAACCAAAGCCGATGCCAGCAATGCGGAATATAATAATGTTTGTTTCATCATTGCTCATCCTTATTTTGTATTCTTTGAACAGTTCTTCATGAAAGCTTTCCATGTATCGCTGTACCAGAAAGCGCGTTCCGGTTCGCCAAAGGGGGCGAAAGTACAGGCGATCACAGTGCCTTTTCCATAGGGATATTTCACAATGACCGGTTTTCCATCAGCTTCAGCAAGAACTTTTGCGCCTTTTTTCAGTTTCACAGCGTGATACCACTGGATCTGGGGCTTGGAGCTGAAATCGACTCCGGCAAGCAGCGGGTCATCGGATTTCTTCTTCACAACCATACTCTTGCCCTTGCCGCACCATTTGAGGTCAAAGGGTGCCATTCCTTCAAAGGGAACAAACTTTGTGAACGCGGAACCTTCAAATTCACCATGACCATAGGTGTAGAAACCACCGGTGATCACCAGTGTTCCCCCTTCCCGGACATAATCGCTCAGCATTTCCGTGGCAAGAAACTGGATGGACTTGAAGTTCACGTTGCACATGAAAACGGTACGGTAGCTGAACAAATCCTGATACTCCGCCGGGAACGTGGTCATTCCTGTGGGATGAGCATTGCTCCAGCTGATCTTTGTATTGGGTTCATGACGGAAGGTTTCATAGATCTTCAAGTGGTCGGTAAACATTCCGAACAGCACGAGGATCTTGTTTTCCTTTGCCTGGAACTTCGGGATCCTGGAGAAGTCCGGCTTCTCAACAACTTTGACCTTGATCGGCGGCTTTATGCTGTAAGCCATCTCTTTCCCGCCTGCAAGCGCAGCAGCCCCCTGCCCGATCTGGGCATAGTTGAAACGGCGGTCAAACTCTGACTGTTCATCAAGATAGTTGTATTCAAAAACATGTTTCAGATCTTTTCCGGTGAGGATTCCCCGGAAAATCACTTCCTGAGACGTATTAAAGTTGATCTCAAATGAGGTCAGACGGTCAGACAACTCGTTGATCTTGAATTTTTTCTCTACGATGATCTTCTTGGAGGCAAGATCCAGAACTTTCAGATCCAGGGTCAGGTCTTTGTAATTTCTGAACCGCGATATCAGATCGACAACACCTTTTCCGGCAGTACCTTTTTTGTAAGTGCGGACTCCGGTAACAATACCGTTGTTTGCACTGCAGATTTGTTCAAACCCCTTCAGAGGATAGACATAATAAGTCGTCTTAAAGCTCTTTCCGGGTGCTGCCATGGTGGACTCCATTCGCCACTCTGCAGTCTGACCGGAGGAATAAAGACGGTCAAGATAGTTGTAATCCATCTCAAAGACCAGGGAATTTTTCTCATTCAGGGGAGTATAAGCCATCCATCCGGCAACAGGCTGATTGACCCAGTTCGGACCGCTGCGTCTCGCCTGAGTGACCCGGAATGTCGGACCGGTGATCCCGTCCGTTGAGGGCATATCCCAGCGGTACTCTTTTCCAAAAGCAAAGTGATGCTGTGAATAATAACCGAATGCACGGGGCTTATCGGTGGGGTTCTTGATCTCCATATCCACACGGACAATATCGCTGCCGTCGGTAATGGTGATCGTCTTCTGAACGATCAATCCCTGAAACTCCGGCTCTGTCGGCATCTTCAAGGAATTGGCTCTATTGGAAGAACCTTTTCCTCCTCCCTTTGCAGGAACAGTGATCCACAATTTCAGGCTGGCTTTTCCTTTTCCGGGAATCGCTTTTGCCTGATAGGGCAGATGGAACAAGCCGCTGGGCCAGTCATGTTTGCTCCAGTGGTCCCCGAAAAAACCAAAGTGATTCTTCGGAACAAGCTCCAATTTTTTGTCTTTCAAGAAAAACCGGATCCCGCGTCCGCCATTTTCTGGACTGACGCTGATAATCAATTTTTCATTTTCCAATGTATAAACATTCTGATTCGCATATTGCTCCTGCCGGACAGTACTTCCGGCAATACACGAAAGGAATGACAGCACCGCTGCCGTAAATAAAACTTTTTTCATGCAAACCCTTTCTTGCGTTGGTTATGTCTTGATTTTAATGAGGTAATTTCAAAAGTCCGGCAAAATTTGGCTGAAAAAAGATTGTTGATGAGTTGGAAATGGTAGTTTGAGCGTGGCTATCCAGCTTGTCCTCCGTAGCTTCAGCGAAGGAGGAAGGGTAACCACCGAAAACGCTCCATTTGCAGATCGCAACAAGAATTTTCTGCCATTTTTGAAGACTTTTGAAATTGCCTCTAATGTAATTTAAAACTTGCACCGGATGTATTCCAGACATTCATACCACCGCCGCCGGGAGTTTTATCATATTTGGAATACAACGGATTGGCGAGATTCATCTTTCCTGCACTTCCGACATGACCATCCTGGAAACAGACATTTGCACGGTTATTGTGACGGGGGTCGCCATGATCTACCCAGCTTGACGGATAAATCGTATAAAGTGTACTGCTTTTCGCAGATTCGCTGTATCTTGTATCTCCAAACATACCAACATTACTGACAGACCGTTTAGCGTTTACCTGTCCGAATTTTCTGGATGGTCCGCCGACCGTAGACGAACTGACGCCATAAGTTCCACTGAGCCAGTAACTATATCCATAACCACTCAAAAGATATCCGCCGGTTCCATCATACACAGAACCGCCGATCCCTCCTTTGAAATAAGCTCTGTAATCCGGTTTAGAGGGACAACGGAGCACCTCCGGACCATTTTGTCCGGCACCGTAGACATTCTTTGCCTTTGAACCAAGATATGGAATCAGTAATCCGGGCCAGATCAGCGGCTGATTTTTGGATAAATAGTATGCCTGTGTGGACCACGTTGAGATAGGATAGATAACCATTGCCCAGTTGTCATTATCACCGACATACATAGGCACAGCCTGTCCCAACTGCTTCAGATTTCCCTGACAGGATGCCGCACGCCCCTTATCCCGTGCATTGTTCAATGCAGGCAAAAGCATCCCCGCCAGAATGGCAATAATTGCGATCACAACCAGCAGTTCGATCAATGTGAAACTTCGCATAACATGCGTTATGTTATGTCGTTTGTGTTCATTTTTTTTCATGATACGCTCTCCTTGTTTGTTAAAATTTGTTCTGTAAGTTCAAAAAAAGTCTTCTGACATAACATAACGCATGTTATGCGAATCCAGACTCCTGCTTAATAGTATGTTAAGCTCAATCCGGTTATCTTTATCCGTAAGAATTATTGAATATTCAAAGCGTAATATCTATATTCCCGTCCCTCCCGCATTTTATTATTTTTTTAAGAGTGATCTACAAGAACCGGCGGGATCAAAACTTTCCGTTCTTTGATTTTTCCGGTCAGCATATCGCAAGCGATTTCTGCGATTTTCGGAAGCTGAAAATCCAATGACGGAAATTTTCCAATCGCTGCGTTCGGAGTATTATAACCGCCGAGAACCGGAATATTTTCTTTGCCCAGATCTTTCAATGCAGGCAAAATATCACGCTGTATCCAGCTGTCCTGATATGCAAAGATCCCGGTTTCAGGTCCGGCATCTTTCAATAGACTCTTCATATATTCAGGATTTTTTCTGTGAGGTTCAAAAAATGTCTTATGAAAGATTTCTTCGTTGACTGTCACACCATATTTTTTGCAGTGTTCCACTATAGCATTTTTGATCTGCATCTGCAGCGAAAGCTCTTCTCCTTTATAGCCGTATTCATAAATTGCAATATAAAAGATTTCTTTCACTTTTTTTGAAGCAAAATGTTCAACGGCAATGCGTCCCGCGGCAGCAGTATCGATAATCACTCTTGGGGCTGAAAAATTTTCGATATTACGCCCCATGACTGTGAAAATAAGATTTGAGAATTTCTCTTTATTCTCTTCGATATACTCAACCGGAACTTTGGTCGTTCCGTTTATGATGATGCCGTAAGGAGTCTGTCTGGATAAAAAACAATCCAGAAAAGAAGCGAAGTTTTCTTTTTCAGCCAACACATTTCTTTCCGGGAAGATCGGGCAGAGTCTCTCTTCCAGAAGACGGCTTGTCAGTGTGACCGTTGATTCTGAATAAACATCCCCGTGGATCCGATCCATGAAAAGTACCATATTATTTTTCGGGGGGATCGGAAGATTTTTCACGATCGTGCCGCGGCGCGGTGCTGTTTCCAGAAAACCTTCCCTGACAAGCGGTTTTATTCCGGCAGCAACTGTCCGGTTGTTGGCAGAAAAGTATTCGCAAAGTTCGGGATTTGTAGGCAAACGGTCTCCCGGACGGTACCGCCCGTCAAGCAGCCAGCTACGGATGGTCCGGGAGATATATTCATGCTTCAGTACAGTTTTTTCACTATCTTTCATTAGGGCACCTGTTTTTTGATATCTGCATATATTATACACAATTAATACATAAATGTCAAGAGGGGAATGAAAAAAAAGATAAAAAAAGTTCCGGCAGAACATTCGCCCAGCCGGAACCGGTCTTATTCAAAATAAGGATGTCAGGAGCAATTCAGAAATTATTTCCAGATCACTCCCATTTCTGACGGCAGTTTGCCGGTTTTCTGACCTTCCGCAAAAACTTCCTCAATATTATCCATCAGATACTGTCCATCCTCTGCCTTGCGGGAGACAGTCTCTTTCACCACGATCGGCGTGATCGTCTTGCTCATCATCTCAATGCAGTTCGTATGTTCTGCACCGATTGCAAGCGGACAGGTGAATGCAAAGTTTCCTCTGATCTTCTGGATGATATCCATAAACATCTCCGGCTGGGAAAGTTCAGAAGC
Source organism: Lentisphaeria bacterium (assembly GCA_017456495.1). GTDB lineage: Bacteria > Verrucomicrobiota > Lentisphaeria > Victivallales > UBA1829 > SIG79. Next base: position 2,360 of record JAFTJI010000009.1, on the reverse strand, counting down.
TCCGGAGTGAAGCACTGTACCGTCTGCGGACACGATCTTCCAATCACTGGAGGTCCAGATCGCTCTGCCGTTTTCACATTCCACATCAATTACAGGATTGACCCCTTTGCCGCCCGCATGGGACAGCATTGTAACGATCTTGATCCCGCTGTCAGTGGTGAAACGGACAGCACAGGTATCAAAGGTTTCAATATTTTCTCTTGCACGGTAGAGGTTCCCTTCCACGGAAACGACATGAGCAGATTTTTCAAACCGTTCTCCGGCATAGAAAAGTTCCATGTTCAGGTAGTGTGCAAAAGCGTTGTTGATGGGAGAATCAAAAATTGCTGTACCATCAGCAGCGTACATTTTTCCAGCCCAGTTGTTCCGGCTGTAGTAGGCATCGCTGCGGGGCCAGATCCCGGTACAGACGATCTGTTTCACTTTGCCGAGTTTTCCGCTGACAAGATAGTGCTTGATAAACTGGACTTCTCTTGCATACATGTGCTGGAATCCGATAGCAACGAACTTGCCGTTTGCTTCCTGTTCCGCTTTGATCATGCGGTTCACATCTTCCACAGAACCGGCAGCAGGTTTTTCCACAAGAACGTTTGCTCCGTGCTTCAGTGCCTCAACTGTCATTCTGGAGTGAAGCGCGATCCCTGTCGGGATACAGACCAAATCCAGTTTGCCGGACTGTTCCGCATACATCGCTTCAGTGGAAGGATAAACCTTGACCCCCATTTCTTTCAGTTTCTGCAGCTGTTCCGGTACTTGTTCCGGGTTGATCACAACCACACAAACCAGTTCAATCACCCCTTTTTTGACCAGCGGCTCCAAATGGGAAAAATGGACACTGCTGTAACCGGAAATTCCGATCAGACCGACTTTTATTGTCATGTTACACCTCAAAAATAGATTATTTTTCCTGTATCAGCGGCTTCCTGCGCTTTCAAACAGGCGTTGGTAAGTTCAATCGTCTCTTCTGTCGTGACCACTGCCGGCTTTCCGCCGGAAAGTTCGCCCAGAAAATCTGCAAAAATATTCATGCCGGTATCTTCCGGCTCGATCACACGGCTGCCGTCTTTGTCGATCAGATAAATCTTTTCATCCCGGATCTCCAGCACACCTTCGGTTCCAGCCAGACGGATCCGGTCATCCCCCCAGGTGGGAGCTGACATCGGGCGCAGAAATTCCATTGTGGCATTGACAATGATACCGGATTTCATTTTCAGCTGACAGCTTGCGGCGATTTCCATTTCTCCGTTCCCGAAATTGTCTTCGGAAGTCTGAAGCGCACTCACGGATTCAAATTTATCTTTTGTGAAGTACATCACCCAATCCAGCGCATGGCTTCCAACCCAGCCGATGGTTCCGCCATAGGTCGCACGGCGGCTGTAAAACGCCGGACGGGTTGCAAGTTTGTAAGACTTCTGTGTCCGGATCAGTTTGATCTTTCCGATAGCTCCGGAGTGAACCATCTCTGCTGCCTGATAGAACGGTGTCATATAACGGATCCCCACCATGGAGATGATCCGGGCTTTGCTGACTTTCAGCGCATCTTTCACCAAATCCAGCTGTTCACAAGTCAAAGCTATGGGCTTTTCACAAAAGACATGGATTCCTTTCTGCAAAGCAAAAGCACTCATCTCCGCATGCTTTTCAAAAGGGCCGTCAACACAAACCACATCAGGCTTTTCCGTCTCAAGCATCTCTTTCCAGTCAGCATAGATTTCCGGCTGAAAACCAAACTCCGCACAACGGTCTTTCAACCGGTCAACCGGATCTTCGCAACCGGAAGAAATACAGGTGATATCTGCCATCTTCTTCAGAGCTTCGATATCCATAAAAACATAATTAAAGTGACCGCGGCTGCCGATCATTGCCAATTTCAGCATTGGAACAACTCCTTCCTTATTACCGTTCCGTTGTGGTTCCGCAGAACCATCTTAAAGTCTCTTCCAGCCACACAGCATGATCCCGGAATTGCGGATCGGAAAGCCAGCCGTTCTGCAGACAGACACATCCGTCAAGAAACGCATATTTTCCGCGCATGGCAGTAAGGACTTTCATCCACTGAAGCTTCCAGAGTTCAAAGTCAATGGGGTGTGCCGCAGATGAAAATTCGCCGTAATTCTGAATATAAAGGCCGTGAAGCAGTTTCTTTTTATAAATCTCTTTGAACCGGTGGATCACTGAACCGAATTCAGCTTTCCAGAAGTGTTCCGTGGAAACCCAACGCCACAGAATGATCCCGTCGATCAAATCCAGATACGGAGTCAGATCCAGATGGTTCAAGTCGGAGTAGATCATTATGTGATACAAAACACCGCCGAGAATGATAAGCGGGAATATCGCCGCATTGAAATTGTTGTCTTTAA
>JAFTJI010000058.1 GCA_017456495.1 Lentisphaeria bacterium | reverse complement strand
TAACGGAAAGTCTATCACACTGTAAAATTTTTCACGAAAGATGATATCATCTCCGGCTTCAGAAAATGATTTTTTGTTTATTCCGCAATGGATGGTGTGTAACGTTTCCTGTATATAGCCGGAGTTGTGCCGACATTCCGTGAAAATTGACGGTAAAAGACTTCCAGAGATTCAAAACCGCAATCGTAAGCGATCTCTTTTATCGTTTTTTCTCCGGAAGCAAGAAGCTGTTTTGCCCGGTTGATCCGTAAATTCAATAAATGCTGGTGAGGCGATATTTTCAGGTAGTGCTTAAAAATGGAGAAAAGATTTGATCTGCTGATTTCTGCGACATCTGCAATTTCATTCAGGCGCAAGCTGCTGTCAAGATGCCGTTCCATAAACTCCAACGCAACTTTCAGTGCCTCCGGATAAGATTCCCCCGGATTTTTCTGCGGTCCCGAGGCAAACCAGTAGAAAGTGGAATAGAGCATGACACAAAAAGCCGGATTATCCTGTTCTCCGGCATGATATCTGCGGAAGACATCATCTGCAAATCCCATCAGCTGTTCTGTTTGCAGGGGAATGGTCACTCTTGGACAGATCCGTTCTCCGCCGTCGACTTCAAACTCAATAGAATAACAGGAATAAGGGTCGTCAGAATGATAGCGATGAATCGTATTTTCTCCGCCTCTGTGCCAGAATAATGTACCGCGTCCGTACAAAGTATCTTTTCCATCCGGACCGGAAAACAAAACATGACCGCCCGTCACGAGTTCCAGATATTCTTTCCGTTTTGTAACTCTGATCGGTTTTATTGTTCTTTCTGCCGGAGCTTTGAAATAGGTGAGTAATTCCAGTCTTATCAAGTGTTTCAGCATGTGGGATTTTCCGTTAATAAAATGTACTTTTCGTCAATTGTAAAAACGAAATTCTTATGTTATCTTAACGGAAGAAATATAACACGAGTTAACAAAAAGTCAACCCTTAAAAGAGGAGTTTCTTCAAAAATGAAACCAATCGGTGTACAACTTTATTCTCTCCGTGAGAAAGTCGGGTACGATTTCGTGAGCGTTCTCAAGCGCGTTGCAGAAATCGGTTACAAGTATGTGGAACCTGCCGGGCTTTGGAATGTCCGCCCCAGAGAGTTCAGAAAGATCCTTGATGATCTCGGGCTGAAAATGGTCTCATCTCACACCCCGTGGGCGAGAGATCCTATGAACCTGGGAGAAATCATGGATGTCGCGGACGATCTCGGACTGGATAAAATCGTTTGCGGTTACTGGACCACTGATTTCAAAGATATGGATGCTATCAAACGGACTGCTGAGAATACAAACAGGATGCAGGAGATCCTTGCGGCAAATGGTTTTACACTTTTCCAGCACAACCATGATTTCGAATTTCAGAGACTTGACGGAAAAATCAAATATGAAATTTATAAAGAGCTATGCCCGAACCTGAAATTCCAGATTGACTGCTTCTGGTCAACCAATCTCGGAACCGAAAATCCGGTTGAAATGCTTCAGAAATTCGCCGATAAAACTATCTCGATCCATATGAAAGACGGTATCGTGAAGCAGAATGTCACCGGTGACAAAATGGTCAACGGGATCCTTGACCGGAAAGTGGATCTTCTGCCGCTCGGACAGGGCGATCTTCCCATCAAAGATCTTGTGCCGGCAGTCCCGGAATCTGCAGAAGCGATTATCGTAGAACTGGATTACTGTCAGGTGGAAATGTGGCAGGCGATCGAAGAAAGTTATAAGTTCATGACAGAAAACAAACTCGCAGAAGGAAACAAATGATGAAAGCAACAAAAGTCGGTATTATCGGTTGCGGCATGATTTCAGACACCTATTTCAAAGCCGCAAAAAAATTCAATATCATTGAAGTCGTTGCCTGTTCCGATATCATTCCGGAACGCGCTGCAAAGAAAACTGAACTCTATGGAGTTCCCAATATGACCAATGAGGAACTGCTGGCAAGAGAAGATATTGAGATCGTGATCAACCTGACCCCGCCGCGCGTTCATTCCAAAATTGCCATCGATACTCTCAATGCAGGAAAACATGCTTATTCAGAAAAACCCTTCGGTGTTGATGCTGAAGATGCTGCAAAAGTTATGTCTCTGGCGAAAGAAAAAGGGCTCCGTGTTGGCTGCGCCCCCGATACATTCCTTGGCGGAGCTCAGCAGACTGCCCGGAAACTCATTGATGACGGCTGGATCGGAAAACCTCTTTCCGGAACGGCAATGGTTCTTGAACGCGGTCCCGAAGATTGGCCGCAGGCTCCTTTCTTTTACGATTACGGTGCAGGTCCCATGCTTGATTTAGGACCTTATTACATTACCGCACTGGTAAATATGCTGGGACCTGCAGAAAGTGTTACAGCTGTTACTGCAAAAGGTTTTGAAACCAGAACCTATGGTCCTGAAGTCGCTGATGAGTATAAAGATAAGTACAAACCTTTTGACCAGTACCCGGTAAATGTCACTACACATCTGACAGGGATCATTAAATTCAAATGCGGTGCGATCATTACTGTGATTACCAGCTTTGACTGTTATAACCATGGACACAGCCCCATTGAAATATATGGAACAGAAGGCTCCATGCAGGTTCCGGATCCCAATATTTTCGGCGGGAAGATCCGTATTTTCAAACCCGGTTATGAAGATTGGAAAGAAATTCCGCTGACTCATGGTTACACAGAAAACAGCCGGTCAATTGGAGCTGCTGATATGGCATACGCCCTCCGCAGCGGACGCCCTCACCGGGCAAATGGAGAATTGGCAAACCATGTTCTTGAGATCATGCTTTCCTTTGACAAATCCAGTGAAGCCGGAAAAGAAATCATCCTGCAAACCACCTGTGCCCGTCCTGAAGCTCTTCCTCTGGGATTGACTCCCGGAATGCTGCCGGAATAAATCAATATAAAAAATATTATGAAAGGGGCTGTTGCAAAACCTGAAAATTTTGAAAGAGCATTTTCGTACAGAGTAAACGGAGTTTACCGAGTGTACGGAGGTATTTTTGGTTATTACCGGATGTTTTCTGAGGCAATTTCAAAAGTCTTCAAAAATGTCAGAAAATTCTTGTTGCGATCTGCAAATGGAGCGTTTTCGGTGGTTACCCTGTGGGTAGCCACGCTCAAACTACCATTTCCAACTCATCAACAATCTTTTTTCAGCCAAATTTTGCC
>JAFTJI010000057.1 GCA_017456495.1 Lentisphaeria bacterium | reverse complement strand
TAAGGTTCCCGGCGTGCACATTCAGATCTTGGATAAAAACAAAAATGTTCTGCGTAATATGACTCTTGGTGCCGGATATTTCAATGAAACTGAGATCCTTATGCCGGGCAAGGAGCCTGAACCTTGCGGACGTTGGGCAGGGATCATTCAGAAAGATGGAACGATCATTCCCGTGCTGATCTCCAGTATGTTTGAGGAGTTTACCCCGGTCCCGGGCAACTGGCTGAGCTGTCCGGTTTTCGATCATTTCAAACATGTGATCCGCATCAATTACGAATCCAATGGTCTGGGCAGCTGGATGATTGGACGGTTTAATGAAAAAGATTCTTTTGAGAGCGTTATTCCCGGTGGTGTCCGTGTTTCAAGGCAGAAGCTGAATACGTTTGCCAAGGTTCTGTCCCAACGGTATGTTTTTGAAGCTATCAGAGAAAAAGATGCCGGGAAGCAAACTCTTGTGGGGAGTCTGACTATTACAGACAGCACTGGATTGATCCGATCTCTTACATTCTACAGGGCTGAGAATGCAAAAGGCGGTGTCGTTTGTAAAGTTTTTGCAGAAAACAGAAAGAATCCTGCTGATAAACGGGTCAGCGATTTTTTGGATGGACGTGAGGGATGGCTTTATGTGATCCCCGAAAAGATATTTGATATTATAAAAACAAATCCTGCAGGAGATTAAATTATGATTCACCTTTTGAATGCAGTTGATTGCCGTTTGAGCGATGTAATAGATGTAACTCCATGGAAACGTGTGGAACTTGACCTTGGCTGCGGGAGCGGCGGTTTTTCCATCAAACTGGCAACTCATAATCCGGAAACACTTGTTCTTGCGGCAGATGTTATGCTGGGAAGATTGCGGAAAGTGGAAAAATTGGGAAAGCGTGCCGGTCTGAAAAATCTTGAACTTCTGCGTGTGGAAGGCAGGCATTTGACCGGAAGAATTCTGCCGGATGCTTCCCTTGACAGAATCCATATTCTTTGTCCGGATCCATGGCCGAAGCACAAACACAAAGGCAACCGGCTGATGTCTTCCGAGTTTATGATGTCCCTTCGCCGTATTTTGAAACCGGATGGAGTTCTTCATTTTGCGACAGATGACCCGCGGTACATGAATGCAACCCTCGGAAATATTGCTGCTTCCGGTCTTTTTGAGCAGTTGCCGGATAGTGCTTTAGATGATGTTTCCGGATTTAAAACGGAATTTGAAATGGATTGGCTGGCAGTAGGAAGAACGGTTCCCCATGTCGCATTTTGTCCTAAATTGCAGAAATAAAGCTGTTTTTTTGTAAAATATTCATAAAATAGCAATTGTTTTTATTTGACAATTTGTATTTTATGGTGTATTATGCGAAGGTCAAGGATAAAGGAACGTTTTTTACGATTCCTTTGTCGATATAACAACGAAGAAAAACAAGAATTAACATACGAAAAGAAGCAGGAGAAAAATGTCTGACGGAATTTCAAATTATGCTGGAAGCAGTGAACGGTCAAAGATTGCAATGCGTCTTGCAATTCTGGCTTTAGTGGAATCACTGTTTTTTGTCATACTGGCTCTGGTGGCAAGTTATGGCAATGGTTGGAGCGGAATTGGAACCTTTACAATGGGAGCAATCCCGTTTGGTGTGGCATCTATATTCAGTGTAGCCGCGATTTTTTACGGTATGCTGTCAGGAAACGCCGCGGAAGAAGAGTATGAAAAAGAGTTGTTGAAGAAACGGAAAGAATCTCTTCACAGCCTTATGGATGTTTCTGAAGATGTGCGTTTTACCGCAGGAAGAACTTTTGAAAATTATTTAAAATATGCACCGCAGGTATTTTGTGTGATTGCATTTCTGTTTGTCGGTCTTGCATTATTGAAAGCATACGGAACACCTGCTGTTTATGCAGAGGCTGGACTTCCTGTTCCGAGAAATCCCATGGCACTGGCATTTGTCTGTGTGATTTCTTCAGCTGTTGCACTCTTCACCGGGATGTTCCTGTCCGGTCAGAGTAAAGTTCAGGAATTTCGCTGGCTGCGTCCGATTGGAGCATGGTTGGTTGCCGGTGCTTTTACCTGGCTTCTGGCTGCGATTCCGGCTGTTGCCGCTCATTATGATAACCCCGGTTGGGATCGTCCCCTATACAAAATTATATTTGTTATTCTTGTGATTCTCTGTGTGGAATTTGTATTCAGTTTCATTGCTGAGTTTTATCGCCCCAGAACTCAATTGGAAGATCGTCCTGTCCATGAAAGCCGTTTTCTTGCTCTCTTTATAGATTCCGGAAGCGTAGCCAAGAATATTGCCAATACGCTTGATTATCAGTTTGGTTTCAAAGTTTCCGGAACCTGGCTTTTCCAAAAGTTCTGCAAAGTTGCTTTGCCTGCAATTTTTGTCTGGCTTGCTGTCCTCTGGCTCTTCACTTGTATCGGTGAAGTTGGTCCCGGAGAACTTGGGGTAAAAACAAGATTTGGAAAACTCGTTTCTCAGAATCCTTTGACACCGGGCATTTATTTTAAGCTTCCCTGGCCCTGTGATAAGATTTTCCGGATCAGAGTTGATGAGCCCCGTACGGTTATAATCGGCGTGGAAGAAAAAAAGGATGTCGCGGGGCAGCCTGCGAAACCTCCTATGAAGACAATTCTGTGGACCAAAGAACATGAAGAAGGGGAAATGCCCTTCCTTGTTGCAAACGGAAATGCCGGAACTTCCAATCAGACCGATACTTCTGCCAAGGATGGATCCAGTCAGAATTTTGGAAATGCCGTGTCTTTGCTTAATGTCGTAATTCCTGTGACATACAAAGTGAATCCGGATCGCATCATGGATTACTTCCTGAATTTCCGGAATGTCAAACGTACCATTCTTGATATCGGTACTCAGGAAGCAACCATTTATTTTGCAAGTACCGACTTCAATGATGATTTATCAGTAGGACGTGAACGTATCACCAAAAATCTTATGGAACGCATTCAGAGACGTGCTGATGAATGGAAACTCGGCGTAACGATCCTCAGCGTTGATTTGAATGGAACACATCCTCCTGTCAAGGATGTTGCTGCAGCTTTCCAGGGGGTCTTTATTGCTGAACAGCAAATGAGTACGGAGATTGAAAAGGCAAATGCATACAGAATCAAAAAGGATGCATCTGCTGTGATTCTGGAAATGACAGTTATTCAAACTGCTAAAAATGAAAGATTTAAGGCAACGATCGTTCCGAAATCAGAAGCTGAAGTCTTCCGCAGCCAGCTCAGTGCTTACAGAGCTATGCCCAAGATGTTTGAGCTTCGCACCTATCTCAGTTTCCTTGAAAACGATTGTGCCGGTTTAAGAAAATATATTATTTCCGCTTCAATTCCGTATCAGATTCTGGAACTCAATGCCGAAGAAAAACCGCGGCTTGACCTTCTTGATGCAGATCTTGGTGGAAAAATTGACTGAAATAACAAAAAATAACATAACAACAGGAGTTTGAAAAATGTCCGAAACATGCTGCGGTCACAATCATGATCATGATCACAACGGTTGCACCTGTGAACATGAACACGATCACAACGTAACAGAAAACAAAAAGAAGCACGTCAATATTCCAATTATGCTTTTGGGATTTGCTGTCGCTGCAATCTTTCTTATTGCGATTTTCTCTTATCAGGTAGCGACAACCGAACAGGCAGTCGTTATTACTTTGGGGAAAATTGATGCCAATGTCAGACAGCCCGGTTTGCATTTCCGCTGGCCCTATCCGATCCAGAAAGTTATGAAATATGATACCCGTCTCAGATGCTACGACGGCAATATCGGAAAACTGGAAGAAACCCCTACCAGTGATGGTAAAAACATCACCGTTTCCATCTATACTGTTTTCCGTATCAAAGATTTGATCAAGTTCCAGAGTGCAGGCGGAAGTATTACAACTGCAGAGGATCAGCTCGGTATCCTTATGCGCTCTGCCAAAGGTGCTATCATCGGAAAATACAGATTCGATCAGCTCGTGAACTCTGATCCCCAAAAGATCCAGATCAGAAAAATGGAAGCCGATATGTTGAGAATGATTGCAACAAGTGCTTTCAACCAGTATGGATTGGAAGTCGTCTCTGTAAACATCAGAACGATCGGAGTGCCTGATGAACCTGCAAAAGCAATCGCAGAACGAATGATTTCTGAACGTAAAACCGAGGCTGAAAAGTATAGAAGCCAGGGTGAAGTCAAAGCCAAGAAAATCATGACAGATGCCGATAATACCTATGAAAATATCAAGGCAAAGGCTGAAGCTGAAGCAAAGACAATCAAAGCGGAAGGCGACCTTGAAGCTGCCAGATACTATGCTGTGTTCAATCAGAATCCGGAATTGGCGATCTTCCTCCGGAAATTGGAATCTATGAAAAAACTGATGGGTTCAAGAACAACCTTGATTCTTGACACCAACAGTGCTCCGTTTGATATCCTGAAGTTTGGAACTTCTCTTCCCGGCGGTACTCCGAAAAAATAACCTTTCCGATGGAGAATTCTACAATGGAAAACGATAACAAAGATTTGACTTTAGAGCAAAACGTTTCGGAAGACGGCGTTTTTTCTTCCGGAATGGATATGCTTGTCAAAAGTTTGAAAGCTGTCTTTATTCTGCTTTCAAGCTTGATATTGATCCTGCTGATCTGGTTCTTTACATTCAGCGGATTCTTTACCGTGCGCCCTGACACTGCCGTTATTGTTCTGCAGTTCGGCAAGTTCAAAGAGATCTATACCGATGACTGGCATTGGGTTTTCCCTTATCCGGTCAGCAAGATCATTGAAATTCCGACGACACCGCAGAGTCTTACCAGCAATACTTACATGCCTGCAAACGAGAAGTTGATCACTGACCGGAAGAACAATCCCCAGGGCGGTGAAACTTTGGTTCCCGGTGTGGATGGTTACCTGATTACCGCTGATGCCTGTATTATTCATACTTCCTGGAGTATGACATACCGTATTACAGCTCCCAAACGGTATTATGAAACCTGTTTGACTCCTGCGGCACCTGCCGATGCAGATGAGAACCTCAAGAACAGCAAAGGGGAAGATATCGGAACCCGCGGCCCCCGGACTTTGCTCAGAAATGTGCTTGATAATGCTGTCCTTCAGGTCACTGCCAAATGGAAGGTTAATGACATTATCTTCAACAGAACCAATGAATACCGTATGGAAGTGGAAAGTTTTGTCCGCAGACAGATCGCTGCTCTTGATATCGGTATTTCTGTTGAAACCGTCAGCCTTGGTGTAAAAAGCCCGCCGCCGCAGACGATCAACGCTTTCAATGAAGTTACTTCTGCTGAAACTTATGCAAAGTCTGAAGAAGACAAAGCAAAGGCTTATGCAGCCAAACGGATTGCTCTTGCAGAATCTGAACGGAATATTTTGATTTCTGAAGCAAAAAACTATAAGTTGAGAGTCGTTGCAGAAGTCCGTGCTGATGCAAACACCTTTAAGAAATTATTGCCGGAATACCTGAAAAATCCTGAATCCATTACGGTTGCACTGTTTACTCAGACTGTTGCGGATGCCCTTTCTACGGCAAAGGATAAATTTATTGTAAACTCTCTGCCCGGTGGACGGCAGGAGATCCGTCTGAAGCTCAATCCTGAACCGAAGACTGATAAGAAAGTTGTTGATAAGAGTCGTAAGGAGGGCGGAAAATGAGCGTATGTATTTGCGGACATGACCATACTGAAGATGCCAAAAACGGCATGATGTCCGAAGGTCGTGGACATGGTCGCAGCATGGGACGTGCGACGTTCGCTGCTGCCGGTGGTTTTCTGGTGCTGAACTCGTTCCTTTTGGAATGGTTCTTTCCCGAACAGCCTTTTGCATCTGAAGTAAGTGCAGTAATCGGGGCAATTGTTCTTGCATTGCCGATCTTTATTGCCGCGGTCCGGGACCTTTGTGTCGGTCGCGTTTATATGAACGAATTGGTCGCTTTGGCTATTCTTGCTGCTTTTGCCGGACAGGAGTTCCGGGAAGCCGGCATTATTTCGTTCTTCCTTCTGATTACGATCATTATCGAAACCAGAACAGCTTCCGGAGCTCAGCGTTCTATCGAAGAACTGCTCCGTTTGACCCCTCATGATGCACACAAGAAAAATGAGGATGGAACTTATACAGATGTTGAGGCAACTGAGCTGGCAATCGGCGATATCATCAGTGTTCGTCCCGGTGAAAACTTCCCTGTTGATGGTGAGATCATCGAAGGGCAGAGTGCAGTGAACCAGGCATCCATCACCGGGGAATCTCTTCCCGTTGATAAAGGTGTCGGTGATGAAGTTTATGCCGGTACTCAGAACCTTTCCGGCGGTATCGAAGTCCGTGTCACAAAGATCGGTGATGATACCACCCTCGGAAAAGTGAAAGAGATGATTCTTGCTGCGGAATCCAGCAAGAGTCCCATCGTTCGTCTTATTGACAAATACGCGGCGTTCTATACTCCCACCATTCTGATGCTTGCAATGCTCACCTGGTGGTTCTCCGATGGAGATATGAATCGTGTGATCACTCTGCTTGTGATCGCATGCCCCTGTGCCGTTGTTCTTGCAACTCCGACAGCTGTTGTTGCAGCGGTTGCCGCTGCCGCACGTCTGGGGATCCTGATCAAAAACATTACTCATTTGGAACTTGCATCCAAGATCAAAGCATTTGTTTTTGACAAAACCGGTACGCTGACTGAAGGTGAATTGGCTGTTGCCAAGATCCGTCCGGTTGAAGGCGTGGAACCTGCAGAACTGCTTTTGATTGCAGCATCAGTAGAATCCCGCAGTAACCACCCGACAGCTCTTGCGATTCTCCGTCTTGCCAAAGAAGTCGGTATCAAACTGACAGAAGGTACTGATTACGAAGAAGTTCACGGAAAAGGTGTGACTGCAAATATCGGCGGTGCGCCTTGTGTTGTCGGTCGTACGAAATGGATGGCAGAGCAGGGGATCGTGATTGATCAGGATGAAACAGAAGTGATCGGCATGAGCGTGGTCGGAATCGCCCGCAATGGAAAATTGATGGGTATGCTTGGTTTCCGCGATAAGATCCGTGCTGAAGCTGCTGACACAATCAAAGAGTTGAAAGAATCCGGAATCCGTCTTTGTGCAATGGTTACCGGTGACCGCGCCGCTGTTGCAAGTGAAGTTGCAAAGACGCTTGGCATTGATGATTTCCAGGGAGACTGCCTTCCTGAAGGTAAAGTTGAGTATGTGGAAAAGGTTAAAAAAGATACCCTGGTTGCCTTTGTTGGTGACGGTGTGAACGATGCTCCTGCTCTTGCAGCCGGAAACTTGAGCATTGCGATGCGGGCAATCGGCAGTGATATCGCTATCAACAGTGCATCTATTGCTTTGATGAATAATGATTTGCGCCGGATTCCCCTGTTGATTTCACTTTCCAAAAAGATGGCATCAGTGATTGGACAGAATCTTGCATTCGGTATGCTTTTTGTGATCGGCGGTATCATTCTGTCTGTATTCGGTGAATTGACCCCTGTTGTTGCGGCAATTTTCCACACAGTCAGTACTTTGATCGTCATCTTCAACAGTGCACGTCTTGTCCGTACGGGAGAAAACATCACTCTTACGGAAACGAAACAGGATCAGAATAAGTAAATATTATACGGGAGAATAACTGAAAATGGCAAATATAGTTGAAGCAGTCGGGCTTGTGAAAGAGTTCCGTGATTTCTGGAACCGTCCCAAGGCAAAAGCCGTCAATGATATTGATTTTGAAGTCAGAGAGGGCGAAGTGCTTGGTCTTCTGGGACCGAACGGATCCGGAAAATCCACGACAGTGAAAATGCTTCTGGGACTGCTTTATCCCACTGCCGGACGGTTGTCCGTTTTCGGAACATCTCCCCGCAGTGTTGATGCAAAGCGGATGATCGGTTATCTTCCGGAAGAAACGTATCTCTACAAATATCTTACAGCGTACGAAACTCTGGATTTCTTCGGTTCCCTCTTCGGTCTTTCAGCCAAGGAACGGAAAACCCGGGCAGAGCAGCTGCTTGATATGGTTGGACTTTCCCATGCAGCGAACCGTCGTGTCGGGGAGTTTTCCAAAGGGATGGCACGCCGTATCGGACTTGCACAGGCAATGATCAATGACCCGGCTTTTCTGATCCTGGATGAACCGACCAGCGGACTTGACCCTATCGGCTGCCGTGAAGTCAAAGATTTGATTCTTCTCTTGAAGCGCAGAGGGAAAACGGTCCTCGTGACCAGTCATCTTCTCAGCGATGTGGAAGATGTTTGTGACCGGGTGATCATTCTCTATGGCGGAAAAATCCGTGCAGAGGGGGCAATGGAAGAACTGCTTGCTGTGAAAAATTCCAGCCGGATCACAATTCCTGAACTTCCCGCTGAAGCATTGGCAAAGATTGAAGCTGTTATCCGCGAAAATACCGATGCCAAGTTTACAGTCGATCATCCGCACCGGACTTTGGAAGACTTCTTCCTGAACGTTGTGGATGATGCGAAGAAGGAAAGTATTTCCACTTCCGGAGCAACCTCCGGCGGCGAAATTGCAAGCTATCTTGTCGATGGTGATATTTCTGAAACCGGAAAAGCAAAACTTGACCGTCTTGCCGGTGTTGAACCGGAACCGGAAGAAACTCCTGCAGAAGAAGTTCCTGTTCTCTCTGAACAGAATCAGAAGAAACTGAGTGAACTTGAGGACAAGGTCGAAGTTCCGGAAACTCCGGTGGATGATGCCGCACGTCAGCAGTTGGATGATGCAAACAAAAAACTCTCCGATCTGTTCTCTGACGGAAGTAAAAAATAACCGGCAGGGAGGAACAGGTTATGTCTGCGTACATCTCGATCATCAAACTGACATGCCGGGGCGCATTGCGTTCTCACGTGTTTCAGTTTCTGTTCGTCATTCTTTTGCTTGGAATCCTGATTATTCCGAACACGATCAAAGGTGATGGCTCAGCTTACGGTTATATCAAAGTATCCCTGGAGTACAGTCTTTCATTCATTTCTCTGATGCTGATGCTTTCCGGGATCTGGCTCGGCTGCCAGACAATGACACAGGATTTGGAAGATAACCGGATCCATATGATTGTGGTCAAGCCTGTGCCCCGTCCGGTGATTTGGCTTGGTAAATTTTCCGGAGTCATGCTGCTTTTGACCATATTGCTTCTGCTTTCTTCTCTGGCTGTTTACGGCTTCGTGAGCTGGCAGTATAAAAAAGCCGGTATAGTGTCTGATAAAGATAATCAGGAAGAAGTCGCCAATGCCCGCCGGGAACAGGCAAAAATCAACAATGAGCTTCTGACCGGTCGTCGTGTTTATATGCCGAAGCAGCCTGATATCAATGCGCTGGTTCAACAGAAATTTAACGAAAAAATGGCGGAGAGAACTCCTGATGGAAAGCCAGTTCTGAATATTTACAATGAAGAACAGAAAAAAAAGATAATAATGGAGATCCGCCGTCAGGTGTTTGCCAGTATTTCTGAAGTCAAACCCGGACAGACTTATCTTTGGCAATATGAAGGTTTGCCGAAAGATTACAAAGGCAGTTTTTATGTCCGCTACCGGATTTATGCAGGCGGGACTTCCCAGACTGCAGAACGGATCCCCGGAACTTGGGGCGCCTTGTTCTTCTTTGAGAAAAAATCAGAGGTCGCGAAAGGGGAACCCGGAAAAGACGGTAAAGTGGAGTATGTTGCATCATACCTTCCCCGGAAACTGGAAGAGTACCTGACGATTTCCGTAAATGAATTGGAATTTCCGTCGGAATATATGAATGGCCGTATTATTCATGAAGAAAAAGCGATGATCGGGTTCTTGAATCTGTCTAAAAAGCCTGTTCAGTTCCAGCTGTTGGATGGTCCGAAGATCCTGATCAAACAGGTGAGTTTCTTTAATAACTACCTGCGGGCTGTAACTATGGAATGGCTCGGTGTGCTGGTGGTTACAATGATAGCTTTTTCAGCAGCATCTTTTCTGTCTATGCCGACTGCTATTTTTGCAACGCTTTCCTATATTGCATACGGAGCATTTTCATTGTTCCTTCAGGGACCGATGAAAAATTATGACACTCTGGCAGAAATGCCTGCTATGGATCAGTACGGTTACATTCTGGGACAGGTTCTTTTGTCTGTGGTGATTCCCATTCAGAAATTTTCCATGTCCGAGTTTGTGGCGAATGGAGAGCTGATCGAACTTTGGACCATGGGGACTGTATTTCTTTTCCAGGTAATTGTGAAGGGGCTTCCGCTTGTTTTAATTGGAATGTGGATATACAGCAAACGTGAACTTGCCATGGCATCTGTTAAGCGTTAAACTAAAGGAAAGCATAGATGAATTTCAAAAAAATCGGAATATGGATTTCAGCTGTTCTTCTGATTGCAATTTTGCTGGGAAGTAATTTGCCGGTTCAGAGAAAACTGGACAAGATCATCACACAGGATAAGCTGGTTGATGAAGCCGTCAATGACAAAGGCTTGCCGCCGATGGTTGCATTTACGACTGTTGCGCTTGGCGGATTCCGCGGGATCCTGGCTGACTTGCTTTGGCTGCGAGCCGGAGCTTTGCAGGAAGAGGGAAAATATTTTGAACTTGTACAGCTTGCATCATGGATCACCAAGCTTCAGCCGAAATTTACCGGTGCCACGTCTTTCCTTGCGTGGAACATGGCATATAATATTTCCGTAACGTTTCAGGATCCTCAGGACCGTTGGAGATGGGTTCAGCGCGGGATCGAATTGATCCGGGATGAGGGATTGAACTATAATGCCAATGACCCGAAACTTTATCAGCAGCTTGGCTGGATCTATCAGCATAAGATGGGAAACACTCTTGACGATGCTCAGAAGTACTATAAGTTCCAAATTGCCAAAGAGATGCAGCGTGCATACGGCGGTGTGGCTGATCCTGATTGGGAGGCATTGAACAATGCTCCGAGATCTTTTGTGGAGTTCCGCAGATTGCATCCCCAAAACGAATATTGGAACAAGATCCGTGCCGCAGGTTTCCGGGATGATGACTCTCTGAACAGTGCTTTCCGGGAAACAGGTCTTCTTCCTGAGTCTCTGAAAACAGTTTTGACCCCGGAAGAAGCCACAGAACTTGAAACGTTCCTTCGAGCGATCTGGCTGCGGGATTATTACAAAATCCGTCCGGAGATCGTGATTGCAATCAACAAACAATATGGAAAACTTGACTGGCGTGCATCAGAAACTTTTGCGATCTACTGGGCAACGCTCGGTAATATGTACAGTCCGAACCGGTTCAGTATTGAGTGTGACCGAATGATCACTCAGTCCTTGAAAGAGTCTTTTATCGGTGGCAGAATGCTCTTCCCGAACAAGACCCCCAGTGAGAACTACATTCTGATCCCGAACCTGGATTTGGTTGATGCTGTCAGAGAATCTTTCCTGCTTGCTGCAAAACGGAATGATTTTGCCCACTCTTTCAAGAGTGCTCTGGATAACTTCATGATTGATGCTATTGTCATTCTCTATTCCTACGGACGGGAAAAGAAAGCCCGCGAATATTTCAATATCATGCGGAAAGAGCGCGTATCTTATGACAAACGTTTCCTGAACTTTGAGCAGTTTATTGTTTCTCAATGGGAAGAAGATATGAAAGACGGTTCTTATAAACAGGCTCATGACTTGATCAGCGGCTTGATTTATACTGCCGCCGTCTATATTGCGTATGATGACCTGACTGCTGGAGAAGCTCACCTGAAGCTGGCTCAGATGGCGTATGAACGTTATGGGCGTTCTTTCAAGGATGTTGACCGTATGCAGCTTCCGCCGTTTGGAACGATGAAGAGGGAAATTGTGATGATGGTAATGAATCAGTTCCCGCAGCTCGCGCCCCGTTTACAAGGTGTGATTCAGGAAGAACGGAACTCCAAATAACATCTTGCAAAAATAAAAATATTCAAGTGCACTCAAAAATTTGCAACAATTTATGCGGTGCACTTTTTTTTATGTAATCGTTGCTGAACATGATCCAAAAACATGCCAGGTTATAAGGCTTTTGAATTTATCAGATATTCAGACGGTGTACCGGAAAAGGCAAGAAAAAAAAGAATGAGTCCGGTGTAATACCGAACCCATCCTTTGTTGTATTGCCCCTTCATACCGGTAGGGTAGGGGACAATACTGTTTGTTCAGAATCTATCATTCAACTCTGAACTCAAGTGTTACGACAGCTTTGACTTCTTTCATGATTGTAGACTTGTCATATTCGCCATAGCTGCTGATATCACTGGAGGCGGGAGCTGTGATTTGGAAAATTCCCTGAGAAGCAGAGATAAGAGCTCCGACACTTCCTCTTGAATTCTTTGCAAGAACATTGGCGCGGGCTGTTGCATTTTTTGTTGCTTCTGCAAGAAGTTCCATTTTATATTTATCAAGGTTGCTGATAGTATAAGAGGGACTGTTGGAAGTAAAGTCAAAACCTTTTTTGATCAGAGTTGTTGATTCGCGTGCAATTTTCTCAATAAGATCGACTTTAGAGGTTGCCACTTTGAATGTCTGTTTCAAGGAATAACCGCTCTGATGAGTTGTTCGGTTTCCTTTTGCATCTGTAACGGTAGTATAAAGAGGCTCAGAATAGATTCTTCCGAAGGAGATTTCTTCCGCTTTGAAGCCGGCATTGAGCAGGTAATCTTCAACAGTTTTTCTTGCTTTTTCAAGCATGTCCAGCCCAATTTTCTGATCAGGATTGGTAACAGTGAAGCTTCCTGACCAATGAGCGAAGTCTGATTTAACCAAACGCATTGCTGAACCTTTTACTACAATATTGTTTTCTTTCGCAACTTTGATTGCTGCCTGACCAATGATATAGGCTGAAAGAGCCAGACCAAAAGCGAGAGTTGCACCCAGTAAAAACATTGCACATCTGTTTTTCATAACGAGATTTTTCCTTTCATTTTTTTGATTTTTTTTTTATATTTTTTCAGGGGGTGAGTAATATAACAGTGCCTCAACAAAATTCAAGGTGTTTTTCTGAGAATTTTCTCTTTTTTTATAAAAAAAATTTGAAGTATTTCGCAGCGGGTGTATATTACTATGATATATTATTCAATAAAGACAGAACTAACGATTGGAGGCCCTCAAAAATGAGCAAGATCCGTACGGAACATATTTTTACTTCCGAGTCAGTTTCGGAAGGTCATCCCGATAAAGTTTCAGACCAGATTTCAGATGCGATCCTTGATGCCTGTCTGGAACAGGATCCTGAAAGCCGCGTTGCTTGTGAAACTCTTTGCACGACAGATCTTGTCGTTCTTTCCGGCGAAATCACAACGAACGCAAAAGTCGACTGGGAAGGAATTGCGCGAAACGTTATTCGTGAAATCGGATATAATTCTGATGATCTCGGTTTCTGCGCAGACAGTTGTGATGTGAAGGTATATATCCATAAGCAGTCTCCCGATATTTCTCAGGGAGTTACGGTTGGAGAAGGTTTGCATAAAGAACAGGGAGCGGGGGATCAGGGAATGATGTTCGGCTATGCCTGCAATGAAACAGAATCCTATATGCCTGCAACCATTCATTACGCGCACCGGATCGTGGAAGAACTCGCCCGTCTCCGGAAGTCTGATCCGGTAAAATATTCTTTCTTGCGCCCTGACTCCAAGTCTCAGGTCTCCATGCTCTATAAAAATGGAAAACCAGTCTGTGTCAAAGCTGTCGTTGTTTCTCATCAGCATACGCCTGATATGGAACGGGAACAGCTGGAAACTCTTGTAAAGGATGTTGTCAAAAAAGTCATTCCTGCACAGTTCCTGAACTGCGGTATTGAGTGGCACATCAAC
>JAFTJI010000056.1 GCA_017456495.1 Lentisphaeria bacterium | reverse complement strand
TTCTCCATCTCCGCACTTCGCTGCGTCGGTGCTTGCGGTCTGGCTCCCGTTATGATGGTCAACGGCAAGGTTTACGGTAAAGTCACCCCTGCCAAAGCAGTGGAAATCATCAAAGAATATCAAGCACAGGGGTAATGAATATGGCTAAGATCACATCCAAAGAAGATTTGCTTGCGGCTTACAATGAATGCAAGGCTCAGCTTTGCCTCCGCTGCACCAGCGAACACAATATCAATTCTGCAAAGAAAGACATCCTTTGCTGCGGCGGTACAGGCTGCCACGCTTCCAATGCTCAGGCTCTTATGGATAACCTGAGAGCAGCTATCGCTAAGAACGGTCTCGAAAATGACGTTCGCGTTATTCAGACCGGCTGCTTCGGTTTCTGCGCACAGGGACCCATCGTCAAAATTATGCCTGACAACGTTTTCTACGTTCAGGTCACACCGGAAGATGCTGAAGAAATCGTTGAAAAGCATGTCGTCGGCAAACAGCTTGTCGAACGCCTTCTCTTCGTTGAACCCCAGCTGAAAGCCCGCGTTCAGGACTATGCAAAGATGAGCTTCTACGCAAAACAGCAGCGTATTTCTCTGCGTAACTGCGGTTTGCTCGATCCTGAAGATATCTCCGAATACATTGCGAACGAAGGTTACCAGGCTCTCGCAAAATGCTTGTTCGAAATGAAGCCTGCTGAAGTCGTTCAGGAAGTCCTTAACTCCGGTCTTTGCGGACGCGGTGGTGCAGGATTCCCCACA
Source organism: Lentisphaeria bacterium (assembly GCA_017456495.1). Classification (GTDB taxonomy): domain Bacteria; phylum Verrucomicrobiota; class Lentisphaeria; order Victivallales; family UBA1829; genus SIG79. The sequence goes on along the minus strand of JAFTJI010000056.1, from coordinate 4,592 downwards.
GGTCTGAAATGGAAGATCGCTTCCAGCGTTGCTGCTGATGAAAAATACATCATCTGTAATGCTGACGAAGGTGACCCCGGAGCATTCATGGACCGTTCCATCATGGAAGGCGACCCCAACAGTATCATTGAAGCTATGGCAATCGGTGCTTATGCAATCGGTGCACAGCATGGTCTGGTTTACATCCGTGCTGAATATCCGCTGGCAGTCAACCGTTTGCAGATCGCTATCGATGAAGCTCGCGAACTCGGACTTCTCGGAAACAACATCATGGGAACCGACTTCTGCTTCGATATCGAAATCAAACTCGGTGCAGGTGCATTCGTTTGCGGTGAAGAAACTGCTTTGATCCACTCCATGGAAGGTCAGCGCGGCGAACCCACCACCAAACCCCCGTTCCCGGCAAACGTCGGCGGCGGATACTGGGGCTGCTCCAGTAACGTGAACAACGTTGAAACCTACGCAACCATTCCTGAAATCATCCGCAAGGGTGCTGCATGGTACAGCAAGATCGGTAACTGGAAAGCTGAATTTGACGAAAACGGCAACTGGGTCAAGACCATCTCCGGTAACTCCGGTACAAAGGTGTTTGCTCTCGCCGGTCAGATCAACAACGTCGGTCTGGTTGAAGTTCCCATGGGAACAACCCTCCGCGAAATCATCTACGAAATCGGCGGCGGTATCTCCGGCGGTCGTGAGTTCAAAGCAGTTCAGACCGGTGGACCTTCCGGCGGCTGTATCACAGCAGAAAACCTTGATACCCCCATCGACTATATGAACCTTTCCAAGATCGGTTCCATGATGGGATCCGGCGGTATGATCGTTCTTTCCGATAAGGACTGTATGCCCGCTATGGCAAGATTCTATCTCGACTTTACAAAAGATGAATCCTGCGGAAAATGCACCCCCTGCCGTATCGGTACCCGCCGTATACTGGAAATGCTCGACAAAATCTGCGAAGGCAACGGAACCGAAGAAATGCTCGTCGATCTGGAAAATCTTGCAAAGACCATTACAGATACCGCTCTCTGCGGTCTCGGACAGACTGCTCCCAACCCCATTCTGAGTACACTCCGCTACTTCAAGGATGAGTACATTGCACACGTCCGCGATAAACGCTGCCCCTCCGGTACCTGCCGTAAACTCTTCCGTCTCAAGATCAACGAAAGCTGTATCGGCTGTACCAAGTGTAAGCGCAACTGCCCTGTCAACGCTATCACAGGCGAACTCAAGCAGCTGCACGTCATTGATCAGAACAAGTGCATCAAGTGCGGTGCTTGTATCGACGGATGCCCGAAAAAAGCTATCGTTATGGAGTAAGAGACATTATGAAGACTGTAAATCTCACGATCAACGGGAAAGCCGTCACTGTCCCTGCAAACTATACAGTTCTGGAAGCGGCTCGCCAGCTCAATATCAACATCCCGACTCTTTGCTACTGCGCTCATCTTGGCAGCGGAGTCTCCAACAAACCCGCAAGCTGCCGTGTTTGCGTCGTCGAAATCGAAAAACGCCGCAACTTGGCTCCTGCTTGTGCAACCCCTGTTGCTGAAGGTATGGTCATCCACACCAACAGTCTCCGCGCTCTCAGAGCACGCAGAACTGTTCTGGAACTCATGCTCAGTGACCACCCTCAGGACTGCCTGACCTGTCCGAAGAACCAGCACTGCGAACTCCAGAAGCTCGCTGTTGAATTCGGTATCAGAGACATTGAGTACAAGGGTGAAATCAACAAGTTCCCCGTGGACGAATCCAGCAACGCTATTATGCGTGACCTCTCCAAGTGCGTCATGTGCCGCCGCTGCGAAACTGTCTGCTCCAAAGTTCAGACCGTTGGAACCCTTACCGGTTACGGCCGCGGATTCAAGGCTAAAGTCGGTACCGCAAGCATGATCCCCCTGGCTGATACCAGCTGTACCTTCTGCGGACAGTGTGTCAACGTCTGCCCCGTCGGTGCTATCACCGGTATCTCCTATGTCAAGAAAGTCTGGGCTGCGATCAACGATCCTTCCAAGACTGTTATCGTTCAGACCGCTCCTGCAGTCCGCGTGGCTGTCGGACAGGAATTCGGTTTTGCCCCCGGCGTCCCTGTTACCGGTAAACTGGTCGCAGGTCTCCGCGCTCTCGGATTCGACAAAGTGTTTGACACCAACTTCTCCGCTGACCTTACCATCATGGAAGAAGGAAACGAAATCGTCGAACGCATCAAATCCGGCAAGGATCTGCCGATTCTGACAAGCTGCTGCCCCGGCTGGATCAACTTCATCGAACACAACTTCCCCGATCTGCTGAACATTCCTTCCAGCTGCAAATCCCCGCAGCAGATGTTCGGTGCTATCGCAAAGAGCTACTATGCAGAAAAGATCGGCGTGAAGCCGGAAGATCTGATTGTTGTTTCCGTCATGCCCTGCCAGGCTAAGAAATACGAAGCAGCACGTCCTGAATTTGCTCCCAACGGCGTCCGCGATGTCGACTATGTCGTCACGACCCGCGAACTCTGCCGTATGTTCAACGAAGCAGGTATCAACCTCGCCAACATGGAAGATGAAGAATACGACAATCCGCTGGGCAAATCTGCCGGTGCTGCTGACATCTTCGGTGTCACAGGCGGTGTGCTCGAAGCTGCTTGCCGTTCCGTCTACTTCATGCTCAATGGCAAGAACCTCGAAGGCGATGCAATCAACTTCCGCGCAGTCCGCGGTCTTGACGGCATCAAAGAAGCCAAAGTCGAAATCGCTCCCGGAAAGACCATCAATGTTGCAGTCTGCTCCGGTCTCGGAAATGCCCGTAAAGTTCTCGAAATGGTCAGAGCTGATAAGGATCGTTTCCAGGCAATCGAAATTATGGCTTGCCCCGGCGGTTGTATCAACGGCGGCGGACAGCCCTTCCTCCACGGCGATGCCGAACTGCTTGAAAAGCGCATGAAGGGTCTCTACTCCGAAGATGAACGCAAGGTTGTCAGATGCTCTCACGAAAACCCGGATATCAAGGCTCTCTATGATGAGTTCCTCGGTACTCCCGGAAGTGAAAAGGCTCATCACCTGCTTCATACCGAGTATCACAAGAAATAAGACGATCTGTCTTATAACGAAAAAGTGGAATGCCCAAAGGTGTTCCACTTTTTTTTTATATATTTTTTTTGTTTTTTTTCTTAAATCAAAGACCGCAAGATTGAAAAAAACGATTGGCGATATATATTACAATGTGGAATATTAAGGTAAAACATGCTGTTTCCTGAGACCGTATTCAATTCCGGCGAAACAGAATAACATTGGGAAAGAGAAACTATGAAGCTCCCTTCATTAAAAATCAGACATCTTGAATCGCAATACCCGGTAATTCAAGCAGGAATGGGTGTAAAAGTCGGGTCTGCAGAACTGGCAGCTGCTGTTGTTGAATGCGGTGGCTATGGTACGATTGCGAGCGTTGGTTTGGGGGATGTCGAGCGTGGAAAGTATCATTTCGTAGAGGAATGTAACAATAAATTTTCGGATGAGATCCATCGTGCGCAGGAACGTTTGAAAGGCAAAAAACCGCTTGGCGTAAATGTGATGGTTGCACTCTCCAATTATAAAGAAATCGTGGAAACTGCAGTTAAAGAGGGGGTTGACTTCATTATTTCCGGTGCAGGACTTCCGCTGAACTTGCCGGAATTTGTGGGGGATGCCGATATTGCATTGATCCCTGTGGTTTCCAGTGCCAGAGCTTTTGATCTTGTTCTCCGGACCTGGTCAAGAAAATACAACCGGAAACCTGATGCTGTGATCGTGGAAGGTCCGCGCAATGGCGGGCATCTAGGTTTTACCATGGAGCAGATCGAGCATCCTGAAACCTGTTCTCTTGATATTTTATATAAGGAGATCAAGGCAGCTGCAGAGCAGGCAGGTTTGCCTGATTTGCCGATCATTGCTGCTGCTGAAGTTGCGAGCCGTGCAGATGTTGAACGCATGCTTTCCTATGGTTATAACGGGGTTCAAGTCGGAACTTACTTTATCGCAACGGAAGAAGCTGGAGTGGATAAAAAGAGTAAAATGGTTTGGATCAATGCAACGGAAAAAGATATTGTTATTATCAAGAGTCCGGTCGGTCTTCCTGTCCGTGTATTGAGAACTCCGCTTGTTGAACGGGTATTGACCGGTGAAAAGCAGCGGTTTACCTGTCCGTACCGCTGTTTGCGTTCCTGCAATCCTGCAAAATCCCTGTTCTGTATAGCACGTGCATTGATCGCAACTTATCAGGGCGATGTTGAGAACGGTCTCTATATGACAGGATGCAATGTGGCAGCCTGTACAAAAATATTTCCGGTGAAGGAATTTTTTGACACCTTGAAAGATTAATTTTATCAGGATCGATTACTGATGATTTCAGCAAAAAAACTAAATAAATCATATGGAAAAAACAAGGTCCTTGATCATTTGGATCTTGAGGCCCCTGTAGGCTCTGTTCTTGGTTTTATCGGACCGAACGGTGCAGGGAAGTCTACAGCGATGAAGATTATCTGCGGAATTTTTCCGCCTGATTCCGGAGAGGTTTCCGTTTCCGGGATTGATATGCTGACGAATCCGGAGCGGGCAAAAGAAAAATTGGGATAT
>JAFTJI010000055.1 GCA_017456495.1 Lentisphaeria bacterium | reverse complement strand
CCAGTAGTTGAGAGCATATCCTATCGGGACCGCCAACTTCCCTATCAGTCCCAAAGCATCTATGGCCTGCACAAAAAAGCGTGCAACGGTGTTATAAAAAACATGACGGCATAAAATGTGACCGCATTCATGAGCTAAAACAGCGGTAAGTTCATCATCATTGCAGCTGTCCAGAAGTCCACTTGTTATGACAAGAAATGTCTGCTTATCCCCGGTTGTATATGCGTTCGGGGCAGGGTTCATTTCAAGATAAAATTCGGGTTCATTGATGTTGAATTTTTCGCAAATGGGAGGAAGCTTTTTATATATTTCCGGAATTTGTGTCGGAGATAACCTTATTTTTTCTGCCATAAACAATCCGTGCAGCATTTTTTCGATTCCAAGCTCAATAAAATACTTTGCAACTGTTTGAAATCCCGGAATCGCTTCCAACTGCTGGCGTGCAGCTTCATCTTCCGGATGAATAAAATCCTGATACTTTATCATTTCGGTTTCTCCTGTTTGTATTTTACATAAAAACTCAATGATCCGGATTGAATTTCCCCAGGATTGCTGCCGTAAATTTCACTGTGTTCCGCAATGGCTTCTTTAAAAAAATCATTACCTGACATATTTTTTTCAGAAATACAACGGTTGTCAAATCGCTTTGCAGGAAATACAAATACCACATATTATCCGTTCAACGGTTCTAATATATCACAGAATAAACAAGTTGCAAGTATTACGGAAAAGATATTTCATGGTTTTATGGTAATTCTTTTCCCTTATTTTCCGATGTCTGTCTCTTGATTTTTCCCGGGTGTGCGGTATATTATTCCATGTAAATCCAGAATAATCAAACCTGTACCCGGAGCTGACTGTGTTATCCCGCTCGAAAAGAGTCTTTTTTTTACTTTCTCTTCTTCTGTTGACAGCTCTCTGTTTTTGTCCCGGATGCCGGAAAAAAGAAGATCCGAAAAAAGTATTCCGGACTTCAATCAACAAATTGATTGCAACTCTTGATCCGGCTTTGGCAGCTGATACGGCAAGCCAGTTCATGACTGCTTCTTTTTACGATACCCCGCTGCAGTATTCTTTTACGAAACGCCCCTATGAATTGGAGCCTTCCATGCTGGAGCAGATGCCGGAGTTCTCAGAAGACGGAACCGTTCTGACATGCCGGCTGCGCGACGATCTTTATTTTCAGAAAGCTCCCTGTTTTTCCGATAAGACCTCTCGGAAAGTCACGGCGAAGGATGTTGTTTTTTCCATTTTGCGATTGGCTGATGCAAGAGTTCACTCTACCGGATATTGGTTGATCCGCGGAAGAATCAAAGGGCTGGATTCATTCCGGGCTCTCAGTTTGAAAGCTGCGGAGAATGATTTTTCTCCGTATGATAAAGGCTGTTCCGGACTGGAAGTTGTCGATGAACGGACGTTCCGGATTCATCTGACTTCCGCTGATCCAAGATTTGTTTATGCTATGGCAATGCCTTATTTTTCTGTGGTCTCCCGGCGGGCTGTAGAATATTACGGAAAGAAATTTTCCGATAACCCCTGCGGATCCGGTCCGTTTATCCTGAAGTCATGGCAGAAAGATCACCAGATCCGTCTGGTAAGGAATCCGGAATACCGGACAGAGTATTTTAAAGATGCAGAAAATCCGGCGGACCGCAGCAGAAAACTTCCGCTTTGCGATGAGATCGTTTGTGATCTGGTGAAACAACCTATGGCGGGCTGGCTGCTCTTCCTGCAAGGGGAACTGGACTCCTATGCTCTCGACGGCGAAAATTTTGCTGCAGTCGTCAACAAAGATCTTCAGATTCCGGTTTCTCTCCGGAAACGCGGGATCCAGCTTCAGCGCGCTCCCGAAATGCAAATCAATTACATCGGTTTTTCGTTCGCAGATCCGCTGCTCGGAAAAAATGAAAATCTCAGAAAAGCGATTTCTCTTGCTTTTAACCGCAATGTCAGAATTGAATACGGCGCAGGAAAATTATATCCCGCATACGGTCCAGTCCCGCCGGATGCAGGCGCAGGATTCCTCCCGAATCCCGGCACTTTTACTCAGAGAAATATTCCCCTCGCAAAAGAGTATATGAAAAAAGCCGGTTTCCCCGGAGGGATCGATCCCCGCAGTGGAAAACCTTTGGAACTTACATTCGATCAGGCTGGCAGCGATACGTTTTATTTGCAGACAGCCGAATTGCTTGCAATTGATTTGGCGGAAATCGGAATCAAGGTGAAGCCGGAATTTAACAATCGGGCAAGATTCCTTCAGAAACTGGCAAATAATCAGGTGCAAATGTTCCGTTTGTCCTGGACCGGTGATTATCCCGATGCGGAAAATTTCCTGCAGCTCTTCTATGGTCCCAACAGCGGCGCGAGCAACCGGGTCGGATGTGATTTACAGGAAATCAATCAGAAATATGAGAAAATCAAGACGATGCCGCCTTCTTCTGCACGGGATAAGGCATACGCAGAACTGGCGGAGCTGATCCGCTCAAAATGCCCCTGGATCTTTGAGAGCTTTACCGTTTCTTTTATGCTGAAACATGGGTGGCTTGAGAACATGCGCCCTCACGATTTCGCGTTCCAACGTTGGAAATATATTTCTGTGAATCCTCAGAAACGGGATTGTGAAAAACGGCGTTTTGAACCATTGTCTCTGCGTGAATTGCGCGGAGAGTGAGAATACCGCTGCTCCGCCAGTTTGAAAATCCACCCGTCAGGTCCCTCATAAACAACTTGCCACCCGCTGTTTTCTATCAGATTCTTCGCAAGATAATACTGCCTCCGGAGAAGTACGGCATAATCTGCCTTGAAAACATATCTGACATTCCAGGAATTATGCACGTATGGACGGGACAGCTTTCCAAGAAGCTGGCTTTGTTCAGGGTAGGGGACAAAGGAAAACATGGGATCCAACCCCCAGGTATATTCAAATTCCGGTGCAAGAAATGCCAGGGGCGGAAAGTCGCTCCAGTCGAGATTGATCACGCGATCCCCGGGTTTTGCAAGCGTTTTCAGCTCCGTTGTCAGCCCTATGGGCATTTGTGTCGTTTTGCGGCTCAATGAATTGAAGGATGAAACACCGGTATAAATAACATTCAACACTATAAAAATTCCGAACGCTGCATATACGATCCTGGATTTTCCTGCGTAGCGGAATGATTTGTTTTCAATGATCTTCTGCAACAGCACACCCAATGCAAGAAACAGCATGGGAATCGCATATTCGATCGGACGCAAAGAAATCATGTATGCCGCTCCCATCCAGAAGACTGCAAGAAGCGTACATGCTGTACATTCCGGCGGAACTTCTTTCCAGCCTTTCTGTTCTCTCAATCTGTTCCACATCATCATGCAGGAATAAAGAAGCAGAAAAACCGGAATGGATGTTGCGATCCAGAGAAATCTGGGCGGATGCAGCTCCTGCGCAATGGGAATCAGACCGTTCCCCAGCCCGGCAGTAGGGGCAAGAAGTGCATCAATTCCCTGTATTTTCCAGAGAATAAAGGTATTGGGACTTTGCGGATGGATCAGCAGACCGCAGAAGATTCCTGCCGCTGCAGCGGCAACCGGCAGAAACGCGCGGTATTTCTCTTTTGGGAAATAGGCAATGCCGAACCCGGCAGCCGTTACGATCAGCAGGTGCGGTGTCGAATAGGTCCAGGCAAAAAGCCAGCCCATACCAAACGTAATGAAAACCGTCTTCCACTTTCCCGGTCCCTGAAAAAGAAAACCGCAGGCAAGCATCATCAGAGCCATGGAAAGCACATGGGGACGGATCATGAGAAGACGGTACGTGAACAACGGTGTGAGCAGAGCGGTTCCTATTGTGCAGAGCCATAGGACCTTATTGGAAATCCCTGCTTTTACAGCAGCGAAGACGAATGCGGAAAAGAAGAGGAGCAGCAGAAGAAGAGAGGCTCCGGTAAACGGCGGGATCAGGGGGGAATGAAAAAGATGCTTCAGCCCGGTATATCCTTTCAGGAGCACATGGAAGAGCAATTCTTTATCGGCGAACTTGTCCCGCCAGACAGAAAGTGTAATAGGGTACTCTTTCGCAAACATCTCGGAAAAAGAACGGTCCGCGGCATGAATATGCCAGTAAACATCGGTGCTGTTTTCACTGTTTGCCGGGATTAGACAACGCAGACTGATCAGCAATAAGACCGGAACCAGCACGGGCAGAACCCGGTGAAGCAGGAATTTTTTCATGCGATACCCCTTTGAAGAAAAGAAAGCGTCCGGAGAAAATACCGGACGCTTCTGGACGGCTGAATGTTATTTCTGACGGAAAACAATTCTGCCTTTAGTAAGATCATACGGTGACATTTCAAGCGTTACTGTATCTCCGGGGAGAATACGGATAAAATTCAATCGCATTTTTCCGCTGATGTGAGCGAGGACAATGTGATTGTTCGGAAGCTCCACTCTGAACATTGTGTTGGGGAGCAACTCTTTTACAACGCCATCAACCTTGATTACGTCTTCTTTAGACACGGGTCAAAACCTCCGGTTGTTCATTCGTTATCAATACCATATGCTCAAAATGAGCCGACATTTTTCCGTCTTTGGTGCAAACTGTCCAGCCATCACCGCGGACAAACACCTTGAAGGTTCCCAGGTTGAACATCGGTTCAACTGCAAGAACCATGCCCGGCTGAAGTACCGGACCTTTCCGGATCGTTACGTAGTTGGGAACTTCCGGCGGCTCGTGAAGTTTCGTTCCACAGCCATGTCCGACAAAGTCCCGGACAACTGCAACTGAATATTTTCTGGCAACAGCTTCGATCGCGGCAGAGATACTGCGGACAGAATTGCCGACTTTTGCAGCTTTCAATCCCGCCTCCAGAGATTCTTCTGTCGCCGTCAAAAGCCGCTTGATATCCTCAGGCGGCTCCTGACCAACATAGACTGTTCTGGCGGTGTCTCCGATCCCGCCTTCGTACTCCACTCCCACATCAAGGCTGACAATATCGCCTTCCTTGATGATCCGGGTCATAGAGGGGATCCCGTGGACAACTTCATCGTTCACGGAAATACAGATATTGCCGGGGTAGCCGTGGTAATTCAGAAACGCACAGCGTCCGCCCAGAGAGGCAATGATCTCCCCGGCTATCATATCAAGCTCTTTGGTCGACACACCGGGACGGACATATTCCGCGATCTTGTCGCGGGCGATCGCTGCGCGCTTCGCCGCTTCTTTGATCCGGATGATCTCCTCCGGTGTGTGAATGACAAAGTCTCTTGCCATAATCAGTTCAGAGCCTTCAGAAATGCTGCATAGACTTCTGCCTTGGGCAGAGATGCATCAACTGTGAAGAGAAGATTCTTCCTGGTGTAGAACTCGATCAGCGGAGCTGTCTGTTCATTGTAAACTTTCAGACGGTTCACAGCGGTTTCCATGGAGTCATCGCTTCTCTGGTAGAGTTCGCCGCCGCAGTGGTCGCAAACGCCTTCCACTTTCGGCTTGCCGAAGATCTTGTTGAAGTTCAATCCGCACTTGCGGCAGGTGAGACGGGCGGTCAAACGCTGAAGAAGCAGTTCTTCCGGAGCGTCAAAAAGAACAACTGCATCCAGTGTTCTGCCGCTCTTTGCAAGCTCTTCTTCCAGCAATTCTGCCTGACGGACTGTACGGGGGAAGCCGTCAAGAACAAAACCGTCTTTGCATGCTTCGCCGTTCAGAGTGGAAGCAACCATTCCGGCTACAACTTCATCGGGAACCAGTTTGCCGGCATCGATGTAGGATTTTGCCAGCTTTCCGAGTTCTGTTCCATTCTTCATTTCTGCGCGGAAAATATCACCGGTGGAAACGTGTGCAAGCTGAACGTCTTTCAGAAGAAGTTCTGAGGCTGTTCCTTTTCCTGCTCCCGGAGGTCCGAGAAGCACCATCTTTGTTTTTGCTATCATGATCATTCCTTTCTAAAAATGATTTAAGGTGTCAATCCAATTCCTGGGCGGCTGCAACATCTCTGATGATCTGTTCCAGCGGAATCTCCGCCTGCCAGCCGGTCAGACTGTTGATCGCTGAAACATCCGGTCTCCGATGCAGCATATCTTCAAAACCGCTTTCATATGCCTGATCGTAGGAAATCCGCTCGATCGGAGCATTTGATTTCAACGTCTTTACCGTCAATACCGCAAGATCTTCCATGGAAATACTGTCGGTTGCTCCGATATTGAAAATTCTGCCCGCGATATCTTTCTGATCGACCAGGAGTTTCAACGCGCGGATCGTATCGAAAACATGACAGAAACAGCGGGTCTGCTTGCCGGAACCGTAAACTTTCAGAGCTTCTCCGGTGCGTGCAGCTTTCACAAAACGCGGGATCACCATTCCGTATTCCCCTGTCTGACGGGGTCCCACAGTATTGAAGAAACGGACCACTGTACCGTTCAGATTTTTGTTCCGGTAGTATGCCATCAGGAGAAATTCATCCAGAAGCTTGCTGCAGGCATAGGACCAGCGGGAGTGCGTGGAAGGTCCGATCACAAGATCATCTTTCTCAGAGAAGGGGAGCTTATCCGATTTTCCGTAAACTTCACTGGTTGAGGCAAGAATGATCCGTTTGCCATACCGGGATGCAAGAGAAAGAATACGTTCGGAACCGTTGACATTTGTTAAAATTGTTCCGACGGGGTCGCGGACGACGAGTTCAACACCGACGACAGCCGCGAGATGGAAGATCATATCGCTTTTTTCGATAAATTCTTCCAGTTTACCGGAAGAGATAATATCTCCCTCTTCAAAATGAAAATTTGGATGCTCCAGAATTTTTTCAATATTTTTCCGGGAACCAGTGGAAAAATTATCCATTGCATAAACGGTATGCCCGTCAGAAAGCAAGGACTCACAAAGGTGTCCTCCGATAAAACCTGCGCCCCCGGAAATAAAGAAATTCATGGTCAGGCATCCTTCTTTTTTCCTGTAAGGCTCTTCCAAAGATAAATCAGAATGCCGACCAGGATGTAAATATTAATGAATAAAAATGCAGTATAGACCGGGAAGAAAATCAGAAGCAGCAGAACTGCAAAAACGATTGCGAGCTTTCTCTTGCTTTTCGCTGCAGTAGTCAGCCATTTTCCGATATGGAGATAGCGGATCGGGCTGACCATCAACAAGCCGAGAACTGCTCCGTAAACCGGTGTAATCCACCAGTAATCGGTGTGGGAAATTCCCAATTTCTGATAGAAAAGAACTGTTGTACAAACTGCAGCGGCTGCGCCTGGGGAAGGCAACCCGTGGAATTTGTCATCGCTCTTTTTCTCCAACATTGCATGGACATTGTAAGTTGCAAGGCGCAATGCGGCTCCGCCAAGATAAACCGCCGCAAGGATCCAGACGATCACCGTGTAACGCGGTTCATGCAAATCCTTAAAACTGTGAGTGATTGCTGTAATAAGTGTTGCAGGTGCCACACCGAAAGTTACCATATCTGCCAGAGAGTCCATCTGAAGTCCATGCATACTTGTGGCTTTAAGAATTCTCGCTGCAAAACCATCAAGACAGTCAAAGATCATAGCTCCCAGAATTAACCAGGCACAGATAATCCAAACGTTGTTCTGTAAATCAGGAAGTACCTGATTATTATTGTAACTGAGAGCTACGATAATAGATGCAAAACCGCAAAGAGAATTGCAAAGAGTCAGAGAGTTCGGAACATATCTCAACCATTTAAAATTAGTCGCATCAATACTTTTTTTCATAAGAAAATTTCCTTCTTTTATTTTTCTGCAATTTCTACAACAGCTGTTAATCCGGCTTGAACATGGTCTCCAACGGCGACTTTTATCTCCATAAGATCACTCTTTGCCGGAAGATAAAGTTCGACTTTTGAACCAATTTTCAACATTCCATACTGTTGTCCGCAGAATAATTTATCTCCCGGGACCGGTTCACATACGATTTTTTCAATTCCGGCACTGGAATATTGCTTGACAGCCAGGGGAATCTCCCGTCCATTGTTTTCTGCGATCCCGGCAAGAACGACCGCTTCCCCTGAAGAATCAGCCATCTCTTTCCGTTCCCGGAGCTTGATTGTAAATTCACATGGCGCACGGTTGATCCGGACATCTGCAACAGAAACAAAAATGCTGATCCTCAGCATATCTTTCCCGTCAAAGATTCCAGCTAAATGCCCCGTCTCAGACGCTGAAATCAGTTCAATATTTCTGATTTCACCATCTGCCGGTGCTAAAATCAAGTTTTTGTTTTCCGGAATTTTACGTTCCGGATCCCGGAAAAAGAACAGAATCGCACTCATTGCAAAAAAGAGTAATACAGCAAACGCATAACCCGCTGATGTTACCCAGATTCCGCCTGCTGCGCAAAGCAGAATCAATGGCGGGAACACCGTTAACGCTAAACGCCATTCTTTTGTTCCGTATTTTGTAAGAGTCATTCTCTTAAACCTCTGTTATTTTATCGTTGCCGGGGTAATATACACCGGAAACACTGTTTTCGCAAATCAAACTCTTTTTCCGGAGGCGGAAAATCTCGAATCTCCGTAAAAAGTATTCGCATGGCAAACTGCCAAAGCCAACGCATCAGTGGAATCGTCCGGAACACCCGAAACATCAATTCCGCAGACAGCTGCCATCATAACAGCAACCTGTTCTTTTGTTGCCGTGCCCCGACCAATGGCAGATCTCTTCGCCGTTGTCGGAGCGTATTCATAAATCTCTATTCCTTTTTCTGCGAGAGCCGTTATTACAGCTCCGCGTGCCAGGCTCAGAATCATCGCTGTCTTGATATTTTTCTGAACAAAAGCACTTTCAATAGATGCAGTATCCGGATGAAATGTGTCGATAAGTTCGCGGATTCCCCCGGCGATCCGGTAAAGACACTCACTGTGGATCAATGATGCCTTATTCTTGATCACGCCGCAATCAAGAATTTGATACTTTCCGGGGGCATTCATGCGGATCACTGCATAACCGGTAGAACGCAGGGAGGTATCCACACCGAGGATGACCTTGGGGGAGACAGTGTTCTCTGACGTTCTGCCGGTGGTGGAACTCATGCTGAATCAATCTTCCTCAGCAAGCTTTTCCATGATTTCATCAGCGATTTCGATATTGGAAGTCACTTTCTGAACGTCATCAAGGTCTTCCAGCTTGTCGATAAGGCGGAGAACCTGCTGAGCCTTGTCGAGTTCATTGATCGCGATGGTGTTATCGGGTTTGCGGACGATACCTGCTTCTGTGGGAGCGATTCCGGCATCTTCCAGAGCCTTTGCGAGAGCTTCGAAAGCATCGGTTTCAGCCCAGATTTCAGCAACGCCGTCTTCAACTTCCAAATCTTCTGCACCTGCTTCAAGAGCGAGGTCCATCAGCTTGTCTTCCGTTGCGTTTTCACCTTCGATGAGGAAGTGAGCCTTGCGCTGGAACATGTAAGCCACAGATCCGGTTGCGCCCATGTTGCCGTTGTTTCTGTCGAAAACAAGACGGACATCGCTGAGAGTACGGTTCTTGTTGTCGCTCAGGCATTCAACGATGATTGCAACGCCTGCGGGACCGTAGCCTTCGTAGGTGATTTCTTCAAATGTCACATCTCCGAGTTCACCGGCACCCTTTTTGATGGCGCGTTCGATGTTTTCACGGGGCATGTTGGCTGCGCGTGCTTCAGTGAGGCACATACGAAGCTTGGGGTTGGTATCGGGTTCTTTCCCGCTCTGCTTCACAGCAACCATGATTTCTTTTGCGAGTTTGGAGAAGATGCGGCCTTTCTTTGCGTCAGCTGCGCCCTTCTTGTGCTTGATGTTTGCCCATTTACTATGTCCGGACATACTACCTGCCTTTGTTAAAGTGTTAAAAGTTAAAAGATGTTTTTATTTTTTTTGTTCAATCTGCTTTCACAGATGGTTTCCTTATTCCACAGCCAGTGCCATAGCTTTTGCCATGCGGTCCACATCCTGAAGAATGATCCCTGTACCGTTGGCAACTGCATGCAGCGGGTCATCGGCGAGAAATACCGGCAAGCCCGTTGCATCAGAGATCCTCCGGTCAAGTCCGCGCAGCATGGAGCCGCCGCCGGCAAGCATGATTCCGCGTTCCAGAAGGTCCCCGGCAATTTCTTCCGGACACTGTTCGAAGGTACTGTTCACTGCTTCAACGATGTTTGTCACCGGTCCATTGAGAGCAATACGCAGTTCCTTTGCTGTGATTCTTACAGATTTCGGACGTTTGGAGATCAGGTCAAACCCTTTGGCATCCATATAGATGCGGTCTTCATTTTCCTGGGGATATGCACTGCCGATCTCAATCTTCAAATCTTCCGCCATACGGGGACCGATCCCAAGATTGTGATTCCGCTTGACAGCCTGACAGATCGCGGCATCCATTTCGTCACCGCCGATACGGAGACTGTGTTTGGTCACAATACCGGAGAGAGAAAGCACCGCGACTTCTGTAGTTCCGCCGCCGATATCAACGATCATACTTCCTGTCGGATCTGACACCGGAAGTCCCACGCCAACGGCAGAGGCAACAGGTTCGTCGATCAGGAAGATATCACCGGCACCGGCACGATCCGCAGTATCCTGCACTGCGCGGCGTTCCACGGGGGTGATCCCTGAAGGAACTGCGATCAGCACACGGGGGCGGATCAGTGTCTTGTGCATGGGAAGCATCTTCTTTGCTTCCCGGATGAAGTGCTTCAGCATTGCTTCAGTGATATCAAAGTCTGCGATCACACCGTATTTCATAGGACGGACCGCTTTGATATTTTTCGGGGTTCTACCGAGCATGCGCTTCGCAGCAAGCCCCACTTCCACAACCTCTTTGGTTCCTTCAACGCGGGCAACCACTGACGGTTCGGAAAGAACGATCCCTTTATCCTTCATATATACGAGGCAGTTTGCGGTACCGAGGTCGATCCCGATATCGCTGGAAAAAAATCTGGCTAATTTCTGAAGCAGCATATTCAGTCTCCGGTTTGATGTTTAATGGTAATGTAACCCAGTTTTCCGGAAATTCAACTCAAAAGACGTTCCGGAACATGAGTATGACGGATCATATCTTCAAATTCTTCTCTGTCGCGGATCAGGAAAGCTTCGCCGTTATTGACAAGAACTTCAGCCGGACGGAGACGTCCATTGTACTGATAGCTCATGCCGAATCCGTATGCACCGGCATTTTCGCAGATCACGATGTCGCCTTCGGAAAGATCTTCCGGCAGTTCGCGATCCTTGACCCAGAAGTCTGTATTTTCACAGAGCTGTCCGCTCATACCCAGGGGCTTGCGTGCATGATCCTCTTTGCCGTCAACATAGATATGATGATAGGAACCGTAGAATGCCGGACGGACGAGGATGTTCATACCGATATCGGTTCCGGCGATCTTGCGGTAAGATTCTTTGATCGCGTGAACAGTACCGATGACCCAGCCTGCATTTCCGACGAAGTAGCGGGCGGGTTCCAGTTTCAGCTGAGGCGGCTTCATGCCGTATTCTTCTGATTTCTTCTTGAACATTTCAGCTGTGAGCTGAGCGGCTTTTTCCAGATCGAGAGCCGGTTCGCCGGGTTTGTAAGGAATACCGAGTCCGCCGCCGAGGTCGACAAATTCAAAGTTGATATCCAGTTCCTTGGAAACTTTCCCGATGATATCCATGAGCAGTCCGGTCACAAACGGGAAATATTCTGCATCAGTGATGCAGGAACCGGTCATCATGTGAGCTCCGAAACGCTTGATCCCGGCTTCTTTTGCCATGCGGTAAGCGTCGATCACTTTATCCGGATGGA
Organism: Lentisphaeria bacterium; assembly: GCA_017456495.1. GTDB lineage: Bacteria > Verrucomicrobiota > Lentisphaeria > Victivallales > UBA1829 > SIG79. The sequence continues at coordinate 12,463 of JAFTJI010000055.1, read as the reverse complement.
TCCCGAATTTTGCATTGGGGCCTGCGTTGGTGACATATTCACCGACGTTGCTCTTGCCGTAACCGGGGTTCACGCGGAAAGAGAGAAGTTCGGGTTTGCCGAATTTCAGCAGACGGGGCAGCAGAGAGACATCATCGAGGTTGAAGATGACTCCGCTTTCCAGACCCTGTTTGATATCGTCATCGGAAAGAAAGTTTCCGCTGAACATGACTTTTTCGCCTTCCAGACCAACGCTTTTTGCCAGCAGGATTTCGTTGACGCTTGCGCAGTCAGCGCCTGCGCCTTCCTGACGCAGAATGTTGACGATCGCGGGGTTGTTGCAGGATTTAACTGCATAGAACATTTCAAAATTCGGGTAATATTTCCGGAATGTTTCGCTGACTTTCCGGTAATTTGCGCGGATTTTCTGTTCGTCATAGACATAGGTAGGTGTGCCGTACTTTGCGGCAAGTTCAGACACTGCGATCCCGCCGATGTAAAAGTTTCCGTTTTTCATTTCCATATAATGGTCCTCCAAGAATGAACATTTATTGATCTCTGTAATTTAGCACACAAACGGATATAATTCAACATAAATTTCAGATTTTTTTTCAAGATAACGCAATCTTGTACAAAATTTCGCACGAATTTACGTCTTTCATGGCATAAACTGAGAGCATATCCAGCAAAATCGGCTCTTGCGGAACATCAAGAAAAAAGAGATTCAGCAAATCCAGGTCATCCCGGATCTCTTTCCGTAATGCCAGAGTACAGTGCGGATGATATGGGTAAGGTGTGGGATCAAAGTTGATCCCGCATCCTGAAACTGTTTTCTGGGCATGCTGCAGTTCCGGAGAGTCTTTCAATGTTAGAAAATAGATATCGGTTCCGGGAAAACGGTCGACAGAATCAAAGGAGACACAGAACGGATGAATTTGTTTTGCCGCCTGTTCCAGTGATTCCGCTATCTCCCTGACGGTCTGTCCATGTGTAACCAGACCTGTGCCGCAGGACCCTGTCAAGGTGATCTCAACAGGAAGGGCTGCGCGCGCAGGATCAAATTTCTCCCGGAAGGACTGTATTTTCTCCGCCACGGGGGAGGGGACATCAAGGACAATATATACCGGACTGTCGATGATCCGGTCTTCCCAGGTATTGCTATCCGGCGACATGGAAAATCAGCCTTTGTTGAGGGCTTGAAGAGATTTTCTGATGATATTTTCCACGGAACGTTCGTTTTCCGGAAGATCCGCTGCGATTTTTACCACCGTATCCAGGATTTTTGCCCGGTTGAAGCCGAGCTTTTCCAATGCCATAGCAGCATCTTCCGCCTCTCTTGAGTTGGGCATTGCAGCAGGGGATGCTCCTCCGAACTGGGATTCCGGGCTGATCTCACGGATCTTGTCCCGCAGCTCAATTACCATGCGTTCGGCAGATTTCGGTCCGACTCCGTTGATTTTCTTCAGTGTCTTGATGTCACCTGACAAAATCGCCTGACAGAACACCGGGATGTTCAAACTGCTCAGGATGTTCAGAGCAGTCTTTGCACCGATCCCGTTGACAGTGTTCAGCAGACGGAAAATCTGAAGTTCCTGTTTTGTGGCAAAACCGTAAAGACTCATATCATCTTCCCGGACGATAAGGATCGTTTGCAGGATAACCTCTTTTCCGGGCAGGGGGAGTTTTTCAAAGGTGCAGAGCGGAATATTGACAGAATATCCCACACCGGCACACTCCACCAGAGCTTCCGTATAGGAGGCATCGATCAAAGTTCCGCGGAGCCGGGCGATCATATCAGAGTTCCTCCGGGCAGACATCCAGAGAGATATCGGCTGATTTTACAGAGTGGGTCAGAGCTCCGACGGAGATGAAATCCACGCCGGTTGCTGCTGCGGAAGGAACGCGTTCCAGTTTCATATTTCCGCTGGCTTCCAGTTTAGCACGTCCGGCGGTCCGTTTGACGGCTTCTGCCATCAGTTCATTGGACATATTGTCGAGAAGAATATATTCTGCACCGGATTCCAGAGCTTCATCCAGAGAATCCAGAGAGTCGATTTCCACTTCCACTTCCAGATCCGGATACATTTTTCTGGCACGTTCCACACTGCGGAGGATTCCGTCTTTCCCTTCCAGTCCGGCAAGTTCCCGGTGATTGTCTTTGATCATCACACGGTCATAAAGTCCGATTCTGTGGTTGGACGCCCCACCGACTGCAACAGCATATTTTTCCAGATTTCTCCATCCGGGCGTGGTTTTCCGGGTGTCGAGAACGATTGCTTTTGTACCGGCTGCGGCATCCTGATATTTCTTTGAGGCAGTCGCAACTCCGCAGAGTCTCTGCAGGAAGTTGAGCGCGGTACGTTCTGCGGTGAGAATGGAGGATGCTCTTCCGGCGATCTCTGCCATGAGAGTTCCTTTCGGGCAGAACTCACCTTCCTGTACAAGATCTTTCCATTCGATTTCAGGGTCGACTTCTTTCATGATCCGTTTTGCTACAGGAAGCCCTGCGCAGACACAATCTTCTTTTGCGAGAAAGACTGCTTTGACCCGCAGATTTTCACCGATAACGGATTTTGTTGTGACATCCCCGCGGTCCTGAAGATCTTCTTCCAGTGCAAGGGCGGTGAGAAGATCGATTCTTCTCCAATCAAGTTCAGGGATCGTTTTCATATTCATTGTTCCTCTTTATACATTCTTTGGATCGGTTCAATGGCAACAGCTTTTCCTGTCGCCAGCTCGTATGTAATAACGGCTGCATCCAGCCGGATCTCTTTTTCCCGCACATTGAGCCGCACCGGCATACCGGTTCTGAACTTTTTGACAACATCCGGCACTTCCCGTCCGAGGATGGAGTCTTTCGCTCCGACCATGCCCACATCTGTCAGCATGGCTGTTCCGTTGGGCAGAACACGGGCATCGTTTGTCTGAACATGGGTATGGGTTCCGATGACAGCGGTGATTTTACCGTCGTACATCCATGCCATCGCGGCTTTTTCGCTGGTGGCTTCCGCGTGCATGTCTACGATCACTGTCTTGCAGGTTGCAGGAAGTTTTGTCAGGATCTTTTCCATGACTTCATAAGGACAGTAAGCGGAATCCCGCATGAAGACTTTGCCCATGAGTGCGACGACTGCGATTTCTCCGCCAGCCGGATTCCGGAAGACTTTCCAGCCGACCCCCGGCTGTTTTTCCGAAAAGTTCGCCGGACGGATCAGATTCGGGATATGCTGGATCTCTGTTTCCAGCTGCTTCTGATCCCAGGTATGATCCCCGCTGGTGAAAACATCCACCTGATCTCCCATTTCCCGCAGACACGCTGCTGTCAGACCGGAGCCGTTGGCGCAATTTTCCGCATTGACGATCACAAAGGAACAGCGGTATTCCTGTTTCAGGACAGGTACAAGGTCTCGGACTGCATTCCGTCCGCCTTTCCCGACCACATCCCCGATAAACAAAACTTTCAGTAAAGCACTCATCTTCTATATAAATCCCGGGTTGAGTTTACATTTGTCTGATAATATAACCCCGTTTCACCTGTTCTGCAAGTTTTTTTTCATCGTCCCATTGAAAAAACGGAGTTAATGTTCCTCTTTTTCCTGCAGATCTTCTGCTTTTTCTTCGTCAAAACGCTTTCTGAAAAAGATGTAAGCCGATGCCGCCCCAAGGAAAAGAATCCCCAGAACTGTAAATGCAATGACTTTTCCAAGCGTATTCAAACCGGAAATATCCAGATAATAAACTTTGACAAGACAGGCAATGAAAAGAATCAATCCGCAGATCCGCAAGACTTTCAGATTTTTCCTGATCCCGAAAAAGATCAATGCCGCAACCAGAATTCCCCACCAGACAGAAAGACCGCCGTGGCGGAAGTAATTCAGGGATTCACTGATCTTCAGATTGTAGTAAACCTCAAAAGAGCTGTACCAGAGAAATGATAAGCCGCCAGCGGTGTTGAAGATGATCTTCTGCATCGTTTCCCAATGATTGTACTCCGTGCATTCTCCGTTTCCGGAATGATGAAGTTCACTCTTCCGCAGTATGAAGCCTGCCGCCAGAAGACATAACGAAAAAGTACCTGCACTGAATAAACGGTCAGTGAAATTCTTATAATTCAACTCAAAAAACATAACTGCATTCAGAAACGCCGCTGTAAAAATCAGTCCGCTGAACACAAGAAGCACTCGGGATCTGTTTCGGGCAGAGGCAAACGCAATGATGACTCCCAGAATCGACCAGCCGGTGATAAATGCTCCATAATTGTTCCAAGTGAGCGGAACCGCAGTTGCAAGTGCCGAAAATGACGCGCTTAAATACGCCGGATACAACTGGATCCTCTGCGGATGCAGTTTCTTCAATAAAATCCCGGCACACATGCCGATGACGGCAAGAATAACGGCATAACCTCCGCACGCATAATTCTGGTGCAGTTCCATTTCTTTCGCAATAATGACCACTCCGCAAAAGAGCGCAAATGCCGTTGCGATGATCGCCAGCAGCCATTCCGTTTTTCCTGTCGGAAGCACCTTTTCCCGGATCACAGGAAGCAATGTGAATATAAGATAATTCACAAAAACACAGACAAGGCACAGCCAGGTGATTTTCTGCGGCAGCTCACAGAGTCCGATTACGATCAGTACAAAACTGAAAAGAAGCGACAATATTTCCAGACTCCGCCATCTCCGTTTCCGGGAGATGATCAGAATCCCGGCAGACATTATAACTGTATAACAGAGCAAAAACAACAGATTCCCTCTTCCGGTCGAAAGCAGTACCGGAGTCAGATATCCTCCGGCGCAACCGGTCAGAGCCGCCGGGAGAGTATCTTTTCTTACGGAAACGATCATTGCCGCCGCAGTTGTCAGAGCCATAAGCCCCAAAGCAGCTTCAGCGGGCAGGAGTTTATAAATCCAGAATCCTGCGAAAGAGCTCATGTAAAGAGTGATGATCCCTATGGACTGGATCCCAACTGCAAGCTGATGGAACCTCTTGTTTGCCAGATATGTTCCGGCTGCAAACATGACGATCCCTGTAAGGTATGCGATCCCCAGTCTGACTGTCGGGCTGATCAGATTGTTTTCAATTGAATATTTCAGGAAGAATCCGATTACGCACAGCAGTACGATCACACCGGCACGGATCAGCCAGGTCGTCGCAACAGCATATTCTTCAGAAACATTTTCTTTATCCTTGATATTTCCTCTCCAAAGCCAGGTGAAGAATTTTTTCAACAAGGTCGATTCATCCGTATTTGTCTGTTCCGGCAAGTCCTGAATGGGCGGCATTTCTATTTTCTGCTGCGGCGGGGGATCAGATGGAACCGGCGGCTTTTCCTGATAGATCACAGAATGATTTTGAACCGGTTTTTCCGGAGTTTTTTTCTTTTCTGTTTCCGGAGTGGGCCGGTCATTCAGCAACTTTTCTATCCGGTTGAGTTTCTTGAATATACAGATCATACCTGCAAGCAGGAACAGACACAAAACGGAAGTAAATCCCATAAAAAAGCCTCCATAAACAGTTTTTGTCCAATATACACGCTGAATTGTAAAAATTCAACTGTTTTTTCTGTATATTTCAAAACTCAATGAAAAAATTGGAGCCGGAGTTAATCTTTGTGCTGTTTATTTTCGTCATCCCAGTCTCTGTTTTTGTTTATCATGCGGATGATCGTCAGAAAGAGCAGCATCCCCGCAATGAAAATAATGACCCAGAGGAAATATTTATAGAGGTTGATCGTCGGGATCTGCGGTTCATAATCCGGGGACCATGTTTCTTCTTCCAGTTCATAGACCTGCGGCGGAAGACCGTAGCGTTCAGCATACTCTATATCATAAGGAAGAGTCTTGGCATTTCCGCCGTAGTAGATCCTGACATCTCCCTTTTCCGGCGGGATAAACATCAGGACTTTTTTTCTGACTTCCCAGAGCAGACGGATATTTTGCAGCGGTTCGCGATTTGCATTGAAGATCCTGACGATATAGTAATCACCGCGGACTTCCTGAAGCGGGATCCCTTTGTCTTTCTGGGAGAAATTCTGAGAGGCAATACATTTTTCATTTTCCTGCGTACGGGAGAAAACTTCTATGTAACGATTGAATATTTTGTTATCGGTTTTCAGGATCAGTTCGGTACAGGGGACCCGGTTTGCATCAACGGTTATCTCAGTCAGGGTTCCCTTGTTGATGCGGCTGATCTCCGGGAGGGCGATCTCCATGATCTGCGGTAAACCCGGTGTTTTCAGGGAAACTTTCTGTTCAATGGAGATATCTTCAAGAAATTGTTTTGCTGATTTCGTATTCCGGTAATCCGGAACTGTGAGAGATATTTTTAGTTTCCGGGCTTTGACCGGAGGAATATCAAGAGTGATGATATCGGAGTTGCCATCGGGTATTCTCAGAAGAAAATCTTTTTGACCGGAAATCATTTTTCCTTTTCCGTCAAAAAATACCAGCGAGATTTTCTGTCCGTTCATCTCTTTTTCAGCCGGAAATGTCAGCCGTGAGATGTATCCCTCCGGATTGATCGCGAACTCCGCAACTGCGGATTTTGTTGTCTGATCGACACGGAAATCAGTCATTGCGGAGGGATAAACTGCATAAAGGTGTTTGTTTTGCAGAGGATAAACATTTTTGACCGAGAACGGAACATTCCGTCCGTTGCTGTCGATGATCCTGATATTTGTATATCGGTCATTTGTATTTTTATAAAGTTTGAGATCAAGAGGAATTGCGGCAATTTTTCCGGGAGTCCCTTTAAGTTTTGCTTTCCGCATGAATGGGAAATCCCGGATGTACAACGTGTTTGCTGTAAGGATGGCTGCTGCAGAAAAAACAAGGGCTGAGATGATTATTTTTTTCATATTATCCTCCTCAAGGATCAAAAGAGATTTTTCAGGGGGATTGTTTTTTGTAGTTTAGACAGTTCCGTACACAGAAATGTTTCACAGAAACAATACTTGAATTTTTTTGAACTTATGCTATACTATAGGCAGTTGTTTTCTTTTTCAATATATTTGCTGAAAGAAAATTTACGGAGAGAGACAGTCAAGAGAAGGATTCATATTTTATATTATGGATAAATCTTCAATAGCAATCATAATACCGTCTTATGAACCGACGGAAAAATTGCCTGCATTGATAAAAGACCTGCGGATAATTTTATCTAATCCGATTGTGATCGTGGATGATGGAAGTAATCCCGGAACGTATGGTCATTTTTTTGCAGAGGCTGCCTCCTGTTCCGATGTTGTTCTTTTGCGACAGGAAGAAAACAAAGGGAAAGGACGGGCGTTGAAGACAGCTTTTTCCTATTGTCTGGAACATGGGATTCCCGGTGTAATTACGGCTGACAGTGATGGACAGCATTTGCCGAAAGATATTTCCCGCTGTATGGATGCTCTGGTTGAATCACCGGAATCCCTGGTTTTGGGGTGCCGGGATTTTCAGCAGAAAAATGTTCCGTTCAAAAGCAAATTCGGAAATACTTTGACCTGTTCGATTTTCCGGATGCTGACGGATCGGAGGCTTTCTGATACCCAGACCGGGCTGCGCGGGATTTCTGCTGATTTTATGAAATATCTTGTGGACGTCCCCGGGGAACGGTTTGAGTATGAAACAAAAATGCTCTGGGAAGCCAAAATCAAAAATATTCCGTATAAAGAAGTCAAAATTGCCACGGTTTATGAAAATAACAACTCCGGAACCCATTTCCGTCCGATTCAGGATTCATGGCTGATTTACAAGATCCTTCTCGGCGGTTCTTTCCTGCAGTTTATCTTTTTTACATGCAGCAGTTTTATCTCCTTTCTGGTCGATGTTGGGCTGTTCAGTTTATTTTTCTATTGTCTCTATGAAGAAAAACAGTTGTTTCTTTCTGTCGCTCTGGCAAGATGTGTTTCTGCGTTTGTGAATTACCTGCTGAACCGTAATGCTGTTTTCAGGAAATCCGGGGGGCATATTGATATTAAATCCCTTATGAAATATATCCTTCTCTGTTCTTTCATTATGCTGGCATCCTTCTGTATTACAAAAGGAGCACTTCTCCTGTTCAAGAATTGCAACGAAGTCTTCTTGAAAGCATCTGGAGATATTGTCCTTTTCTGTATCAATTTCCTGGTTCAGAAATTTCTTGTTTTCAGAACACCAGCGAAAAAATGATCTTACAGAATCTCAGCTTTGATCTTTTTCCAATCCGCTTTGCGTAACAGTTCCGGGATGTTTGTATAGATATTTTTATGATGTCCATATTCCGGTTTCATCAGCTCCGCAACAGCATCTTCCACACTCCAGTTTTCAAAGACGATCCGGTATGCAGCGACGGCACATCCGGTGCGGTCGCTCCCATGCCAGCAATGGATCAAAAGCGGTTTCGGAGCATCCCGGATAACCGTCAGGATTTTATACAGATCCTGTTCCGTGATCTTTCCGGTGTTCAAAGGAATCTCGTATAAAGTCAGTGCTTTTTTATATTTTTTATTGACTGCATTGATCGCATTTTTATCGCTGTTGTTCTCCCGGAGGTTCAGCACACTACGGATTCCGTTGAAGGTGTAAAGCGATTCAAACTGGTCATCATCCGGCTGATTGGAACGGTAAATATCCTTGCTGACCCGATGAAAATTCTGCGGGATCTGCGGGAACGGGGATTGCCCGGCACGACCTTTGACGAAATAAGGCAAGCCATCATGTCTTACCTGTCTGACAGCCTTGCCGTCTTTGAACTCTATGGTATAATAAAGCCAGCGGGCAAACAATCCGTTCCATCCGAGCAGCCAATGCCGTTGAGGAAAGAAATCACATCTCCATTGATCGGCGGACATAACTGCCTGATTTTCCATTACTTCCTGTGCATTCCGGAAGGAATAGGTGTTTATCACTCTCTCCTGAATTTCGATATCGAACCGGTTTCCGCTCCAGCGGCTGCGACAGGCATGCCTTGCCAGATATTCCGCAACTTCAGCTTTTGTCATCCCTTTGGCATCCCAGTCAATGGGGATCCCGTAACAGCCGGCAAGGAGGATCACAAAGAAAGAACAGAAAAGCAAAGAAAATTGTCTGAAAAGCTTCATCTTGACATTCCTCCGCTTTTCCGGTTGATCAAGAAATCTCAACCTCAGTTTTCAGCTTTTGTTTCGTCCGTCTGTTCCGGCTCTTTGTTTTCCTTCTTTTTCTTCCGTAACAGCAGAAGGATCAGAGAATAGAGAAACATGATCAAGCCGACGAGTATGAAAACACCGATAAAGATTTTCGGAAAGAGTTCCTGTACTTTCCAGATTTGCCAGAGCATATACCCGCTGAATCCCATCCAGATCAGACTGAAGATCATCAGGAACGGTGCTGCTTTGGTATTGTCCGCACGGCGTCTTGCTTCTGCATCTTCGCCCTGAATCAGAAGATCCATCCGTTTACTGAGCTTGCCGGCATCACGGGAAAATGCTTTGGCTGCGCCGTGATTCAGCAGGAGAAATTCTCTGTTTTTCGTACATTTCAAACTCAAGGTATAGCACCGATAATGATTTTTTTCGCCGGAAACCATTTTGGAAGTTATTCCGATCCCTTCAACTTCGTTCAGCGGAATTTTGGGAATCGCATCCGGCAAAGTTTCCTTATTCCGTCCCAAAGGATAGAACATTTTTTCATGAAAATCAATCAAAGGATAACAGCGGCGTTTTGCTCCTATGATCCCGCCCGCACCGATTGCCAGAAATATGAATCCGAAGATCAGGGTGATCCAGATCGTTTCCCGTGGTTCCATCTTGATAAAAAGCGGCAGGAGCATGACGGATAATCCGATGACTGCAAAAATTCCATAGAAAAAAAACAGCTTTTTGGTCGGTTTGACTTGTACGATATCCTGTGAAAAATCCAGAAAATAGGTTTCAAAATTTGCACTTCCCGGCTTGTAATTCCTTGAATTGAACAATTCCATAAAATAACCTCTCTCTCTTTATAACTGCCATAAGATACACTGTAATATGTCAAAATCAAATCAATTAATCTGCAAATTGTGAAAAAAATGTCAAATCACTTGAATTTTTATTTGATGGACAGTATATTTTACAGAAAAAAGTGCTTCAGGAGAATTTCTAGAATGAAAAAACTTTTATTCTTATTATTCATAGTTCTGCTGACTGGATGCGCAAGTGTCGTGCCGGAAAAAGATTATACCGGAATGACAAAAAAGCAGATCTTTGACGAGTTAAGCAAAAACGGAGTCGTTTATATTGGCTATAATGTCAGCCGGAATAAAATGTTTTCCAACGGAGGCAGACGATTTGAGTCATGGCAGAAACTGGAAAACGATAAGCTCTATTTCAATATGCGGCAGTGGCGGATCAATACGCAGGACAAACGGATATTCGGAAAACATTATATCAAAGAAACTGTTTTGACCTTCCATCTCGGAAAAGTTGTAAAACAGGAACTTGATGAATGGACCTATCCGCCGTCGGATGAATATTGCGCGAAAGTGGAACGGTTTACCAGCCCGCAGGGGAAAGCATTACGCCCCCTGCTGGAATCTGAACCCATGCCCCGGATCCTGCCGGAAGTGGATATTGACCGGTTGAAGAAAGATTCCGGAAAAGGGGATGAAAAAGCAATCATCAAGCTTGCAATCTGTTATGCGTTCGGACATCAGGTTCCGCAAAATTTTGAGGAAGCGGAACGTTTGCTCAAAAGCATTGCCGGAAAAGGGAATGTTGATGCACAATATTTGCTCGGCTCGCTGTATGCTAATGGCCCTTCGGAAAAACGGAATTATAAAGCTGCTGCCGAATGGCTGACCCGGGCGGCGGAAAAAGGGTTTGTCAAAGCACAATGCGATCTTGCAGCTCTTTATCTCTTCGGCAGAGGCGTTCCCGCTGACCCGAAAAAAGCGTTTCAGCTCTATCAGAAAGCCGCAGGGCAGGGGGATGAGGTCGCAATGTACTCTCTCGGAATCATGTATTATCGGGGCATTGGAGTCGCAAAAAATACGGCAGAAGCAATCAAGTGGATGAAAAAAGCAAGTGACAAAGGGAATCCCCATGCCAAAGCCGTTCTGGAAAACATCGGGAGAAAATAATGAAAAAACGTCTGTTACTCTTTTTTGTTCTGGGGGCATTGCTCCTGACCGGCTGTGTCAGCGGGGACCGGATGATGCGCAACTCTCCTTTTTCCGGGCGTGGATTTTACCGCGATGGCGTGAACCTCTGGCCTTTGTATTATCAGGAGGGTGACAAACACTCCATTCTTTTCCCCTTGATCGACATTGACGACCGTGGTTTTGCGGTACGCCCGTTTTATCATAAAGATGGCAGAAATCATGGCATTTTATGGCCCTTGTGTGCATATAATACTCTGAAAGACGAAGGCTGGTTCGGACCATTTTTACGGTTCAGCAAAACCGGGTACGGGCTGTTGCCGCTGTTCATCAAAGATGATGAGTTCCTATGGGTATTTCCGGCTTCATGGTACAGCGGAAAATACGAAAGTTATGCCCTGCTTCCGCTGTTCTATAAAAATAAAGAGGTTCTCTGGATCGGTAATTTCTTCAAAAAAAACGATATGTTTCTGATTTTTCCGATTTACGGACAGGGGAACGACTGGTTTTATTTTTTGAACTTCATCAACGCTTCCGACAGTCAGGAAAAATCTTATTGGCTGATTCCTCTGGCACATTATAAATCCAACTCGCAGGGAACAGAATTCCTCTCTCCCCTGGTCTCTTTCGGATATCAGCCCGGTCACTTGAATTGGCTGAATATCGGTCTGCTGCTCTACCATTATTCTAACAGAAAACATCATGTGTTTTATCCGTTTGCAGATATAGATATCGGAGAAAATTACAAAGAACTCTGGCTGTGGCCCTTGTTCATTTATGGAGAAAACCGGTATCATGATGTGCCGTTTTACCTGTTCGATTATATCAATAATAAGTATCGGAGACGAATCAACATTTTCAAGCCGCTCCTTTTCTCTTATGATTACTCCAAGGATTTTCAAACAAGTGAAATGAAAATTTTACCGTTTGGCTCTCTCTGGTATGCAGAAACCGGACCGGAGAACTTTGACCACCGGCTCCTGGGCGGTGCCGTCTACCTCAATATGAAAGATGACGACTCCCGCCGTTTTTCATTGCTGTATAAATTCTTCTCTTACCACCGTTATGGGAAAGATGTGAAATGGGAATTTTTCCCGTTTATCAAGATCATGGAAACTCCCCGTGGCGACAGCTGGTCCTTCTGCTGGCATCTGTTGGAAAAACACGATGGCGGCGGACATATTCTCTTCATCCCGTGGGGAAAAAAATAAATGTTCTGTTCCCAATAAAGGTTGTTACTTGAGGAGGGGAAAAAGCCCTTTTGAGATGGTTTGCTTAAAGTCAAGCCGATTTTGAAATATTTTGATAATTTTTATCAAATTCTTTATCGGCTATGACCATTCCCCGGAGAATTAATAACATCTTTCTCATCACAGCACATCGAGCCTGCATTCTGGTATTTCCT
>JAFTJI010000008.1 GCA_017456495.1 Lentisphaeria bacterium | reverse complement strand
ATTCTGTCTCCGACACAGAATCTCTGCCGGTGGGCAAAGATCGCCGCACATTTGTATTGAAGTGTTTTTTTGCTCAGATCGCAGCGGTCTCCCCAGCCGCGGGCGAAGCGTTCAATGAAAATATCTCCGCCATGTTTCAGGGAGGAAAGATAACTTGAGTAGAGTGAGACCCACGGATAAAAATCAGGGGGATCACAGGAGACGATCCCCTCTTCAATTCCGGGCATCGCAAACGGAAAATTCGGTCCGCCGATATGGTTGAAGATGATCTCCGCATCAGGATATTTTGCGAGAACCTTATCTCTGAGCTCATTCATAAATTTTACGGATCGGGCATACTGCCAGCGTCCATAAATCTCCCAATCAGGATTTTTGTCATCTTCCGGCAGAGGCAGGGGATGTTTTGTCTCTGTTTCAAACGCTTTTTTACAGTTCGGACAGCAGCAGTAACCGAATGCGTTCATCGTATCCAGAAACAGTCCGTCAATTTGATAATTTTCGAACATTTCCAGCAAAACGGGAATTGCATATTGGCGGAAGAAATCGCCGAATACACAAATATTTGCAAAGTGGTCCGCTGTGATCAGAAATTTTCCCGGAGCGCATTCCTGAAGCCACTCCGGGTGTTTTCTGCCCATTTCACCATCCATTCCAAGATTGAAATAGGCAAATGCACGCATATCGTTCCGGTGAAGTTCTGCCGTGATTTCTCCTGTCAGGTTGATTTTTGTCAAAGGATGCTCAACACCGAACTTTGTCGGATGAAAGCATAAACCTGTATGATCTTTGCCGAAAATGACGGCATCTTTGATTCCGGCTTCTTTGGCAGTCCGGACGGCACCTTTGATATCCGGATCGTCTCCGACATGAAACATCGGACGGCTCTGCATTCCGAAACTCCACATAACTGGCTTCATGATTTTATCTCCTTTTTTCTGGCTCGCTGAAATAATATAGAGTCTGTCTTTTTGTTTTTCAAGCCCAAATTTCACCAGTCTGGAACTTTATGATTTATTTTTGCTTCTTTCCTTTGAATTTTCATAAAACAATGCTATATTCCGAACAGTTATCCGATAAAAAAGGTCTCTCAATGGTTACGCTGTCCAAATACTCTGATGAAACGCCAGAACCCTCTCCGGAGGAGGTGGAAGATATGGAAAATCTCGAAGAAGAGATCCATGCTTCTGCGCCGCCGAAACGGGAAAGACCTGTCTGTGTCGCAGAAACAGAGTTCTTTTTCTCAAAAGACAGCCCCCTGAAAAAAGCTGCAGAACATGGCGGGCGTCCCTATGAAGAACGTCCCCAGCAAACCGAAATGGCTGTTGAGATCGCAAAATCTTTTGAAGATGGCGAAAATCTTTGCGTGGAAGCTCCCACAGGGATCGGAAAAAGTTTTGCGTATCTTGTCCCCTCGATCCACATGGCACTCTCCTGTCATAAACCGGTTATTGTTACGACTGAAACGATCAATTTGCAGGAACAGCTCGTTTACAAGGATCTTCCTCTGCTGAAAACTCTGATGAAAAAGGATTTCTCCTTTGTTCTTGCCAAAGGGCGTGCTCATTATCTTTGCCGCCGCAGATTGACCATGGCTCTTGGCGGCGGGCGCGACAGCTTTTATGTTCCGCAGGGGCAGAGCGGTGATCTTATGAAAATTGCAAAGTGGGCAGAAACAACCGAAGACGGCTCCAGGTTCGACCTGGATTTCCATGTCAGCAATGAACTCTGGTCGGCAGTCTGCACGGAAGCCGGAAACTGCCGGGGACCTGCCTGCAAAATGTTCCACCGCTGTTTCTATTGGAACGCAAGAAAATCATGGGATAAAGCTGATATCGTTGTGGCAAACCATGCTTTGTTCTTTGTGGATCTGAAGATGCGTGCTTTGGAAGAATTGGAAACGACACCGCTGCCCAATTATTGCGCGGTCGTTTTTGATGAAGCTCATACTTTGGAAGATTCTGCAGCCAATCATCTGGGACACTCCGTAACATCCGGCGGTGTCCGGCAATTCCTGAACCGTCTCTTCAATCCCTCCAGCGGGCGCGGTTTGCTGACCAAGCCCGGGGAAAGTGCGATGGAGATCAGAGCTTCCGTTGCAAATACTATGGATGCCGCTGAAAAATTCTTCGAAACCTTCTATGATCTTGTGGATGATTCAAAAGAAAAAACGTTCCGGATCCTGAAGGCAAATAAATATCCGGATCCACTCTCTCCTGCTTTGGCGGGATTATCTGAAAAACTCAAAAATTTCATTGCAGATCAGGACGATTCTGATTACCGGATGGAGTTGAATTCCATGCTTGACAGGTGTGAATCTCTCCGCTCCGAAATCGAAGGCTTTGTCGGGATGCAGTATGAAAATCATGTGTACTGGACTGAGGGCAGGGAGCCGTCCGGAATGGCTGTTCATCCGACAACAGAACTGACTGCCGCCCCATTGGATATCCCGGCAATCTTGCGGAAAACTCTCTTTTCCAAAGGAAAACCGGTCATCCTTACAAGTGCAACTCTTGCGGTCAATGGGTCTCTGGATTATTATTTCCGCAGAACCGGATTCTGCAAAGGCAGCGGTTTTGTGCTTGATACTCCGTTCCAGTATGAAAAACAGGTGAAGCTTTTCCTGCCCCACAAAGAGATGCCTCAGCCGAATGAAGAGAATTTTATTCAGGAGGCTTGCCACCGGATCTACCATTTTGTAAAGTACACCGGCGGCAGGGCTTTCGTTCTGTTCACCAGCTTCAGCATGCTGAGATTCTGTGCCGATGCCCTGATGAACCGGATCAACTCTCTGGGAATCAAGATGCTTGTGCATGGCGAAGCAACTTCCCGTACAGCAATGCTGGATGAATTTAAAAACAGTGGACATCCCTCTGTGATTTTCGGAGCTTCCAGTTTCTGGACCGGCGTGGATGTCCCCGGCGATGCCTTGTCAAATGTAATCATCACAAAACTGCCCTTTGCTGTGCCGACTCATCCCTTGATCGAGGCAAGAATGGAAGAGATCAAACAGCGCGGCGGACATCCTTTCAACGAGTATTCCATCCCGGATGCCGTTCTGAAATTCCGGCAGGGGGTGGGCCGATTGATCCGGAGCAAAACGGACAGCGGGATCATTGTGATCCTTGACCGGCGGATCGTTACAAAAGCATACGGACAGCGGTTTCTGCGTTCGATCCCATACTGTCCGTGCGAATATTTCAATTGATTTGCTGCAGTTATTTCAACAAGCCCCAAGCCTTCATATCAGCTTCAAGCCTGACCGGATTGAAAACTTCCCCCGGACGCCATTTCCCACAGTATTCCATGGTGGGAACAACCCAGTCGTCACCGCCGTTGATTTTTATGATTTCATCAACAACTGTCGACGGCGCAGTTTCAATGTCGATCGCTTCAAACGGGATGCCATGCTGTTTGAGCCACTCCATAGCGGCACGGCAATGGGGACAGATTGACCAGTAGTAGACTTTTAATTTGTTCATAACAACCTCCTTGTGTAAAAGGTTGGACAACTTATTTCGGATTCCGTTCCAGCTTGAATTCCGGTAACGGTAATTTTTCTCCGGAAAGAAATCTCCGGCAAAGATCTTCCGCTCCAGAAATATTTTCCGGCGGTGTCCAGTAAATCTCCAATCCTTCCCGTTCCATCTTCCGGAACCAGGTGTCCTGCCGTTTTGCAAACTGACGGATCTTGATCAAAAGAGAATCCCGTGCTTCCTGCAGAGAAACCCCTTTGGAATAAACAGCCGAAAGTTCCCGATATTCCAGTCCGAACGCTTCCATCCGTTCCCAGGAAACACCGGAATCATGAAGAGAGGATATCTCATTCATCATCCCCTGTTCCAACCGTTCATCCAGCCGTTTTTCGATTCTTGCCCGGATCTCTGCCCGGGGGCGGTAAGCTCCAATAATAAGAAATTCTGCATCCGGGATCTTTCCGCCGGATTCAGCAGATTTCTGGGAGGATGCCTGAATTTCCAGTTTCCGGGAGTTCCGGTACGGATTCTGTTCTTCACCGAGAATCAGTTTTTCCTGATCCGTTCTCTGTCTGGAAAGTTCTTCTGCAGACATGTTTTTTACAGAATCCCGGAACTCTCTGTCTGCAGGCCCTCCTGGCAGTTCATAGCCCCGGATCAACGCATCAAGATAAAGCGCAGTCCCTCCGCAGACCACGGGAACTTTTCCCCGGGAAGTGATATCTGCTGCCGCCGTCTTTGCTTCACGCATAAAATCTGCAAGAGAGAATTGTTCTTTCTCTGCCGGATCTGCAATATCAAGCAGATGCGCCGGAACCCGATCGGCTCCGGTACCATATTCAGCAAGATCTTTCCCCGATCCGATGTCCAGCCCACGGTAAACCTGCCGGGAGTCTGCAGAGATGATCTCTCCGTTCAGCTTCCGGGCAAGTTTTACTGCCAACGCCATTTTTCCCGAGGCGGTCGGACCAGTTATGACGATCAGTTTCATCCTTTTTTGAACCCGCGCTGTCTGGCTGCTTCATAAAGAAGAATCGTCGCCGCTGTCGCAACGTTCAGAGAGTCCATCTTGCCAAGCATGGGGATCTGAACGTTGACATCTGCACTGTTCATCCAGTATTCCGTCAGCCCGTACTGTTCCGCACCGACAACGATGGCGATACCTTTGGTCATGTCATAATCGGTATAAACATCTGTTGAATGGGGACTTGCCGCAATGGAGGTGATATTGTGTTTCCGCAGCCACTCCACGCATTCTTCGCTGGAAGTTTCTGCAACTGGAACATAATAGATCGCGCCTGTGCTTGCACGGATCACATTAGGGTTTAACACGTCTGTCTGACGGTTGCAGATGATCACGCCGTCAGCATTGACTGCATCTGCACTGCGGAGCATGGAACCAAGATTCCCCGGCTTTTCAATGGTTTCAGCAACGAGATAGAGCCCGTTTTCCACAACCGGCATATCTTCCAGACCGATATGGTGCATCTCTGCCAGAGCGATCAAACCTTCGGGTCTGTCACGGTAGGCAAGTTTGGAGAGCAGCGGTCCGGTGGTTTCAAAGAGTTCTGCCCCCTGCGCCGCAGCTTTTTCCAGCAGCGCAGGTTCATTTTCGCCCAGATATAATTCCGGAGCAAACCAGCATTCCGTCAGATGGATCCCCGCTTCCAGGGCACGGGTGAGTTCCCGGTAGCCTTCCAGAACGGTCAATCCTGCCTTATCGCGTTCTTTGCGTTCCCGCAGGGAAAGAACCCGTTTCAAACGCTGATTTTTCGCACTTGTAATGAGAGTAGATTCCATTTCTCACCCGAAAATGATATCCCCGAAGCATTCCGGCTGATGGAAGTTGAAGATCTTGATGGGGTTCCAGGTCGCCCAGCGCGGATGGCTCGTGCCGTCTGCACAGGTGTAGAAGTTGGCTCTCCAGGTCGTACCCTTTGCAGGAATGCCGTTTGCGCCGAATTCCTTTTCAAAGAGAGAAAACGGAATGTACATTGCAAGTTCCCAATCGCAGGGATCGGTGACTTCTTCGTTCACATCTTCAGCCTTGAGAGTGGGGTAACGTTTGACTGCTTCGTTTGCAAAATCATCGACCTTATGATAATCAGCAAAACCGTGATCGGTTCTTGTGTGGTCGACAACATGATAAAGCAGCATCACGCCGCAAGCATTGAATTCAAAGTTGAGATAACCTTTTCCTCCGGTCGGTTCAACGAAAAATTCCACGCAGGAATCTTTGCAAACACAGTCCTGATAGTTCCGGGCAACGCATTTCACCCAGCGGTCCTTCACAGAATAACGGAGATAAAGTCCGTTTGCATCATAAAGAACACGGCAGAGGGTTTCCGGACGGCTGTCGGAACTCTTTTCCTGAAAATTGTCGATTTTGAGAATGTTTGCACCAGCCCATTCCTGTTCGGTGGGCATAACTCCGGCAGCGTGTCCGGCAGGAAGTGAATTGATTGTGTAGCTCATGTTGGCTCCTGTATTTTAATTTAGGTTTTATCCGAAAATGATCTCACCGAAACATTCCGGGAGATGGAAATTCAAAACATTGACCGGGCTCCATGCTGCCCAGCGCGGGTGACTCGTTCCGTCAGCACAAGTGTAAAAGTTTCCGTGCCAGACAGTCCCTTTTGCCGGCTGAAGAGTTAGCCCGAACTCTTTGGAAAGAACGGAGAACGGAACGTAAACGCCCAGTTCCCAGCTGCACGGATCCGTAATCTCTTCCGTAACTTCTTCCGGTTTCAGAGTCGGATAACGTTTGACCGCATCGTTTGCATAATCGCCTACTGCATAGTAATCAGCATAAGCATCCCCGACCTCTGTCCAGTCTATGACATGATAAAGCAGCATCACACCGCAGGCATTCAGTTCAAAGTTCATATAGCCTTTTCCCTGAACCGGTTCAACGAAAAATTCCACGCAGGAATCTTCGCAAACACTGTCCTGATAATTCTTAGCAGTACATTTCACCCAGCGGTCCTTCAGGGCGTAACGAAGATAAAGTCCGCTTGCATCATACAGAACGCGGCATTTTACTTCGGGGCGTGCATCGGATCCTTCCGGACGGAAATCATCAATATTGAGAACATTTGCTTCTGCCCATTCCTGTTCCGTGGGCATGATTCCGGCTTTATGGTTCGCCGGAAGTTGATTGACCGTATATTTCACCATCTTATTTCCTCTTATGATTTCCCGCCTTCGCAGAGTTTGATCACTGCTGTTGTGGAGTAACCCGGAACAAAGGGGATAAACTGAAAATCTGCACCGCAGTCAAACAGAACACTGCGCTCAGAGGGATCCAGTTTTTCAACAGTATAATCACCGCCTTTGACGTAAACATCCGGGCTCAATGCTTCCAATTCTTTGTTGCATCTCTGAGAATCAAAAATGACAACAGCATCAATAAATTCCAGGCATGCCAGCAGAAATGCACGGTCAAGTTCCTTGCAGATCGGACGGGTCGGACCTTTCAGCTGTCGGATGGAGGCATCCGCATTGACCAGCACAAGAAGTGCATCGGCAGTATTCCGGGCTGACTGCAGGTACTCTGCGTGTCCCCGGTGAAGAATATCAAAACAGCCGTTGGTCACAGCCAGTTTTTTTCCCTGCTTCTGAAGCTCTTTCCGCCATTCGACCGCCTGTTCCAGCGTCATGACTTTCGGAGCAACATTAATCTGTGGAGATTTCATATCTCGTATCCTTTGTTTTCGGCATAAAAGCTCTGTCTTTGATGTCTACATGAAATGATTTCAGATAGATCTGGAACATCCGTGAAAAGAAACTCAATTGTTTTGCGGAGAGAATATCATCAACGGAAACTTCAGAACCGACCAGGTCTGCCGCAATCACAAAACTTGCCTGTCCGGGCAGCTGCAGCGTGTAACCCGCATTGTAAACATCCCTTAAATTGAGTGTATTTGTAAACGTATCAGAAACCGTATATTTTTCAGTCGTCATATCTTCGGATGAATAGTAAGTCTGTGCGCCGTTATTGGGTTTATCATCGCCTGTAAAGGGAACCTGATCTTTTCCGTAATCCCAGCTCAGGATATCTTCAGCACGGGCACTTCCATGATTTTTGCCCAGATCGACCGCACTGCGCGTCCGGATCGTGTTCTGAACGTTGGCTCTCCCGAGAACTGCAACAAGGATCAGTCCGGAGAAAACAAAAATAATAGGAATCAGACAAATCACAAATTCCATGAGCACCTGACCTTTTTCCCGTGATCTTCTCATGAAAAAGCCCTCCGCTGTTATTTCAGGTGAGTGAGTTCCTGGCATCCGAGAGGATAAACCTCAAACCCAATATCAAATAAGGCATTGTGATTCAGAATATTACGTCCGTCAAAGATAAATGCAGGTTTTTCCATCAGAGAGAAGATCTTTTGATAATCATACTGCGCAAACTCCTGCCATTCAGTAACAACTGCAACGGCATGCGCTCCCCTGACAGCCTCATACGGATCTTCGCAGAATTTGACATTCTCATATCCGGCAAGATCTTTTCTGGCATTTTCAAGAGCTTTCGGATCGTAAACTGTCAGATTAGCACGCTCTTCCAAAAGCATTTTTGCAATGTAGATCGCAGGAGATTCTCTGGTATCGCCTGTATCAGCTTTGAACGAAAAACCGAACATCGTGATATTTTTATCAGAGATCGTGTTGAACATGGAGCGGACTATTTTTTCTGCAAAACGCCGTTCCTGGTATTCGTTCATCTTGACGACCTGTTCCCAATATGCCGCAACTTCCGGCAAATTGTAGGTTTCACACAGATAAACAAGATTCAGAATATCTTTTTTGAAGCAGGAACCGCCGAAACCGACTCCGGGGCGCAGAAATTTTGCGCCGATTCTGGAATCCATTCCAACTGCATGGGAAACTTCCCTGATATCTGCGCCTGTCCGTTCACACAAGGCGGAAACGCTGTTCATGGATGAGATCCTTTGAGCAAGCATGGCGTTGGCGATGAGCTTCGACATTTCACTGCTCCAGACGTTGGTCGTCAGGATCTTTTCACGGGGAACCCAGCGGGCGTAGATATCAACAAGAGCCTGCATCGCTTCGTGTCCATCCGGAGTCCGCATGGAACCGATCAGAACTCTGTCCGGATTTTCCAGATCTTTGACAGCTGTTCCTTCCGCGAGAAATTCAGGATTGGATAGGACATGAAATTCATAACCGTTGGTATTTGCCTGCAGGATCTTATGGATCATTTCCGCCGCCCGGACGGGCAGGGTGCTTTTTTCTACTACGATCCGGGGACCGTCCGCATTTTCAGCAATCATTCTTGCACACCGTTCCCAGTATTGCAAGTTCGCCGCTTTCCCGGCTCCGGTCCCGAATTTTTTCGTAGGGGTATTGACACTCACAAAGATGATGTAAGCATCCCGAATGGCTGATATGGCATCTGTTGTAAAGAACAGATTTTTGCCGCGGCACTGTTTGACCAATGCATCCAGACCCGGTTCGTAGATCGGAAGCTCATCAGAGTTCCAAGCTGCGATCCGCTCTTCATTGATATCGGCAACGGTTACGGTGTAATCGGGACACTTTGCCGCGATCATCGCCATCGTCGGTCCACCGACATAACCGGCGCCGATACAAAGAATATGCTTTTTGTCAGCCATTCGTTTTCCTTTGGCTTATCAGTTATCCGCCATATAGTTGGGAGCATCTTTGGAGAGAAGAATGTCATGGGGATGAGCTTCCTTCAAACCGGATGCACTCACGCGGATGATTTTTGCACGAGCTGTGAGTTCAGGGATGGTGCGGGTTCCGCAATATCCGAGAGAGTAACGGAGACCGCCGGTGAACTGATGGACAACTTCCCACAAAGCTCCGCGGAAGGGAACCATACCTTCGATCCCCTGCGGAACGAGCTTCTTGGTGTCATCAACATCAGCCTGACCGTAACGTTCACGGCTGCCCTTGGAGGTCTTCATCGCTTCCAGGCTGCCCATGCCGCGGTAGACGACATAACGTCTGCCGTGGTGGATGATCTTATCTCCGGGGCTTTCCATGGTTCCAGCGAGAACAGAGCCCATCATAACGCAGTGTGCGCCGACTGCCAGAGCCTTTGCAACGTCTCCGGACTGCTTGATTCCGCCGTCTGCGATCAACGGAACTTCATCTCCGATCGCCTTGCGGACTTCATAAATCGCAGAAACCTGCGGCATACCGACACCTGCAACAACGCGTGTCGTACAGATGGATCCGGGTCCGATACCGACTTTGATCGCATCCACACCGGCATCCAGAAGAGCTTTTCCTGCATCGCCTGCAGCAATATTTCCTGCAACGACATCTGCAGAGATGGAACGTTTCTTCAGTTCTTTCACAGTTTCGATCACGCCCTTGGAGTGTCCGTGAGCAGTATCAATAACAAGAGCATCAACGCCAGCCTGAAGCAGAAGTTCGATTCTGTTCCAGTCCATGGGGCTGATCGCAGCCGCAACGCGGAGTCTGTGTCCGGCATCTCTGTTGTAGTTCGGTGCAATGTTGCGGATGATGGTTCTGACGTCTGTGTAGCTGTAAAGACCGGTAAGTCTTCCGTTTGCATCAAGAGTCGGCAGTTTTGCCAGTTTATTCTTTGTCATGATGTCATAAGCTTCTTCCAGCTCTGTTCCATCGGGAGCAGTGACCAACTTGGAAGTCATGACATCTTTGAGTTTTACATTGTAGTCTGTCAGATATTTGATATCGCGGGAGGTGACGAGTCCCACCAGTTTGCCAGTGTTATCCACGATGGGGAAGCCGGAGAAGGAGTACTGCTTGGCAGCCTTTTCATTCAGCATTTCTTCCACGGTCTGATCCTGATTGAAGCAAATGGGTTCGCGGATAAAACCGTTAAGATACTGTTTTACTTTGCGGACTTCATCAGCCTGGATTTCAGGAGCAAGATTTTTGTGGATCACACCGATACCGCCGAGCTTTGCCATAGCAATTGCCATTTCGCTTTCGGTAACAGTGTCCATTGCCGCTGAGACGAACGGGATGTTCAGTCTGATATTGCGGGAAAAATTGGTGGAGACATCTGATTCATCGGGCAGAAAATCTGCATACTGCGTGATCAATGAAATGTCGTCAAACGTGAGCCCTTCAAACTTGAAGTTGGCCATAAATTCGTCAATGAAAGTGTTGTTCATCCTTAAACCTCCGTTTGCCATTGAAATATAACGCTTTTTTTCAAAAATTCAAGTCGGAATATAACGAAAATTGAAAAAACTTTGATTTGTTTTTAAGATACAGCCCATGCAAAGAGGTCTTTGACTTCCCCGCATGGGCTGCTTTCAGAAAAAATGACTCTATTTCCCTGAGGAAAATGGAATAACTTTTATGCTTTCCAGATAAATCTTTCCTTTCTTTCCAACAGTGTAGAAAAGAAGACGGAACTCTTTCGTTCCCGGCAGCAATTTCCCGGGATAGACTTTGAATTGCAAATCTGTGAAATCTTCAGAGACCCGTTTAACTGCCATGCCGCCGGACAGCATCTTTTTCGTTGATCTGTTATAGACCTGACAAACAACGCCGAGCATTGCCGGCTGGGAATTGTCCCGCGCTGCTCTGACTGTGACAAGCACGGCACTCTTTCCATCGTACTCTTCCACAGATATTGCCGACATGGGATATCTTTTGGAGAAAAACACCTTTTTGTGCTTGAACGTTGTCACATTCTCCGCAGCCTTGGGATTGTAGAACGTCGTCGGATCTGCAAAAATCACTTCCAGAAGAGGTTCTTCCGCGTTCATCTGAAAGAGAGCGCAGGCTGCACTAAGTGCCAGAAAAATCTTTTTCATCATGGGCTCGTTCCCTTATTTTCGTTTTCTGCTGATGATCCGGAAACTGATTTTCGCTTTCTGTCTCGTATTGATCACCGGATCTTCATCGGTATAGATAAACAGATTCCGTCCTTTGACGATTCCGGGCGTTGTGCCCAGAACATCTTTGGAGACGTCGACCCATTTTTTACTTCCTTTTCTCAGAAGATATGCCTTTTTCCCGGGAGCAAACCTGAGCTTGTCTTTCGGCAGAAGCATTCCGTTCCAGACCACTCTGTCGCCCCGGAGTGCGATAGCCGGACGGACACAGCTTCTTGCAGTACATTCCAAGGTTATCTCAGTATCAAATCCCCGCATCCCGAACGGAAGATCATAATCAATGTGGTCGATTACGTTTCCGGAGACACTGACGGGATAAAAAACCGGAGCTTTGATCCGGAAAACTCCTTTATCGGAAGAGACTTCACTCTTTTTTGCATTTTCCGGCGCGGCTGTGATCCTGACAAAAATTTTATCCGGGTCAGGGGATTCTTTGATCCGGCGCACCCACCAGGTTATTACGGTTGATTCGCCGCCCTGAAGCTCTTCCAATGTCATATTGACCGGATACGGATTGTTGGGTATCGGCAATTCAAATTCCGGCGGAAGTTCAATTGTCATCCTGATATTTTTCATCGTTCCGCTTCCTTTCTCGGAAACCGGGAACCATGAATCGTCTGCCGGATTGCTGATAATGCAGTAAACCGGTGCATAACTGTTGACTTTCAGATTCTTCAGTTCATGGTCAAACCGCAGAACAGGTGCAAAATTTTTGCGGATCACATCCATTCCCACATTTTCTGCCGCACAGTGCATCCGGTATTTTTTTCCGAATTGATCCACGATCATCGGATCCCCTTTTCCGTAAGGAGCATCGTTCCACTGTCCGCGGATATCATCAAACGCATGGAAGAAGTATCCGAGATTCTCTTTTGATTTGCTCTTTGCAATAGCAAGAGAATCTTTCCATGAGGGCAGGCGCATCTGACCGCCCACGCTCAACTGGGAGAAGTAAGGCACTTTCAGCTTCGCCGTGATTTCCTGCCATTTTTTCAGATAATAATCATTGGTCGGGAATGCAAACAGACCGTCTGCTCCGTGCCCGATCACATCTTTCATGGCGAACGTCATGACCATAGGTCCCATAACGCTTTCGCCGGGTGCAAGAAATTCTGTCGTCCGCGTGTGGGAGAGAAAATACATGAAAACCCGTTTCCCGCCGGAAACTTCTTTGATATAACTGTTGATTTCGTTGGTCACCTGCAGATATTTTGCACACCACCAGCGTTTGGCATCTTCGTTCCAGTTGACCAGCTTTTTGCCGGTCTCATTTTCATATTGTGCTTTGTAATACACCATATCCCGGGGCAGGGGGGCATTCAGCGGAAGACGGTCCCCGCGATCTGAAAAGTGCGTGGGGTTCTCTTCCAGAAAAGTGAATCCGTACACTGCATCTTTATTGGAAATGTGGAGCATGACAGAATTGACCTGGGATTTGATATTTCTTCTGAGCCGTTCCCTGACCCCCGGCATGTAAAGATAATCCATAAAAGTAACAGGTGTGACTTGATTTGAACCGGGGCGTTTATGCCGGAAGATGGGCCAGAGACGGATCACATATTTCTGTTTCGGATTGATCTTCAGATAACTGTTGAGCCGCTCAGTATTTGCTTTGTTCGCAGGTTCGTTGCCGAAACAAATGTACAGCCAATCCATTCTTGCACGGTCCAGATGAGTGATATCTCCAACCAGACCTGAACCGTATCCGCCAACACCGAGATCCCAGTAGTTATAATCGTTGGATGTCTGTTTTTTCTCTGATGAAATGCAGCCCGTCAGAAGCAAGCCTCCGGCGATGGCTCCAAGAGAAAATTTTGTGATTTTCTTTAACATTGTAAAAGTCTCCCCGTTTAATATATTTCAATATATGTTTTTGCTGTAATGCCAGTCAGAACATCTCTGGCGGTGCATTTCCATTTTCCTTCCGGATCAGACGGCAGGAATGGAATGGTGAAACTGCCGCTGACATTCTTTTTGAACCGGAGTTCTTCCGTGCCGTCCGGACGGTATATCCGGATGGAGTAGAGAGAACCTTTGCAGGAATCGCCCCGGGATATCGTCCCTCTGAAAATCCGACCCGTTCCGCAGGTACCCTGACGGACGATTTTGAACGGTTCTGCTTTATGGCGCAAAGCCGCAATCGCTTTCAAGCGTCCCATTTCCGGAATCGTGAAGCTGAGTCTGTCAGTATATCCCAAATATTTTCCGGATCTGGGATCGTACAGGTGATATTTCCTGTCAAACCGCAGCTCCGTGATATTGTCCTGATCTTTTGTGAATCTGCGATGGAACGTGTAAAGAATAGTGTTTTCGCAAGTCAAACGGCTGATTTCCACTCCGGCGATCCCCGGCGTTTCTTTGCTTCCGGAAAACGTTCTCAGCAGAGGAACCGGGAACAATGATTTTACGGTTTTCCGGATCTCTGCCGGAATTTCAGGAAGCTGATGCAGCTTCTTTTCGCTGAAATAACCGTTCAGGTAAAGCGTTTTTCCCTTGCCTGTCCGGTGAATGATCAGAACACCATTCTCTTCCTGTTCCGCACCGGGCAGGGCGGTGATCAATTCCCCCCGATAGACCGTGACGACTTTTCCGTTTTTCAGCTTTACATTCTGTTTCGGGAAGACTGGAAGTGTCATGGAATCCCGTCTGAGCCCGAAGAGCGCATCCAATCTTTTCCGTTCCGGATTCGGGTTCCCGTTTTCATCAAACCAACCGGTCATGGTGTCCGCAATGATAACACCGCCGTTTTTTACAAAACGTTCCAGTGCCGCGATCTCTTCTCTTGAGAGAGCCATAACAGCCGGCAGACACAGTACGTTATAATTTTTTTCCAATTCGCCCGAGAGAAGCGTATCTTCAAAAATAAGATCCCAGCGTTCTCCAACATCTTCCACCAGCGACTTCATATAAGAGATCGCCTTGTCTGTCAGAGCAAAACCGATACTGTCTCCCCGGGATGAGTCCAGAATCCCCGGATTTTTTCTGACTGCATCTGCCAGAGCTGCTTCCGCTTTTCTTACCGCTTCCGGGTCCCCGGATAGTCTCTGCTGGAGATAATACCGCAAATATCTTGACCGTCTGGAATAATAGATCCCGGCTTTGATACTTTTTTGAGAGTCAATAATAAATTTTCCAAGACCGTTCCGGGCATCTTCTGAACTTTTCGCAATCATTTTCATCGTTCCGCTGGGCGAGCCGTCTGCGGTGAATTTGGAATACCAGTCATCATCAAGCGTGCTGAACCAGGCATTTCCACGTCCGCCGTGAAGAAGCGTGTACCAGATCCGGAAATCATAGTTTGCATCCGTTTTCTGATATGCGTTGGGATATCCGACCACAGAATAGAGGTACGGGATTTTCCGTGATGACAGCATATCGAAACTGGAAAGAGTCATATTGAAACCGAGAAACCCGGGCAGGTATTCGATTGCGTAGTTGATGGTTTTTCCCAGCCGTGCAGCGTTCAATCCCTGTGTTGGAACATCCACATAAGGTCCGGCATTATAACCGACCGCGCTGCCGGGTGCTTTTAGCTGAAATGAACCAAAAAATTCATTTTCCATCAAAGAATTGTACATCTCTTCCATAAACATCCGGAAGTCGATCCACTGTCCGGGGCTTTCGGGTTTCTTTTTCAGGACATCTGCGAGCAGAACGCCTTTGATCTGTTCTTCCGATTTATAATCCGTTCTCCAGGCAAGGTTCAAAGCATCCAACGTTTTATATTTCTGTATGCTCCATTTTCCAAAGAGATACTGTACCGCCGGATGAAAACAGGTTTCATCGACGCCGAGCCCGATCTCTTCACTGCAGGCATATCCCGCGATCCCGAACCGGGAAAGAACTTCTGCCCTGTGCCGGGTTTTATTTCTGATACTTCTTCGGGCATATCGGTTGCCAAGATCAATAACATGCTTGTTTCCTTTGTTGCGGAGTCCGAAATTCCCGAAAACAGAATTGTCTGCCATGATATATTCCAGATGGACCGGCATTCCCCAGCGGCTGAGAAGTTCCATCCGGGATTGATAATCAGAATCATCAAAATAATATCCGGTACAGAGCGCATTAAATCCGAATTTCCGGGCATGTTCCATGAAGGAATCCAAATCATTCATATCTTTGGGGAGCAGCCACATGATTTGATGATAATCGGTATGCTGTTCTGCAACGGAGAATGGGATCGTGAAAAGTTTTCTGCTCACGGAGACGGCTTTTCCGTCGGCTGGGCGATAGGTGATTTCCGCATAGCCGATATTTGTGGTCAAATATATGTAATCAACCATTGCGGAAACAGTTGCCGCAGTTGTTCCCGCCGGGATCTCCTTTATCTGTTTCCCCGGAAGATACCGTTTCTGTCCATCCATCAAACGGAGTTCAATGGTTCCTCCTGAATGGTTTTTCAGTTTGACTTTTGCCTTAAAATCAGAATCCTTTCTGGCAGGTGTGATGATTTGGATTTCACTGATTTTTCCCTTTTCTGAAAGAGAAAAATTTCCTCCGCAGCCAGTGATATAATTCCCATTCCGGTCGAACAGAGAGAGCGTCGCCAGATAGTCGGTCAGAGGAATATTTTCCGGAAGAGTGATCTTCAAATTTTTACAGAATGCTGTATTGCCTTTGCCGGAAAAACGCTTTTTTGTTATCGGGTCGTAAAGTTCCAAAATGTAATTTACTTCACCTGCCGGATATTTCCCCCGCAGGAAAAACTGATTTCCGGAAAGCGTCAGCGCAACCCCCGGATTTGTTCCTGTCATGATGGAAATCGCTTCATAAATACGGAAATAATCGCCTTCGTTGTGCTGATTCTGTAAAATCAGAACGCCGACTTTTCCCTTGCCGATTTTTTTGACAAAGAGCGCGGTTCCGTCCGGTGCGGTATAAACCGGAGTTTTCCGTTCTTTTCCCGGGAACAGTTTCAGGATCGGCGACGTCTTGATATCTCCGATCTCAAGCCAGCAAAAACCATTCCGGATCTTTTTTTGAATTTCGGGGAGACTCTTATTCAGCAATAACGGATTCCTGTGTCCGACGGTTCCGGTGACCAGTAAACCGTAATTCCCCCGGTTCAACAGCTTGAAAAACTCGGTATCGCTTTCCAATGCAAATTTTTTGTTTTGCAGATGTGGCAGCCGTGGATAACCTGAATCTGAAAAATAGTGATAAGGAGCCAGGTCAAAAGCCATTCCCGCCCGCTGTCCGGTTCCTTTCAAAAGACGGTAATAGTTCCGCCCGGTGACGAAAAGAGCTTTCGGTTGTTTTTGAGTCGCCGGGATCCGGAAGATGATATTTTCCGGCATGGCTTCCCCCGCAGAACGGAATCGCTCTTGCACTTCCTTTGCGGTATTTTTTCCATACGCCGGGATCCGTTTTTCCAATTTTCCGGAATACTCTTCCCAGACAGCATTATTCTGCGCCGGGAGGATAAACGGCAATGCACAAAGAGTGAGATATACAGGAACATGTTTCATT
>JAFTJI010000054.1 GCA_017456495.1 Lentisphaeria bacterium | reverse complement strand
TGATGAGTTGGAAATGGTAGTTTGAGCGTGGCTACCATCCTCCTTCGCTGAAGCTATGGAGGACAAGCCGAAAACGCTCCATTTGCAGATCGCAACAAGAATTTTCTGCCATTTTTGAAGACTTTTGAAATTGCCTCTTATAAAAAAAATAAACTTGAAATCCGGTAATTTCATGTTATGTTAACCATGAAATATTTGCGATCATCAGGATGACGGTGTTTTATGAAAAAAGGTTTTCTCTATTACTATCTGCGTTCCATGAGGTTATATTATTGCTTCGTCACAGGAACAACCGTTCTTGCCGGAGTTATGCTTGCTCATACACTCTTCTGTCAGCATGTCTGGACATGGCGGGATGCAGTCGTCCTGACCGTCGGCTTTCTTGCCTGGGGAGTGAATCAGATTTTCAGTGACTGGTGCGACCGGCATGAAGACAGGATCAATGCGCCGCACCGCCCCATGGTTTCCGGGAAACTTTCTCCGAAACCGGCACTGGCACTTTCAGCAACGCTCATGATCCTTTTTGCTGCGGCATCGTATTTTGTTACCCCATGGGCATTGCTCTTTCTCGCTATCGGCGGCGGACTGAATCTCTGCTACTCCAAGCTGAAAAGAGTTCCTGTTCTGAACTGCCTGATCTATGCAATGGCGATCACCTGCTGCGCGTTTTACGGGTTTGCCGGATCCTGCGGAAGAATGTACTCCGATGCCTGGAAAGCACTGCTCATGCTGACTTTGCTGATTCTTCCCGCCCATTTCCTCATGTGTTCTTTCAGTTACTATAAAGATAAAGAGGGCGATGAAAAGAGCGGGATCCGCACGCTTCAAACGCTGTTTTCCGATGATGTGACCCTGCCGCTCCACTGGTGTATCTCCATGGTTTACACCATCGGGCTCGGTTATTTTGCCCGGATCGCAAAAAATCTTCCGCTGGTGCTTATTTTTGCAATGGCATCGGTCCTGATTTTCAACCGGCTGGTTTATCTGCTGGGAAAAAAGAAATATCACCCTGCCACTTGCTGGAATTGTGCATTGTGTGTCTGGTGGATCTGTTTTGCACTGCTGCCGTTTTTCCCGCGGGCAGGACTCTTTGGGGTCTTTGCTGTTATTATGATTTTTCTTCTGTTCAGGTGGTATCCCGATGAAAAAGAGTAGATTCATAACCGGTTTTTCCAAATTTCTGTTCTATGTCCGGATGTCGCTTGTCTGTGCATGGAGATTCCGTTCCATTCCTGTCTTATGGAAAGCAGGAAAGTTCACGGGCGTTTTTTACAAACATAAACTTCTGAAACTGGGAACGGGCGAATACAAACTTGATTTTTACATGCCGCGCTATCCGTCTGAAGCCTTTTTTACGGCGATGGCAGATAAATTGACTGCCAGACCGCCCCGCCCGGTCAGTGTGGTCTGGTCCATCTCAAAAGCATGTACTTACCGCTGTCCGCACTGTTATCAGGGGCACGATCCGGCAAAGGAAATGCCGTTGGAACAGATGAAGCAGAGTGTCCGGGAGCTGTGCCGGAGCGGTGTTGCCGCCTGGGCCGTGGAAGGGGGCGAACCGCTGCTCCGATTCGAACGGCTGGAAGCTCTTCTGGAAGAGACAAAAGGGCTGGAAGTCTGGGTCAACTCCACCGGGCACAGTGCAACGCCGGAGAAGATCGCCCGCATGAAAGAGTTGGAAGTGACCGGGATCATGAGTTCCATTCACTCTGTTGATCCGGCGGCGCACGATGCGTTCACAGGAGTTCCCGGTTCCTTTGAGACAGCTCTCAACTTCCTGCGGGATTGCCGGGAGGCTGGGATCCTCATCGGGTTCAATACTGTTCTGACGGATGACCAGATCATTGCCGGGGAGATCGACAGGATCATGGCTCTGGCTGCGGAAAATCAGTGCGATTACATTCAGCTGATCCACCCGAAAGCCTGCGGAAAATGGGGCGGCTGCAATTTTGATACGGCACGGCATGAAGAGGCGGTTCGGATCGCTTGCGAAGCTCAGAAAAGATACAACTCCTCCGCTGAAAAACATGCGCCGATCCTGACCGCTCAAGTCTTTGAAGAGTCGGAAGAGATGCTGGGCTGTACCGCCGGCGGGATCGACCGCTTTTATGTGGGCTGTTCCGGAGAAGTTCAGCCTTGCGAGTTCGTCAATATCTCTTTCGGAAATCTTCAGGAAGAGCCGTACGAACGCATTTATGAACGGATGCGGCAGGCATTTCCGATCCCAAGCTGTGAATGGCTCTGCTGCGCTCATGCCGAAGAGATTTCCGCAGCCGTCGCGGCAAACGGTGGGAAAACGCCTCTGCCGTGGGAACAGACAAAAGAGTTGATCCGTGATTGGAAGTGCGGGAAACCGACCCCTGTTTATGAACGGATGGGGATCTACCGATGAAACTTCTGCTTCTGATGAATCCATCCTCCTGCGGCGGCAGCGGAAAAAAGCTGTGGAACCGGCTGTTTTCTGCTCTTGATGAAAAGGGATTGGAATATCAGAAACATATTCTTTCCAACATAGAAGAAGCGTATGAACTGGCAAGAACGGCTTCGGGAGTCCATATCATTGCCGCTGTGGGCGGGGATGGAACCATCAATGCCGTTGCATCCGGAGTGCTTGAAAATCCTGATCCGGGAATAAAATTTGCGGTTCTTTACACCGGAACCAGTCCGGATTTCTGCCGGTTTCATGATATCCCCACCGAACCGGAAAAAGCTGTTGAACTCCTTTCGGTGGGACTCAGCCGGGAAATTCCGGTTCTCCGGGCGAACGGGAAACCGTTTTTCTGTTCCTGCAACCCGGGAATGGGGGCGGAAGTCGCTGCCGGAGCAAATAAACTCCGTCCATTGTTCGGTGACTGGTTCGGAACGCTGCTTTCATTGTGCAAAGCACTGTTGCGCAACCGGAAATGGGATTTTCAACTGAACGGAACAGAGACGCTGTCCCGCTGCAATCATCTGCTGTTCACCCGGATGCCGTACATTGCCGGAGGAATAAAAATCGAACTGCCCGACTTGAAAGATGATGAATATGTGTTATGGTATCTTCAGGATCTTTCCCGTTTTGGCTGGTTGAAGATCCTGCCGAAGCTCTATCACGGCGGTGCGGGCGGAACATTGAAAATTGTCAAAGGAACCACGCTCCTGGAGTGTCAGAAAGATTGTCCGCTGGAATTTGACGGCGATCCCCACGGGGAACTCCCGCTGAAAATCGACTTTTCGCCCCGGAAATTGAAACTGATTTGCGAAAAAAAGGATAAATCATAATGAATGAACAGAAGATGATAGAAAAAATTTCCGGGATCCATGGTCAATCCCCGTTCCTTTCCGATGCAGAACTTTTCGGGAAAATGCTCTATTCCATGGACAGTTTTTCCAAAACAGAAGATTTCTTTGAGAACACCCCGCCGGAAACCGTTGGACATAATATGGCAGCCGCTGCCTGTTCCGATCTTCTTGTATGCGGCGTCAAACCGGAATTTCTTATTCAGACCTGGAACATTGATGATTCCGAGCCGGAAGAGTTCTATCTGCATGCCGCCCGCGGTATTGAATCTGTCCTGAACCATTACGGTGCAAAATGTATCGGCGGCGATATGGGCTGTTCCTCCCCGTGGAGCTGGATCGCAACTGTCGGAGGAACTGTGAAAACTGCTCCTGTTCAGCGGAAAACGGACCGGAAGATCCCTTTTGATCTTTATCTTTCCGGCAGTGTGGGCGATGCAAATATTGCCGCATTTTTCCATAGAGAAATGCCCAGGATCGAACTGCGTGAACCTGTTCCGGCTCATGCACTTTTTGCCACCGATACCAGCGGCGGGTTCTTTGATGCACTGGAAAATTTCCGCCGTTTGGATCCGCTGCTTTCCATTGAAATCGAAACGATCCCCTATACGGAACATGAACCGCTGCCCTTTCCGGAAGAGTTTCTTCTGATCGGCGGCGTTGGGGAATATGAACTTCTTTATGCTGTCCCTGCAGGGTGTTCTGCAGATGGGATCAGGATCGGAACAGGCAATTTTTCCGGCTCCGGGATCCGCTTCAAAAACGGCGGCATCATGAAATCTCCGCCGCCGGATTACCGGGAGATCCCACCCGGGCAGTGGATTGCCGCAACCAAACAATATTACCGGGAGGTGTTCCAATGAAATCTCTTTTTGAACGGTGTTTTCAAACAGGCGAGAAACTGACAGAGAAAGCAGACCTTCTGGCACAGGAACTGCGTTCCGCCCCGCCCGCTTACTTTGACGGTCTGCACATGACTTTGCTGGAAGGGGTCAAACCTGTTACAAAAGTCAGACTTCCCTCCGGAGAAGTGAAAGATATGCTGATGCTCGGCAGCAACTCGTTTCTGAACTTGAACTGGCATCCGCGCGTCATCGAAGCGGAGTGTAAAGCATTGGAAAAATATGGTTCCGGAGCAGGTTCTCCGCCGCTTTACGCCGGGACGACCGATCTGCATCAGGAACTGGAAGAAGCTCTTGCAGAGTTCTGCGGAACGGAATCCGCTATCATTTTCCCCGCCGGATATTCCGGAAATGTGGGCGTACTTTCCGGCTTGTGCCGTCCGGGAGATGCCATCTTCTGCGACAGCTCCAACCATGCGTCGCTTTATGACGGTGCAAGACTTTCCGGAGCAAGAGTCGTGCCGTATCTTCACTTGAACCCAGCCCATTTGGAACGGTGTCTGAAACAAGCCGCCGAACCGGGAAAACTGATCGTGACAGACGGTGTTTTTTCGATGGAAGGGTCTCTCGCACCGGTGGATGAACTTGTCCGGCTGAAAGAAAAATATGACTGTATGCTGATGGTCGATGATGCTCACGGGTTCTGGGTCGTCGGACCGGATGGACTCGGAACAGCCAGCCGGTTTGGTGTCCGTGACAAAGTGGATCTGCACTACGGAACGTTCAGCAAAGCTCTGGGAAGTGTCGGCGGTTTCTGTGCCGGAAAGCGGAATGTTATTGATTATTTCCGCTACTATGCCCGCAGCACCTTCTTTTCCAGCGCGATCCCGGCGGCAACGGTCGCGGCGATTCTGGAATCCATGCGCGTGGTCAGAGAGGAACCGGAACATCTGCAAAACCTCATCCGGAACCGTGATTTCTTCCAGAGCGAACTGGAAAAACGGGGGATCAACACTCTGAACAGCCGTTCTGCCATCATTCCGGTCCTTGTCGGCGATGAAGAGAAACTTGGAAAACTTCAGATGGCAATGTTTGAAGCCGGGATCTTCTCCAACATCGGAACGACACCGGCTGTCAACGCTTCCAAATGCCGTCTGCGGTTGAATGTGATGGCAACACACTCACTGGAACAGCTTGGCTTTGCAGTGGAAACGATCGAACGGCTGGCAAAACAGTTTCAGGTGATCCCGTCATGACAAAAATTCTGATTACAGGTGCAGGCGGTTATATCGGCTCCAATGCAGTGGAATATTTCATGAAACGCGGCTTTGAAGTTACCGGAATGATCCGTAATAAAGTCGCAGAGAGATTCACCAACTCCGGCGCAAAAGCGATCCGTGCCGATCTTTATGACCTGAACTCCCTCAATGAACTTTTCCGTAATGAAACTTACGACTATGTCGTTCATATTGCGGCACTTGCAAGCGATACCGGACGGCGGGAACGGTTCCGTCTTGCCAACTTCGAGGCAGTCAAACATCTTGCAGATCTTTCCATGAAAAATCATGTGAAACGGTTTGTATATCTTTCCACAGCTGATGTTTACGGCTTGCATGATTTTCACGGGGAGACGGAAGAGCAGCTCACGTTTGATCACGGCGTGACAAATCCTTATCCGGAGTTCAAGATCAAATCAGAAGAGTGGCTTGCGGAAAATCTGCCTGCTGAAAAATTCTCCTGCGTGCGTCCATGTGTTGTTTTCGGCAACGGCGACACCACCATAACGCCCCGTGCTGTGGCGTATCTGAAAAGCTCGCCGTTCCTGTTTCATTTCGGCAAATGGAAAGGGAAAAACCGCTGGCCCCTTGCTCATGTGGAAAATGTCTGCCGGACACTTCACGGTGCAATGCTTCTCCCGGAGGCAGGGGGGAAAGGTGCGACGGTTCTGGATTCAAAATATACGGATCTTTCCCGATATTACCGGGAGCTTGCGGCAGAATATCTGCCGGGGAAAAAGATCCGGGAGATCACACTTCCCCGCTGGACGATCCTGCCTGCCGCATGGTTCGCCAGCACTTTCTCCGGAGAAAAACCGTTGTTTGATCCGACGATCTATGCGCTTGATACCATCACACACAATCTGGATTTCTCCAATCAGAGGATGCTTGAATGGATCCATGGCATCAGCGAACAGGAGTTTGTGGAAAAATGATCAAGGTCGATCCTGAAAAATGTCTCCGCTGCGGAGCCTGTTTCCGCGATTGTATCGTGGAAGTTCTGAAACCGGATGAACAGGGTTTTCCCTCTCTTGCGCCGGAACTGGAAAAATATTGTCTGAATTGCCAGCACTGTCTGGCAGTCTGTCCCGCAGGAGCTTTGACTTGTCACGGAGTCACTCCGGAACAGTGTCAGCCCATCGGGGAACTTCCCCCGCCGGAAATGATGGGAAACCTTGTCCGTCAGCGGCGGAGCATCCGGCAGTATGAAAACGAAAATCTTGCCCCGGAAACCCTGGTGCAGCTGAAAAAGATCCTTGCCTGGTCGCCCACCGGATGCAACGTGCATAATCTTATCTTCCGCATGGTCGATGACAAAGAAGAGATGGAACATTTCCGCCGGGAGATGTCAGAATCGTTGAAATTTTATATCCGGACAGGTCTGATGGGGTTGATGTATCCCGGATTCAAACGGTATATGAAAGAGGTTCTGAACGGCAAAGATGTGATTTTCCGGAATGCGCCCCACATGATCGCGGCATTTGTCCCGAAAAACGCCCCCTGTGCAGAAGCGGATCCATGGATCGCACTCAGTTATTTTGATCTTTACGCCCAATCTCTCGGGGTCGGAACCTGCTGGAGCGGCTTCGCGGTCCACGCATTCAAATGGAACAGACGTTTAAAAAAGAAACTCGGACTTCCCAAAGGTTACAGGATCGGTGCGATCCTGCTCTTCGGAAAGCCCGCAGTTACTTATCAGCGTGCCGCCGCACCGGAAAATTATTTGGTGTATTCATGATGTCAGCCTTAAGGATCACCCCCCGTTTGCGGTATATCATTGAAAAAAATTAATATATGCTAACTTGAAAATTTCTGCTGACATGATATAATAAAAATATTAGTGAGGTAATTTGATTATTAGAGGAATATACCATGAATGCACAAGTGAAAGAATACAAATATTACGCCTTTATCAGTTATTCCCGGAAAAATTCTCCGGCGGCTAACTATCTTCAGAAAAAACTGGAACGGTCTAAAATTCCTTCTGCAAAAGTTGATGAATCTCTGCTGCCTCAGGATGGAAAACATATCAAACCGGTCTTTCTGGACAAACGGGATCTTGAAGTTTCGGAAAAAGATTTTTCAGAAAATATCAAACAGTCGATCAGAGAATCAAGATATTTGCTGGTTCTCTGCTCTGTTGAATCAGCCCAGTCCCAATGGGTCAACCGGGAAATTTCCTATTTTATTGAAACCCACGGCAACAGTTTGGAGGCTGTCATTCCGATCATTCTGAGCGGAATTCCGGGAAGCGGAGATGAGCAGGAGTGTCTGCCGGAAGTTCTCCGTCGGGAAGATATCAAACGCAGAAATCTGCCCCGTATGATTCCGGAAAAGGGGGAAACGGAAGAGCAGGGCTGGGAAAACGGCTTGATCCA
The DNA here is from genome assembly GCA_017456495.1 of Lentisphaeria bacterium. Classification (GTDB taxonomy): domain Bacteria; phylum Verrucomicrobiota; class Lentisphaeria; order Victivallales; family UBA1829; genus SIG79. The sequence goes on along the minus strand of JAFTJI010000054.1, from coordinate 123 downwards.
GGCAATGAGCTACATGCTGCGAGTCAACCGGGAAAGTATTAAAGCGACTATCGACGCTGAACGAATCAGAATGCTCAGGAATTATGCTGCAATTTTTCTTGTTGCGCTGTTGATTGCAATCGG